>CALMVI010000136.1 GCA_937873095.1 uncultured Acetobacteraceae bacterium | reverse complement strand
GTTCAGTGCGTTGGGGCGGATCAGCGTGACCACGCCCACCCGCCCGCTCGTGGTGGCCAGTATCGGCGGCGCGTCGTCCTGCATGGACTTTCGATAGCCCGGCCGCGCGCCGGCCGCCACTCGCCGGGGCTGCACGTGGCCGCATCGGCCCAATATCAGCCGGCATGTCGAGGCTCTGGGTTCCGCGTCGCGTGCTCGTCACGCCTTCGGCGATTGCGCGCGACTCGGGGGCGGCCATGGTGGAGAGGGCGCGCGCGCTCGGGTCCGAGATCGTGGCGCTGACGGCCGACCGCCTGTCGGGCCTGCCCGACACCTACCGGGACGCCAAGACGACGATGGCGATCGTGACGGCGAGCGCCAGCAGGCGGCGCCTGCAGCCGATACCGCCGAGTGCGGACTGGCGGTACGACCTGGCCGAGGGGTGCCCGGCGCATTGTTCGTATTGCTACCTGGCAGGCTCGCTCGCCGGCCCGCCCATCGTCCGCGTCTATGCCAACCTGGAGGAGATCCTGGGAGAACTGCCCGCGGCACTCGGCCAGGGGCGCGTCACCTCCGTCTCGGCCGACCGGGCGCAGGAGGGCACCACCTTCGAATGCTCGTGCTACACCGATCCCTTGGCGATCGAGCACCTGACCGGCAGCCTGGCCGCCAGCATCGCGTATTTCGGTGCCTGGGACGCGGCCGTGCAGCTGCGCTTCACCACCAAGTTCGACGCGGTCGGGCCGCTGCTGAGCCTGCCGCATCGCGGCCGCACCCGCGTCCGCTTCTCGGTCAACGCGCTGGCGGCCGAACGACACGAGGGGGGTGCGCCGCGCATGGCCGCCAGGCTGGCGGCGCTGCGCGCCATGGCGCAGGCGGGCTACCCGGTGGGGCTGACGGTGGCGCCGATCATGCGGGTGCCGGAGTGGGCCGAGGCGTACGACGCCCTGTTCGCCAGTGTCGCGGGCGCGCTGGAGGGGGTTGCGGGCGTCGACCTGACGGCCGAGCTGATCACCCATCGCTTCACCCCGAAATCCAAGGACGTGCTGGTGTCCTGGTATCCCGGCAGCAAGCTGGAGATGGACGAGGCGCAGCGGTCGCGGAAGATGACGAAGTTCGGCTCGGTCAAATGGGTGTTCCCCAAGGAGCAGATGCAGGAGATGCGCGGCACGATCGAGGCCTCGCTTAAGCGTCACCTGCCGTTCGCCCGGCACCTCTACTGGACGTGATCCCCGCCTGCGTCGCCCACGGACCTGTGGTCGAACACCCCGAAGACGCCGCGCAGGAAGCCGGGCGTCAGCGCCGATAGCGGGTTCACGCCCACCTTGGGGTCGGCAAGCGGCCCACGGACCGAGTAGCGCGCGGCGAACACGCCGCCGCCCTTTTCCGGCGAGAACAGCCGCCCGACGAGCGGCAGGTCGCCCAGCAGCTGGTTGAAGAAATAGGCCGGAACCACCGTGCCGCGCATGTCTGCGGTGCGGTTCGACAGATCGACGTCGCCGTCGGCGGTCAGGCCGAGCGAGGGGGAGAACGCACGCGCGTTCGACAGCCGGAGCACGCGCCGGCGCCAGCGGAACGGCGCGATCAGGTGGGAGAAGTGCAGCCCCGGCCCGTGCAGCGTGTCGGCGACGCCGTACAGGGTCATGACCTGCAGCAGCCGCCCGATCGCAGGGGCGTCGCGCACGTTGAAGTTGTCGAGCCTGGCGGTGCCGGACAGCGGCGCGCCGGGCGCGGTGTCGTCGAAGCCGCCGTCCAGTCTGAGCGTCCCGCCGCTGAGGCCGGCGAGGCCGAGGCCGGCCAGCGCCTCCCCGGCCGGTGCGGCCGATGCGGTCACGTGCCGGCTGCCCGGCCCCGGCGCGATGCTGGCCGTCAGCCCGGCCCCTGCGCTGCTGCCCCCTGGGCTGGCCCCCCCTGCGCTGGCAAATGCGTGCAGGATGCGGCGCCCGTCGCTGGCGGCGTTGACGTGGAGCGGGGCGAGCACCGTGTCGTGGGCCAGGAACACGCGGGCGAAATCCAGCCTGGCCGACCATGGCAGGCCAGGCTTGTCGTCCTCCTGCTGCGCCGGCCTGGCGTCGGGCTTGCCGAAGAAGGCGGACAGGTCGAGCGACGCGCCGGACAGGGCGACGCTGACGGGGCCGCCCGCCTTCGACGCGAAGCCGATCTGGCCGTGGGCGCTGGTGCGCCCGAGGTCGAAACGTTCGAGCTGAAGCGTGCGGGCGCGGGGGGAGACGACCGCGTGGCTGACGATGGCCAGGCCCGGACCTTCGGCGTGCAGGTTGTCCACCGCGCTGAGCCTGCCGCCCTGAAGCGTCACCCGCCCGCCGGCGGCGGACGGCGCCCCGGACGGCTTGGACCAGCCGAAGGGGGTGGCGACCGATGCCTGGGACAGGTCGGCGTCGACCTGCAGCACGGCGGTCGCGTCGCGCCGGCTCGTGTAGTCGACCCGCAGCGCGGCCGAGCCGCCCGACAGCACGTGCACGGCGGCTGCCGGCAGGCCGGCGGCGAGAAGCTGGTCGGGGGTCGCCGCACCGTCGGCGGTCAGGTGCTGCAGCACCTGGCTTGCCGGCCCGTTCCGGAAATCCATGTCGAAGCCAAGCCTGGCCGGGATGCCGGCAACGTGCCCCTGCCCGGCTATGGTCAGCCCTGCGCCGGTGACCCTGGCGGACAGGTTTGCGCGGTCGAGGTCCCGTCCCGCGACCAGGCGCCCGAGATGGAGGCCGGTCAGGTCTGCGGTGGCGGTGACGGGGATGTCGTCCATGGTCGCCCGGTCGTCCAGCGGCACGCGCATCGTGAGGTGGGCGCGGAGGGTGCCTGCCGGGTCCACGATCTGCACGCCGCCGCGGGACAGCAGCTTCAGCCGGGGGTGGTTCAGCAGCGAGAAGGCGTCGGCGGCCGGTCCGGCCAGACTCGCTTCGATGTCGCCGAACTGGTCCCGCGCCTGCAGCCCGGTGATGCGGATGAAGGAGCCGGGCAGCAGGGCCAGGCGGTCCTGACGTGCGCCCTGCACCGTGATGCGCAGCGCGTCGGGGCCTTCGACGGCCACACGGGCGTCGGCATGCACCATGGGCGGCATCGGCCGGAGCCACCACACCGTGGCGTCGTCCAGCGCCATGCCGCCAGCCAGGCTGGAGAGGGCGACGTCCGACAGGTCGGGCGGCGCGTCGAACCCGGCCGAGACGTGGATTTTGCGGGCGGTGCCGGCGGTGATGTTGCGCGTCAGCCAGTCGCGCGCGCCGCCGCCGGTGCCGGCCGGCCAGTATTGCGAGAGGTCCGACATCGGCACCAAATCCACGTCCACCTCGGCATCGGCGTGAATGCGGCCGTCCGCGCGGATGGCCCGGCCTTGTGCGGTGATGACCGGTCCGGCTGGCGAGGCGCCCGGCGGAGCGGCTGCAGGGGCCAGGGCGAGGCGCAGGCTGTCCAGCCGCAACTCCGAGCGGGTCGCCGAGAGGGTCGCCGCGCCGCCTGCCATGCGGAGGGCGCCCTGCCCCATCGAGACCGCGCCGGAGCCGGCGGTCAGGTCGGCCCGGCCGTCCAGCGGGCGCAGGACGGCATCGAGGCGGGCCTGAAGGTTGACGCCGACCGGGGCATTGAGACGGCCGAGCCGCGCCAGGCCCGGCGAGAGTGCGGCCAGCGATGCGGGGTCGACCGGGGTGAGCGCGGCGGTGACCCGGCTCAATCCCTCGGCCGGCTCTGCCCGGGCGCTGAGCTGCGCCTGCACGCTGCCGGCGTGCAGCGTGGCGTGGGCCTGACCCGCGATCGTGCCGTCCGCGCCGTGCTCGAGGTCGAGGTCGACGGCGTATGCGCGCCAGTCCAGGCCCAGCGCGGCGTCGTGCAGGGTGACGTCGGCGTTGCTGACGGAGAGCTGGCTGAGCGCCGCGGGCCAGGCAGCAGGCGCGCCTGGCCCGGGCTGGTCCGGCAGGCCGGACCGCAGGCCGCCGCCGGCGTCGCGCGTCAGGCTGAGCTCTGCGCCGTCCAGCCCTATGCTGCGCGGGGTGAAACGGCCGAGCAGCAGCGCGCCCTCGGCAAAGCGGACGCGGGCCTGGGCGGCGTGCAGGCTGGGGCCGCCGCCCGGCAGGCTGAGCGAGACGTCGCGCAGGCGGACCACCAGAGGCTGGTTGCTGGCGGCGAATCCGTCCCAGGCGAGGTCCGCGCTGCCGAACGCGAACCGGGCGCCTGGCACGGATACGAAGGCCTGCTCGCGCCGGACCAGCCAGGTGAGGTCGATCGGCCCCTGGGCGAGGCGCCAGGCCAGCACGCAGACCGCCACCAGAAGCAGCGCCAGCACGCCGAGCGCTGCCTCCACGAGCAGGGAGACGAGGCGGGACGCGAGTTTCAGCGGACCGGCCGGGCGCCGAACCAGGCTTGACGCGCCGGCACGGCCTGCGGCTTCTCGTCCCAATGCATTTCCCGCCCGCGTCCGACCGAGAGGCCGCGGCAAGGCTGCGCCAGGCGTTTGCGGGCCCGGCCGACCCGGCGCTGGCCGAGCTGCTCGACTGTCTCGGCGGCAACAGCCCCTACCTCGCGCAGCTCGCGCGACAAGAGCCGGAGACCCTGCGCGCGATCCTGGCGCAGGGACCGGACGCGGTCTGCGACCTGGCGCTCGGCAGCCTCGTTGGCGTTGCGCCCGGGCTGGGACGGTCCGACACCGCTCGATTGCTGCGCACCGCCAAGCGACGAGTCGCCCTGACGGCCGCGGTGGCCGACATAGGATCGGCGTGGACGCTCGGCCAGGTGACAGGGGCGTTGTCCGAGCTGGCGGAAGGGGCCCTGAGGATAGCGGTGTCCTACCTGCTTCGCGCCGCCCATGACCGGGCGGAGTTGCGCCTGCCGCATCCGGGCGCGCCCTCGCGCGGGTCCGGCTTCGCCGTGCTGGCGATGGGCAAGCTCGGCGCGCGCGAGCTGAATTTTTCCAGCGATGTGGACCTCGTCCTCGTCTTCGACCCCGACGCGCATGCCTACAACGCGGACGGCATCGGCGCCATCTTCGCGCGCCTGGCGCGCGAGCTGGTGACGCTGATGGAGCAGCGCGATGCCGGCGGCTACGTGTTCCGCACCGATCTGCGGCTGCGGCCGGACCCTGCCTCCACCCCGCTCGCGATCTCGCTGCCTGCGGCGCTGGCCTATTACGAAGGTGCCGCCCAGACCTGGGAGCGGGCGGCGATGATCAAGGCACGCCCGGTTGCCGGCGACCTGGCGCTGGGGCGGCGGTTCCTGGACGCGATCCGGCCGTTCGTCTGGCGCCGCCACCTCGACTTTGCTGCCATCGCCGACATACGGGCGATGAAGCGCCGGATGGACGAGCACAGGGGTGCGGCCCTGCCCGCCGAGGGGGCGCCGGAGGCCAGGGTGCTGGGCCACGACCTGAAGCTCGGCGTGGGCGGCATACGCGAGGTTGAGTTCTGCGCGCAGACGCTGCAGCTGGTCTGGGGGGGCCGCAACCCTGCGCTGCGCCAGCCGGCGACGCTGGACGCGCTGGCGGCGGCGCAAGCGGCGGGCCACCTGCCGCGGGAGGCGGTGCGCGCGTTGGGTTCGGCCTACGCCCTGCTGCGGCGCGCGGAGCATCGGCTGCAGATGGTGGCCGACCGGCAGACCCATGCGCTGCCCGACACCGCAGAGGGTCTGCAGGCCTTCGCGACCTTCATGGGGCATTCCGGGGCGGGCGACCTGGCGCGCGTGCTGCTGGCCAGCCTGCAGGAGGTGCACCGGCATTTCGCCGGCATATTGGCCGCACCCGACCACCCGCCGGACCTCGTGCGTCAGCCCGCTTGTGCCGTCGCGCTGCCCGCGGAGCCCAGGCCCGCGGTCTGGGGGCCCTGGCTGGACGGCCGCCCCCGCGCGCTGAGGAGCGCGCGGGCGCAGACGCTGCTGCGGGAGTTGCTGCCTGCCCTCAACCTAGTGGTGCAGCGGCAGGCGCAGCCGGAGGTGGTCTGGGCCCGGCTGGACGAGCTGATCAACCGGCTGCCGGCAGGCGTGCAGATGTTTTCGATGCTGCGCCACAACCCTGCCCTGCTCGACCGGCTCGGCGTGGTGCTGGGTGCGGCCCCGTGGCTGGCGGACCACCTGGCCAGCGTGCCGGCGGCGCTGGAGGGGCTGATGGCGCCGCAGGAGATCGACCCCGACCCTGCGGCCTCCCTCGGCGCGCAGCTGCAGGATTCGCGCACCGTGGACGACGCGCTGGGGATCGCCAGCCGGTTCGTGCGCGGGGAGGAGTTCCGGCTGGCGGTGGCCGAGCTGGACGGCCGGATCGACCAGGATGCGGCAGGCCGCGCCAGGACCGCGCTGGCCGAGGCGGCGATCCGGCTGCTGCTGCCCAGGGTGCTGGAGGACCACACGCGACGCTACGGCCGGCTGCAGGGGGGTGGCCTGAGCGTGGTGGCGCTGGGCAAGGCAGGGTCGCACGAGATGATGGCGGGCTCCGACCTGGACCTGATGCTGATCTACGATCACCCCGACATGGAGGCCGAGAGCACCGGGCCGCAGAGGCTGGCGCCGAGCCAGTATTTCGCCCGCGCGGCGCAGGGCCTGGTCGCCGCGCTGACGGTGCCGACGCGCGACGGCAAGCTGTACGACGTCGACATGCGGCTGCGGCCCTCAGGCGGCAAGGGACCCGTCGCGGTGTCGCTTTCCGCCTTCGAGCGCTACCACAGGGAGAGCGCCTGGACGTGGGAGCGGCTGGCGTTGACGCGCGCGCGGGCCGTGGCCGGCCCGGCACGGCTGCGCGCTCGCGTCACCCGTGCGATAGGCACGGCGATCAGGCAGGGCGACCCTGCTGCGGTGCTGCCCGACACGCTGGCGATGCACGCGCGGCTGGCGGCCGAGCAGCCGGCGCGCGGGCCGTGGGACATCAAGCTGCGTCCGGGCGGGTTGATGGAGCTGGAGTTCATCGCCCAGGCGCTGCAGCTGGCCCATGTGCGTCGGCATCCCTGCGTGCTGGACCCCTCGACGGGTGCGGCACTGGGCAGGCTGGCCTCGGCGGGCGTGCTGTCGGGCGAGGAGGCGGACCGGCTGATCCAGGCCGACCGTGTCTGGCGGGCGGTGCAGGGCTTGTTGCGCATAGCGGGCGGCCGCATTGTGCCGGCCAGCGTGCCCGACGCGACGGGCAGCCTGGTCGAGCGCGTGCTGGACCGGCTGACAGGGGCCGGGCACGGGTCGGTCGAGGACCGCCTGGACAGCGTGGCGGCGGGCGTGCGCGAGGCGTTTTCCCGCCATATCGGAGGGTCGTAGCCGTGAGCATCGTGCGAGGCGAGTTGGCGCCGCAGTTTTCGCTGCCGGCGAGCGGCGGCAGGACCGTCAGCTCGGCCGCGCTGGCCGGCAAGCCCTACGTGCTTTACTTCTACCCGAAGGCGGACACGTCCGGCTGCACCAAGGAGGCCTGCGCCTTTCAGGAGGCTTTGCCGCAGCTTGGACAGTGCGGCGCGGAGGTGATCGGCGTCTCGCGCGACCCGGTCCGGGCGCTGGACAAGTTCGCCGAAAAATACCGCCTGGCGTTTCCGCTCGCCTCCGACGAGGCCGGCACCCTCACCGAGGCGTATGGCGTGTGGGTCGAGAAGTCGATGTACGGCAAGAGGTACATGGGCATCGAACGCTCAACCTTCCTGGTGGGCGCCGACGGGCTGGTGGCGCGCGTCTGGCCCAAGGTGAAGGTGGACGGTCACGCAAGCGAGGTGCTGGCTGCGCTGGGCGCGGCTTGACGCTGTCGTTTGGCTACCAGAACCGATCAGGCTCTGGACCATGACCGGTTCGCATCGGCTTACCGGTCATGGTCCACCTTGTTTCGGCGAGCATGTTCACGCGATCAGGTAATTCCACCTGAACGCGATCTGCTTTAGCAGACGCGCGCACGTCACGTCTTCCGGGCGATCACGGCTGCGAGGTCGCCGACGTTCCTGAGCGAATCGATCTCGCGCGTGTTGAGCTTGATGTTGAATCGCTCCTCTACGGAGACCATGATCTCGATCTGCTTGAAGCTGTCCCAGCCGGGCACGTCCTTGGCGGACAGCTCGGGCGTGAGCTTCATGTCGTCCGCCATGAACACGTCGTTGAAGATTTCTGTCAGCTCGGCGTAGATTTTCTCCTCGGTCATGCTGGCGGTCCCTCCGTCACGTCGATGAAGCTTTGCTGTGGCGTGAAGTGGCGGAGATCCAGCGTCGCGGTGCTGCCGGACTCGGTTTCCGCGACCACGGTGAAGCCGAGATTTCTGTAGTGATCGCGCACCATGCCGTTCTTCTTCGTGGCGATGAATTCGCCGACCAGCGTTTCCACCCCCATCGCGCGCGCGACGCCCGCGACCAGGTTCAAGGTGGTGCGCTCCACCCCGCGCCCGAGCACACGGCAGCTCATCAGCCAGGTGTCGAGCGTGATCGTTCCGGGCTGCGTGGTGCGGCCGATGACGATGCCGATGATGCCGTTGTCACCGAAACGGTCCAGCAGCCGTATCTGCAGGCCGAAGCTTTCCGGGTCCGCCATGATGGCCGCGATGTCCGCATCGGTGTGACGGCGGGTGGTCAGGTTGAACTGGTTGGTCTTGCCGATCAGCTGCACCACCCTGCTCCGCCCAAGGCTGTCGAAGCGGTTCCACACCATGCGCATCTGCAGCGCGCGCAAGTAGGAGTCGAGGTCGCCGGCGGTGGCCTGCAGCGCCGTCCTGGCGCGGTTTTCCTGGTACTGCGCGGTCCGCTCACGATCGTCCGCGGTGATGCCTGCGCTTTCGAAATACCCGGCATCGGCCAGCACGGACGGCACCAGGGCCGGATCGTCTTCCGGCACCTCCGGCACGGCGACCATGGGCAGTTGTTCGCGCACGAAACTCCGTTCGAACGGATTGTCGTCGAGGAACACCAGCGAGTCGAGGCCGAT
This sequence comes from uncultured Acetobacteraceae bacterium, assembly GCA_937873095.1. Taxonomy (GTDB): domain Bacteria; phylum Pseudomonadota; class Alphaproteobacteria; order Acetobacterales; family Acetobacteraceae; genus BOG-908. The sequence continues at coordinate 7,834 of CALMVI010000136.1, read as the reverse complement.
GCTGAGGTCTGCGGCGATGGCGCGAAGATTGGCGGCCTTGTCGGTCCAGTTGGCCTGGAAGCTGGCGATGTCGGCGCGCCGCAGCACCATGTCGGGATGCTTCTCGAACGGCTCGAGCGCGTTGGCCTCGTCGTTCTTGCTGCTCACCGCGAGGATTACCCCGCGCCTGGCCAAGTCCTTTGCGTAGTCCTGGACGCTGACGAAGCCCTCGCCCAGCGGGCTGCCCTGGCCCAGCACGATGCCGTCCATGCCGTCATCGCCGATCACGCCGCCCCACAGCGTGTTGTCCAAGTCGAGCACGAGGCATTTGAAGGACCGCCCCTGGCGCGCGGCGAGCAGCCGGCCCACCAGTTCGCCGTAGCTGGGCGCACGCGCGGGCGTCACCTCCTGCTTGGAGCGGTGCCAGAGCGCAGGATCGTGCCAGGCGTGCAGGCCGTCGCGCGCGGCCGAGGAGTGGACGGCCACGAGGTCTGCGCCGTGACGGTCCGCCATGTCGCGCAGGGCCTGGTTCAGCCGCGTCACGAAACGGCTTTTCGAGCCTGCAAGCCGCTGCTCGTTGTTGCCGAGCAGCGGCGGAAACACGTCCAGCACCGTCTGCTGCATGACGTGACAGCCGAGTGCGTGCCGGGCCTGTTGCCAGCATTGTTCGATGGCGGCGCAGCGTTCGGCCAGCGCCGCATCGGCGTCGGATGCCGACATGGCGGCGTGCACGCCCTGTGTCACATGCACGGCGTCGAAAGCGAGCAGGATCGTGTCCGGCTTGAACGCGTAGAGGGCCGAGCCGGGAACGGTCAGCTCCTGCAGGTACTGGCCGTAACCGCCCTCGCAGGTTTCGACGTGGATGTTGCGTCGCAGGCCGGCCACCCGTATGGCCGGGAGCAGGTGCGAGAGCGTCGAGGACCCGAGGACGGCCAGGCGCACGGGCCTGGTGCCCAGGCCGGATGGCGCCGTCCGGACCAGCCGGCGGACGCTGGCGTCGAGCGCGTTGGTGCGGACGAAGTCCAGCCTGGTGTTTGCCAGGGCCACGGCCCTGGACCAGACATCGTCGGCGGCGTCCAGGGCGCGGAGGCGCGCGCGCCAGTCCTGCGCCATGGGGAGCCAACGAAGCTGTTCCATGGGTGCGACCCTCTTCCAGCCGGTGGCCGACGCGGCGCGAACGCTGCCCCAGCACCTGCGGCATGGCAAGGGTGCGCGCGTCCGCGGCGATAGTGCGGCTGCTTGTAACCTGCTGGCGCGTTGGCTAATGCTTCCCCGGCCTTGAGGGTGCAGAACACGCCGAGACAGACGCGCCGAGGTCTCACATGAGCCTGGACACCGTTATGAGCACGACGGCGACGCTGGACGCGGCGCGGCTTGCGTTCGAGCGCAGGGACTACGCCGCTGCGCTTGCCGGCGCCGACCGGGTCCTGCAAGGCGATTCCCATGCGGTCCGGGCGTGGCGGCTGAAGCTGGCGGCGCTTCGCAAGAGCGGTGATGCGGCACGCGCGGAGGCCGTGTCGAGCGAGGCAGTCCAGATGTTTCCCGATGCCGACTGGCCGCTGAGCGAACACGCTCAGGCGGCCGCGGCAAGGGGCGACATTGCTGAGGCGCTGGCGCGTTTCGCGACGCTTCGCAGCCGCTTCGAGCGGTCTGCGGCAGGGTATGTCGGCGCGATCCGGCTGGCGCGGCAGACGGCACAGCATGCTCTGGCCGAAACGTTGCTGGCGGAGGGCCTGCGGCGTCTGCCCGGCAACGAGCAGCTTGCCGTCCTGCGCCCGGGCCCCTCGCCGGCCAGGCTTGCGGATACGCCGGCGCCGGCCGTGCAGGCAGACCCCGAAGCGGCCCTGGCGGAAATTCAGGCGATCGCCCGGCGCGAGCACCGCCGAAAGGTCAACCGCGCCCTTGCGCTGGCAATGTTCGACACCCTGCACCAGACCTACCCCGACTACGCCCCCGGCTATGCGGCGCACATCGAATGCCTGTTGCAGACCGACCGGGCGGCAGAAGCGGCCGAACTTGCACGACAGGCACGAGCACGCTTTCCGGATCATCTCGGCGTGGGACTGGCGACGGTGAAAGCCCTGAGCGGCGCCGGCGATTGCGATGGTGCGCTGTCGCAGATCGCCGTGCTGAACGCCCGGTTTCCGCGGACGCCGGCATTGCACGCGGTGCACGTCCACGTGCTGATCGATTCCGGGCAGGACGAGGCGGCGGAGGGCCTGGCTGAACGTGCCGTTGCGACCTGGCCGCAGGAGCCTGTGGTCTGGCGGGAATACGCCAGGATCGCCACGCGCAGGGGCGACTGGGCGGTGGCGCTCGAACGCTGGCAGGAGGCGCAGCGCCATCGTCCCGCCGACAAGTCGATAGCGAGGCAGGTCGAGGTGGCCCAGGCGCAGCTCTGCATCGAGGCCCCGGCAGAGAGCGCGCCTTCGGTGTATGACCGTTTCGAGAGTCTGGGCGGAGAGCCGCTCGGGTGCGAATTCGGGATGGTGCAGCGTGAGGGCGGGTCCGACACCGTCGGGCTGTTACGCTGGGCCGCGATCTCGCACGACAACCTGATCAAGGCGCTTGATGGCGACCTGGACGGTTTCGGTTCGCCGGACCAGACGAAACTGACCGAGATCACCGAGTATTACGGCCTGCGCGATACGCGCTACGGCCTGTTCACGCACACCTTCGTCAAGCGAGCCGATGCGCCGCACGACAAGATGCTGGTCCAGAGTTGCCGCAGGATGCGTTTTCTGGCCGGCAAGCTTCGCGAGGAGCTAAACGCGGGGGAGAAGATCTTCGTCTACAAGTCGGCGACAGACCTGTCGGACGATGAGATGCGAAAGCTTCACGAGGCGCTTGCGCGGCGCGGCAGCAAGATGCTGCTCTGCCTGCAAGTCGCGACGCCCGCCCGGGCAGCGGGCACCGTGAGAACCGTGCGACCGAACCTGTTCGTGGGCCATGTCGGTTTCTTCATGACCGGCGAGCCGAACAGGCCTGGCGGGCGTTTTGACACCGCATCGTATGACGCCATCTGCACGCGTGTGGCGCAGCTGACCTCAAACGCGGCGCGGCTTGTCTGACCTGTCGACCTGCCGCTTCCACAAGTTGATCCCGAGTTCGACCGCCCGGGCGGTGGACAGCGTGCCGCTGTTGGCACCGGGTTGGCTGGGAGTGAAGGACGGAAAGAGATCTTTCATGCCTGGAAAATAGCGTTCGGCCACGCGCCGGTTGCTGTCCCTGAACACCGCGTCGATCCTTCCCAGCGTGATGGCATCGGCGATCGGGCTGCTGCTGCCGGATATCGCCTCAACGGTCTGGAGCAAGGCAGGACGGTAGCTGTTCTGGGCGCCATTGACGAACCAGGGGACGTGCTTGTTGGCCAAGCGCAGGAACTCGAGCGTCTGTGCATCGAGCGACGTGTTCTTGTCGCTCGGCACGATCAGCCCGCCTGGACGGTGCTGCCCGATCGCTGCGAAGAAGTCATCGATCAAGTTGCCCCCGACGAAGCCTGCCCTGTCGAAGAGCCTGACCGTGATGTTGCCCTGAGAGACGACAGCCTCCCAGTTCCGCAGCAGCTTGTCGTAATTATAGAAGTAGTTTCCGTCACCCAGCGGCGGGCTGAACGGCTCGGTGTTGCCGGACTTGATCGAGGTCGAGTACCAGCTCGGCGCCAGCTCGTATTGCGGCCGCAGATAGACGACAACGCGGATCGTGGGCGTTACCTGCCGAAGACCGTGCACCAGGCGCTCGATCTGGGCTTGCTGCGTGAGCCGGGACGACAGGTGTTCGTTGGAGATCAGCAGGGCGCCACAGTGGCTGGCATGTGCCTCCTGCGACAACCGCGCGACGAACGCGTCGCGGTAGGCGGCCAGCTGATCGGCCGTGTGCAGACCGAGCGCCGCACGGAGGTCCGGACGATCCTCGAGATCGAGCGCGTAGAGTGCCGATCCCACGTGATTGACCGGCCCCGGCGTATAGGGATAGAGCAGCCCCGCGTTCGACAGTGTTTCCCGATTTTCCGCGAACATCGTCTGGAGCGTCGTCGTGCCGGTTTTCTCGGTCCCGATGTGCAGGAACAGCGTCTGACTTGATGGCATCTACCCGTGACCGTCGTCTGAAGTGAGGTGCCAACAGCGCGCGCCATACGTCGCACGTCCGCTCCAGACCCTGCGTGGTCGTGCAGGTTAATCCACAATGGTTTTGAGCCGCAAGGGCACCGGCTACCCGCAGGCTGGCTTGGCCTCGGGAGGGCTGGGTGCGTGACCGGGCCCGGTCGATTGCTTTGACCGCCCCGCCATGCGATTGCAGCCCTGGACATCTCCGTGGGAGTGCCACCCGATGGACAGCTATGTCGACCTGGACGTTGTCGGAGTTCTGGAAAACACCGACAAGAGCTCGGCTGTCCGAATCGGCTGGGATTACCTGCGGCATTACGAGAGGCTGTTCGAAGCGCATCGCGGGCAACCGGTTCACGTGGTCGAGATCGGCGTGTTCGGTGGCGCGTCGCTGCGCATGTGGAAATGGTTCTTCCCCAGTGCACGGCTGACCGGCATCGACATCGATCCCGCCTGCCAGGCCCATGCCGACGACAGGGTATGCATCGAAATCGGCTCGCAGGACGACACGGACCTTCTCGACCGCGTCTGCGGAGGCGACCCGCCCTCGATCGTGATCGATGACGGATCGCACACTGCCCAACATCGCATCGCGACGTTCCAGCACGTGTTCCCGCTGATGGCGCCGGGCGGCATCTACGTCATCGAGGATTTCGCCGTCCATACCGCCAGTCACGCGCCCGCCGATGCCGCGTCTGGAGTTCAGGAGCCGCCGAGCGGCGCCGATTACTTTGTCGACATCGGGCGCATCTGTTTTGCCAACGGCAAGGTGAAGACGTCTCGGGACATCCCGGCTGCGCTGACGCAGCTCGTAGACGAAACGGTCTTCTTCGCCAACGCCGTCGCGTTGAGGAAGCGGGACCCGCGCAGGGACGTCGAGCGGGCGCTGGCGACGGCGGACTCGCATTTCGGGAAACATCGGGCTACGGCGCAGGGTCTGGAGAACCTTGCGAAATACGTGGTGCAGCATCACGGCCCTCTTGACCGTGCGTTGGCGCTGGTGCAATCGGCTGTCGACACGCATGGCGCGAGCATGTCGCGGTCAGTCATGCGTGCGGAGATCGCACTGGCCAGCAACGATTTGGAGGACGTGCGACAGGCTGTTGCCCACGCGCTCGATCAACGGCCAGGGGGGCTCGGCATAGTGTTGCGGCTGGCGAAACTGCAGGAAACGCTGGGCGATCTCGATGGCGCCATCCGAACTGTCGAGTCCGCCGCGGCAAAGTCGCCCCAGCTGGGCCTGCTGAAGAGAAGGCTGAGGGAGTTGCGCACGAAGGCCAGACCGACGGGTTAGGGTGCACGCGCCGGCTCAGGCCGAAGCCGGAGCGTGAACTCCGCTGCGCCCTGCTCCGGGTTTGGGCGGCAGGCGGGCCGAGCGCCAGATTTCGATGGCGAGACGGACCAGCGCTTCGGACGAAGGGAGTTCGGGGACGGTCTCGGCGGCCTTGGCCGGCGGGAACAGCCTGCCGTTCATGGCGGGAAAATACCGTTCGGCGACAGCGCGGTTGCTGTCCAGAAACATGTTCTCGATCGCGTGCGCGGTCTCGCGGTCGATCTCGAATTTCGGGGTGGGACCCATCCTGGTCAGCAGCCTGACCAGGGCGATGTGGTCCGGGTTGATCCGGCCGCCCAGGCGCCTGGGCAGGATGGCGTTGGCAAGCCGCATGAACTCCAGCGCGTCGGCCGCGAGTGCGGTGTTCTTGTCGTCGGGGATCACCAGCCCGGCGGGCACCGTCAGGGACATCGCATCGAAGATGTCGGCGATCAGCGAGTTGTCCTTGAAACTGTTGCGGGAGAAGATGCGGGCCACGACGTTTTCGCGGCCGACCTGCGACTCCCAATTGCGTGTCAGAAGATCGTAATTGTAGAAATAGTCTTCGGCCGATTCGGGCGGGCGGAAAGGCTTGGTGCTTCCCGACTTCACGCTGGTCGAGTACGAGCTCGGCGCGAGTTCGTGCTGCGGGCGCAGGTAGACGATGACCTTGACGGCGTCTGCACAAGTCTTCAGCACGTCGAGCAGCCGGCGGATTGCGGGCCCGTGGCGGAGGCGCGAGGACAGGTGCTCGCTGGACATGACGACGTGCGGGCATCCCGACCGGTCGAGCTCGGCTGCGAACTCCTGGGGGAAACGGCTGCGATAGTCCTCGATCTCGGCCGGCGTGGACAGTTGCAGCATGGAGTACAGGTCGGGCCGGTTGGCAACCGGCAGCGCGTAGATCGGCAGGCCGGCGTGGTTGGCTTTTCCGGGTGTCGTCGGATACAGGATGCCGGCTTTGGCGAGAACGCGGCGGTTCGTCGCGAACATCGCCTGCAGGGTTGTCGTTCCTGTCTTTTCCGTGCCGATGTGCAAATAGACTGTTCGACCGTTGGCCATTCCTGTTCCTTGCCGCGCGTCCGGTATGCCTGAGACGGACCAAACAGGGTTTAGCCGACGCGGTCCAGGGCACGGTAGTACCATGAGCCGAGCACGGTCAGCGGCAGGCGGAACGTTCGCCCGCCGGGGAACGGCAGGTAGGGAAGGCGGGCGAACGCGTCGAAACGGGCGGTCTGGCCGCAGGCGGCCTCGCCCAGCAGGCGCCCGAGCAGGTGCGTGGTGGTGACGCCGTGTCCGCTGTCGCCGTGGCTGAACAGCACTGTGGGCGAGACGCGGCCGACATGGGGGATGCGCGGCAGGGTCAGGGCGAAATTGCCGCTCCAGGCATAGTCCGTGCGCACGTCCTTCAGCGAGGGGAAGGTCTTCAGCATCAGCGGCCGGATCTTGCCCTCTATGCTGGCGGGGTCGGCGCCGCCATAGACCGTGCCGCCGCCGTAGAGCAGGCGGTGGTCCGGGGTGCGCCGGAAATAGTCGAGGAAGTAGTTGCTGTCCTCTATGCAACAATTGGCGGGCAGCAGCGCCTGCACGCGCAAGGGGTCGAGAGGCTCGGTGACCATGACCTGGCTGGAGACGGGCATGATCTTGGACCCTATCTCGCGGTGCAGCAGGCGGCCGAGATAGGCGTTGCCGCAGACCAGGACGTGGCTGGCGCGCACGCTGCCGTGCTCGGTCTGCACGCTTGGGGCGGGTCCCGTCTGCACGTCCGTAACTCGGCTGTGCTCGTGGATCCGACCGCCCTGCGCCTCCAGCGCTGCTGCCTCGCCCAGGACCAGGTTGAGCGGGTGGACGTGGCCGCCGAGCGGGTCGAGCAGCCCGCCGACGTAGCGGTCGGTGGCGACGATGGGGGCGAGGCCGGCGCGGTCGACCAGCTGCATGGCTTTGTGGCCGTGCTGCGCCCAGATTGCGGCCGCGTGTTCCAGATGACGCATCTGGCGGGCGGTGAACGCGGTGACGACGTTGCCCGGGGTGAGCGCGCAGTCGATCCGGTAGCGGGCGGCGCGTTCGCGGATGATCTGGCCGCCCTCGAGCGCCATGCCGCCGAGCGCTGCCGCGGCGGGGCCGTAGCGCCGGGCGATGACGTCGAGCTCGCGCGAGTAGCCGTTGACGATCTGGCCGCCGTTGCGCCCGGACGCGCCCCAGCCCACGCGGGCTGCTTCCAGCACGACGACCGAGGCGCCGCGTTCGGCGAGTTCGAGGCCGGCGGAGATGCCGGTGAAGCCGGCGCCGATGATGCAGACGTCCGCGCGCGTCTCGCCCTGCAGGGGCGGACGGTCGGGGGACGGGTTGGCGGTAGCGGCGTAGTAGCTGGGGGCGTGGGGCGTCATCGGCCCTCTATACGGGCGGCGGTGCGCGCCCGCCACGCCGCCCCCTCACC
>CALMVI010000135.1:17583-25415 GCA_937873095.1 uncultured Acetobacteraceae bacterium | reverse complement strand
GAAGACCATTGCAGTGGAAGAGCCTTATGGAAGCTTAGCTTCGCGCTTATGGGGCTCTGCCCCTGGACCCCGCTGGGGTTTGAAACCCCAGACCCCCGATTCTTAGGGTTCCGCACTCCACTAGAAGGTCCTGGCCAGTGCGGGCCACCCGAACGTGGTGAGCGACAGGTTGAGCTGGGCGATGAAGCCGGCATGCAATCCGGTGGCGCGGGTCAGCGGCAGCAGCGCCTCGGCCGCCAGCTGAAAGCCGGCGCCGGCATAGATCAGGCCCGGCGCGAGCGTGCCGAGCGATGGGGCGCCGGAAGGCTCGGTCACCACGCACTCCACGACGGGGATGAACGGGCGCAGCATCGGCGGCAGCCGCCCTGCCCCGCCGCCCGCCATCAGCACGTCCAGGCTGTATTGCAGCGAGGCGCTCAGCACCGCCTGCCGGGCGGCCGTAGCGCCGACCCTGTCCGGCAGCTGGTAGCCGAAGCTGCCCGTCACCGCGACCGGCCTGAGCAGGGCAGCGCCCGTCAGCGGCGCCCAGCCCTGGCCGAAATTGATCGCCGCTGTGGTGGCGCTGCCGGGTGCCGCGCCGATGCGTTGCGCGCCGGACCCGCCCAACTCCCGCGTCAGGCTGAGCGAGACGAGCCGCTCCCTGGCCGGCTCGGCCAGAACGACGAGCTTCAGCGTGACGTCGGTGTCCTGCCAGCCCTGTGCCGTTCCGCCCGCGCGCGTGGCGGAGGTGTAGCCCGTGTTGACCTGCAGGCTCAGCCAGTCGGTCAGGCGCTTGTCCAGCTCGAAATCCAGGTCGGTGTCGTGCCCCCGCGAGGCCCGCGGCATGGCGATCAGTGTCGGCAGCGATATTTCGTCGTCGATGCCTGGTTCGTCGAAGATCAGGGTCTTGGGAAACTCCCGCCCGTCGTCATGATCGGCAGCGGCCCGCCCCGGCGCTGCCAGCATGCCGCAGGCCAGCGCCGATCGTGCCAGGAATCGTGCGAGAAGCATGCAGGCCGCACGCCATGCAGGCGCGTCGTGCACCGGCCATGCTCGCCCGATGCCAAAAGGTGAGCATGGTCGGTTCAACTTGAACCGAACATGCCCTAAGCGGCGGCGCCCAGCGGTGCTGCTTGCGGTTCGGGCGCGGCCGCCGGCGCCTTGGCGGCATCCCCCGACGCCTTGGCGGCTTCCTCGATACAGGCGTCCACCGCTTCCTTGAGCGAGCTGGTGTAGTGGTCCGCTCCGATGGCCGCGCGCACCTGCCCGTCCTGCAGGGCGGCATCCCCGGACGGCCACAGCCCGACCAGGATCGGCGCGCCCGCAGGCAGCCGCTGGCGCAGCCGACGCATCAGGTAGCGCAGATGCGCCGGGCTGCCGCTGATGTCGAGGTAGGACACGCAGGCCATCACCGCGCCGCCGACGTCGAAGCTGCCGATCCTGTCGCGAGAGACCTCGGCGTAGCCGCCCAGACGGCCGCTCAGCCCGTGCTTGCCCAGCAGCTGCACCAGCATGGAGGACGCCGCCTCGTCCAGCGCACCACGCCCGGCGATGCACAGGATTGCGTGCTCGGCCCGCCAGGCCGGCGGCAACCCGTGCTCGGCTGCCGGCGCCGATTTCGGGTCGGGGTTCCGCGCTACCTCCTGCTCCTCGTCGCCGGCAGGGTCGGGCGTGTGGCCGGTCTCTGGCGGCTGCCTGTCGTCGTGTTCGCCCAGGCCGTTGACCAGCACCTTCACCGTCGCCTTCACCCGCTCGAGCTGCTCGTGATCCAGCACGCCGCGCTCGGCGTCGTTGGCCGCCAGCTGCAGGCCCTTGAGCGCCACCTCGTCGTAATAGGTCGAAAGCGATCGTTCCTTCAGCTGGATCTCGGCATAGTCCTGCGCTTCGTCCGCGTCGCCCGCCAGGATGCGCTGGTAGAAGCTTTCGACGGGCGTCAGCGCCGGCCGGTCGCCCAGCATCACGTCGAGAAACTCCAGCCGCTTGACGTGCCGTCCCATGACCACCAAGCAGAGCGTCAGCGGCGTCGACAGGATCAGCCCGACGGGGCCCCACACCCACGACCAGAAGATGGCTGCGACAACGACGGAGAACGGCGACAGGCCGGTGCTGTGGCCGTACACCATCGGTTCGATCACCTGCCCGGTCAGGCCCTCGACGATGACGTAGAGCCCCGCCGTCCAGAGCACCATCGACCAGCCGGGCTCGACGGCCGCGGCCAGGCTCATCGGCAGCAGGGCAGAGAGCAACGAGCCGACATAGGGCACGAAGCGCAGCAGGGCCGACAGGATGCCCCACAGCACCGGGTTGGGCACGCCAATCACCAGCAGCCCCAGCCCGATCACGACGCCGAAGGCGGTGTTGATGCTGAGCTGGGTAAGGAAATACTTGCTCAGCCGTCGCGCCCCGTCATCCATCGCCAGCGTCGTGCCGTGCAGGTCGTCCGAACCGATCAGCCGGATCAGCCGGTCGCGCAGGTCCTCGCGCTGCAGCAGCGCGAACACGGCGACGACGAAGACGATGCCGAACGTGGCCAGCGGCGAGAGCACCGGCGAAAGGTAGCGCTCGGCCATGTCGAGCGGCGAGGATGCCGGCTGCTGGGCCACCACCGGCGCCGGCGCCGGCTGCCCTGGAGCCGACTGCGCCGCCCCGGCAGGAGCCGCACCAGCCGGCGCCCGCCTGTGCTGCCCGATGCTGTCGGCGAAATGCGACAGCCGGCCGACCGTGTAGCTGCGCACGGTGTCGACCTTCTTCTCCACGGTCGCTGCGTAGCGTGGAATGTCGGTCGCGAGCTCGGCGATCTGCGCGCCGATCACCCCGCCGATCGCCAGCACCACGCCCAGCGCCAGCACCACGCCCAGCAGCACGGCCGGTATCCGCCCCAGCCTGGCCCGGCGCAGCAGCGCCACCAGCGGCGCCAGCAGGAACGCCAGCAGCAGCGCCAGAGTGACCGGCACCAGCACCTCGCGGCCGAAATACAGGATGGCGACGACCATCACGAACAGGGTCACGACGCGGGAGGCGTCCGGGCCTGCTGCCTGTGCCACGGTCTTGGGCGGAGGGGCCGGCACGTCGGGCATCGGGCTGCTCCCTCAAAGACAGGAGCTTTGCATCGATGCCCTTGGAAAGCCAGCCGAACCGCCCGACCCCGCTTCCGGGCCGCGACGGCGATTGCACCCCTGCCCCCCAATCCCCAGCTTCGGGCCATGCCGTCCACCGCCGACACGCCGAGCCCCGACACGCTGCGTATCGCGCTCGCCCAGCTCAACCCCCATGAGGGGCAGATCGAAGCCAACCTCGCCAGCATACGCGCAGCCCGCGCCGAGGCGGCGGCGATGGGCGCCGACCTTCTGGTGACGCCCGAGTTCTCCATCGCCGGCTACCCGCCCGAGGACCTGGTGCGCAAGGCCGCCTTCGTCGCCGATTGCGAGGCGGCGATGGTCCAGCTGGCGCGCGACACCGCCGATGGCGGGCCCGGCCTGGTGGTCGGCGGCCCCTGGCGCGACCGCGACCGCATCTTCAACGCCGCCTACCTGCTCGACGGCGGCCGGGTGGTGACCAGGCGCGCCAAGCACGAGCTGCCCAATTACGGCGTGTTCGACGACAAGCGCGTGTTCGACGCGGGCCCGGTGCCCGGTCCGGTGGCGTTCCGCGGGTTCCGCATCGGCCTGATGGTGTGCGAGGATTGGTGGTTCCCGACGGTCGCCGAAACCCTGGCCGAGACGGGGGCGGAGATGCTGCTGTCGATCAACGGCTCGCCGTTCGAAGCGGACAAGTCTGGCCGCCGCGTGCAGTTGGCCGTGGCCCGCGTGGTGGAAACCGGGCTCGCCTTCGTGTTCGTCAACCAGGTCTGCGGCCAGGACGAGCTGGTGTTCGACGGCGCCAGCTTCGTGCTCAACCCCGACCGCAGCCTGGCCGCCGTGCTGCCCTCGTTCACGGCGCACATCACCCTGACCGAGTGGCGGCGCCAGGACGGCCGGCTGGTGTGCACGCCGCAGGCGCTGCCGCCAGAGCCGTCCGCCATCGAGCAGAACTACCGCTGCCTGTGCCTGGGTCTCGCCGACTACGTGCGCAAGAACGGCTTCCCCGGCGTGCTGCTCGGCCTGTCCGGCGGCATCGACAGCGCGCTGTCCGCGGCGGTGGCCGTCGATGCGCTGGGCGCAAGCCGGGTGCGCGCGGTGATGCTGCCCTCGCCCTACACCAGCCCGCACAGCCTGGAGGACGCGGCCGAATGCGCCCGCCTGCTCGGCATCCAGATCGACACGGTGTCGATCTCGCCGGCGATGGACGCGGTCGACCAGGCGCTGGCGCCGCTGTTCGCCGGACTGCCGGACGACACGACGGAGGAGAACATCCAGTCGCGCACCCGCGGGCTGCTGCTGATGGCGATGAGCAACAAGTTCGGCCAGATGGTGCTCACGACCGGCAACAAGAGCGAGATGTCGGTGGGCTACTCCACGCTGTACGGCGACATGTGCGGCGGCTACTCGGTGCTCAAGGACGTCTACAAGACCGACGTGTTCGCGATGTCGCGCTGGCGCAACGCGAACGCGCCCGCCGGCCTGCACGGGCCGCAGGGGGCGGTGATGCCCGAGCGGGTGATCACCAAGCCGCCGAGCGCCGAGCTGAAGCCTGACCAGACCGACCAGGACAGCCTGCCGCCCTACGACACGCTGGACGCCATACTGGCGGGCCTGGTGGAGGGCGAGCGATCGGTGGCCGACATGGTGGAGCAGGGCTTCGATCGCGACACCGTGGTGCGGGTGTGGAAGATGCTGGACCGCGCCGAATACAAGCGGCGGCAGGCCCCCCCTGGCGTCAAGATCTCCACCCGCGCCTTCGGGCGCGACCGACGCTATCCCATCACCAACGGCTATACTGGCCTGGTGGCGTGAGCCACCGTCTTGGCATAGGCTTGGCGTGAGCCACCGTCTTGGCGCAGGCTTGGCGTGAGCGGCGGGCTGTTCGCGCCGGAGGGCGGCTGGCGCGTGCGCATCCTGGACATGTCCGGCGGCGCCGAGGAGGGCATCGTCGAGGAGGTCGGCGGCTTCCCGACCATCATGCAGGCCAACGCCTTCGCCCGCGCCTATGTGCGCGACAGCGTGGAGCGCTGCCGCGCCGCAGGGATGGCCGGCCGCGACGTGCTCGCGGCCTGGTTCGCCTATGGCGAGGACGCCCACGTGCTCGACGCGCCCGAGGATGGCTGGCGGTCGGCCAACGAACTGTCCGACTTCGCCGAGCGCGCCGCCACCCGGGAGGAGCGCGACTGGCGGTCGCTTGACCCGCGCCGGGACGAGGCGTGATGCGGGTCCGCTTCGCGCCCAGCCCGACCGGATACCTGCATGTCGGCAACGCGCGCGTGGCGCTGGCCAACGCGCTGTTCGCGCGCCGGCACCGCGCCGCCTTCCTGCTGCGCATCGACGACACCGACCAGGAGCGTTCGCGGCCGGAGTACGAGCAGGCGATACAGCACGACCTGCGCTGGCTCGGGCTCGCCTGGGACGAAAGCTTCCGCCAGTCCGCACGCCTGGCGCTGTACGACGCGGCCGCGGACCGGCTGCGCGGCGCAGGACGGCTGTATCCGTGCTTCGAGAGCGAGGAGGAGCTGCGGTTCAAGCGCGACATGCGGCTCAGGCGCGGCCTCGCCCCGGTTTACGACCGCGCCATGCTGAAGCTGACGCCCGAGCAGCGGGCGCAGGCCGAGGCGAACGGCAAGACGCCCTACTGGCGCTTCAAGCTGTCCGACGCCACCGTCGAGTGGACCGACCTGGTGCTGGGCCGGCGCGGGGTGAAGCTGCCCAGCGTGTCCGACCCCGTGCTGGTCCGCGCGGACGGCACGTACCTCTACACCTTCACCAGCGTGGTCGACGACATCGAGAGCGCGGTCACTCACGTCATCCGCGGCGAGGACCACGTCACCAACACCGGAATCCAGCTCGACATCGCGTCCGCACTCGGCGCCAACCCGACGAAGTTCACGTTCGCGCACCTGCCTCTGCTGGTCGACACCGACGGCGCCAAGCTGTCCAAGCGGCTGGAAGGGCTGTCGCTGCGCGCGCTCCGGCAGGATGGGGTCGAGCCCAGCGCCATCGTGGCCTACCTGGCGCGGCTCGGCACAAGCGACTCGCCCGAGCCGATGCCGCTGGACGCGCTGGGCGAGACCTACGACCTCACCCGCGTCGCGCGCTCGCCGGCACGGTTCGACATCCGCCAGCTCCTGGCGCTGAACCGGCGCGTGCTGAAGCAGGCGACCTACGAGCAGGTGCGCGAGCGCCTGCCCCCTGCCGCGACACCGGCCTTCTGGAACGCGGTGCGCGGCAACCTCGACCTGCTGAGCGAGGCGCGGCACTGGTGGGACGTGGTCGCCGGCGAAGTGGCGCCTCCCGTGCTGGAGGGCGAGGTCGCGTTCCTGGCCGACGCGCTGGCGCACCTGCCCGCCGAACCCTGGGACGAGGCGACCTGGTCCAGCTGGACCGAAGCGCTGAAAGCCGCGACAGGACGCAAGGGCCGCGCCCTGTTCATGCCGCTTCGCCTGGCGCTGACCGGCGAGGACCACGGCCCGGAGCTGGCAACGCTGCTGCCGCTGATCGGCCGCGACCGGACCGCCACGCGCCTCAGGCTCAGCGCGTTGTAGGACGCCTGCGGTGGGCGGACGATCGAGCTGCCTTGCCACGCCCAGGACTTGCGCGACAGGCCCAGTGTTGGCCTGGCGCGCCAGCAAACTTCGCGTTTTTGCCCTGCGCTTCCCGGGCTGACGACGTGGCACAGCGAATGCTACTTTCACTCACAGCCAGCGCGGGGCCGCTGCGATGAGCGGGAATTCGGGCATGAACTGGGACCTTGTCGTCATCTTCACCTTCGTCGTCGTGCTGACCGCGGTACGGTCGCACTACAAGCGCACCACCGCGACGGGCGGGCTGGCCCCTGGCGACCAGAACGCGCTCGACCGCGCCATGGAGGCGGCGCGCCGCCTGGAACAGCGGGTCGAGTCGCTCGAGCGCGTGCTGGACGAGGATGCGCCCGGCTGGCGCGCCCGGGTGCGGGCGTGACGCGGGCGCTGCGCCGGCTCGCCCTCGGCGGCGCGCTGGCCCTCTCTGCCGCCGGCCACGCCGCGGCCGAGACACGGGCGATACGGGGCAGCCAACTCGTCCTGACGAGCACGCTCGGCTCCGACGTCAGGATCACCACCGACCCCACGCTGTCCCACAGCATGCGCGTCTCGTCGCAGGAGGATCTGTCCTGCCTGACGATGACCGAGGGGCCGGTGGCGGCGATCGGCACGTCGGCGTGCGGCGGGGACATCGAAGACCTGCAGGTCGCCATCCCGCCGGACGCGCCCGTCACGCTGACGGTGTCTGGCGGCGGCGATCTGCTGGTGGGCGACCTGCGGGCGCCGCTGACCGCCGTCCTGACCGGCGGGGGCGACATCAAGGCCGGCACGACCGGCCCGCTGACCCTGTCGCTCAGCGGCGGAGGCGACGTTTCGGTCGGCACGGTGAACGGGCCGGCCAGCCTGCAGCTCGCCGGCAGCGGCGACGTGCGCCTGGCTACCCTGAACGGCCCGCTGAACGTCAGGCACGCGGGCCGGGGCGACCTGGCGGTCGGGTCGATCAGCGCGGACGCGGTCGCCCTGGAGGACAGCGGGTCGGGAGACACGCTGATCGGCGGCGGCAGGATCGCGGTCCTGAACGTGCACATGAACGGCTCGGGCGACCTGGCGATCGCGGCTACCGTGGGCGGCGGCGCCCTAGCGGCGCGCGGCGGCGGGGGTGTGCCGGGCGGGCAGGTGGCCGGCCCCCGCGGCCCCGCCGCCCCCCCGCGGCTTGCCCACGACCAGGCCCCGCAGGATCCCCCAG
>CALMVI010000135.1:0-17573 GCA_937873095.1 uncultured Acetobacteraceae bacterium | reverse complement strand
GCGGGGATGTGCGGCTCGGTCAGGTGACCGGCCCGCTCGTCCGCTCCGCCCGCGACGGCAGCGACATCGCTGTCGGCGGTTCGGCCGTGGTCGACGGCATCATCGCCGACGTCGCCAAGGCGATCGGCCAGTCGGACGAGCTGCCAGGCAAGCAGGGCAAGACCGTGCACTCGACCTCGATCGTGACCCACCTCGTGATGGCTGCGGTCGTGGCGGTGACGCTGTTCCTGGTCTGGCGCATCGTGCGCCGCGGGGCGTTCGGCGCACGCGGCGGCCGATCGGCGCCGGACCGCCCGCTGCATCCGGGCGTCGTTGCGGTCAGCGAGGCGATGTCGAGGCTGGAGCAGCGGCTGGGCAGGATGGAGAGCTACGTCACGACCAGGGAGTTCGACCTGAACCGGAAGTTTCGCGATTTGCGGTAAGGCCCCAAATTTTCAGGGGGCGAAGCTCCTGGCCTAGAAGCGGAACGCAAACGCGCTGTAGGCTTCCACGGACGGGGCATATCTGTTCAGGCCCAGATACGCACCCAAGGCAAGCACCACGGTGGGCGTGAGCGCGTAGCCGATGCCGATGTCGGCGGTGTAGAGCGCAGGGCTGTTGGGGTCCGTTCCGCTTTGCGCGAACAGCTCGCCCGTCAGCGTGGTCTTGCCGAAGCTGCGGCCGAGCGACAGGATTTCGGAGTACTCGAAGTGCTTGCCCGCATCGCCCTGGTTCTTCAGCAGGTCGATCTCCTGCTGCACCTGCAGCGTCAGGCCGTACGGCAGCGCCAGCTGCGCCGGCACGTCGAAGAAGTACTCGACCTGTCCGTTGCCCAACCCGGTTGATGCGGTGGGTATCTTGATGCCGGGCCTGACGGCGACCGAAAACAGCTGCCAGTCGTTGCCGAACACGTTCCACTTGAGTGCGGGCGTGGTGTCGCCGTAACCGGCCAGGCGAACCGCCCTGCCGTCCACTCGATACGTCATCGTCATCAGTCCGCCCGTCTGCACCTCGACCTCGACATCGTCGGCCACGCCGTATTTCAGCACGGGGTCGAGGCTCAGGGTCAGCCTTGAGCCGTCCATCGCCACCACGTGGACGATGTCGCTCTCCAGCTGCAGGTAGCCCTGCGCCACCGTGTACGGCGTGTAGCTCTTTCCCGGCGTGTCGGCGTTGAAGTCCCGCACCTCCTGGGCGCGGGACGCCCGGCATACGGTCAGCAGGGCGACCGCAAGCCATAGAGCCGGCGACGCGCCCGCACCCCGGCCCGACATCCGATGCGTTCGCGTCCGCCCACCCATCCTGCTGCGGCTTTCGTCCCGGCGAACGGCTTCTGCCCGGATGGCCAGGGCGCGCTCGTCGGCATCTGTTGCGCGTGTGCCGCTGCCGCGCAATGGTCGGCCCGAGAGCAGCGTCGTCCAGACTGGACGACTAAGCTGCTCGAACAAGGTCCGGCAGCGTCATCCAGACTGGACGACTAAGCTGCTCGAACAAGGTCCGGCAGCGTCGTCCAGACTGGACGATCAGGCTGCTCGACAAACAAGAGGTTCATCGGCCGGGCGTACGACGGCCGAGGGGGCGGCGCATGGCGGTCGGGCTTTTGGGGTGGGCGGCAAGGGCGATGCCGCGGCGGACCGGCCTGAACCGGGCGGACGTCGTGCGCGGCTATGTGTGGCTGCTCGGGCGTGAACCCTCGCGGGACGAGATCCTGGCGGCACAGGCCCATTTCGGCGCGCAGCCCGAGCCGCTGCACGTGTTCCAGAACGGGTTGATCGTGTCGGAAGAGTTCCGTCTCCGGCGCATCCACGTCCAGCAGGTCATGCGCGTCGACCCGGTCGACCTGATGCGGCGGAAGATCGTGCTCGTGCACATCGAGAAATGCGGCGGCACCACCCTGCGCACCATGCTGGCCTCCCAGGTCGCCGCGGGCCGCGTCTGCCCGGAACACTTCAACGGACTGGCCGACTGGACCGCCAACGAACTGGCCGCCTACGACCTGTTCGCAGGACATTTCGACCTGGTCTGCGCGCACGTCGTGCCGGGACCGTGCGCGGTGGTGACCATGCTGCGCGAACCGCGCGCGCGGCTGCTCTCGCTCTACAATTTCTGGAAGGCGCATCGGCCGCACCCCTCCTTCGACGAACGCACCCTGGTCGGGCTGGCGCAGCGTCACTCGGCGGCCGAGTTCTTCGGCCATCGCTCCGTCGTCCGGCACCCCAACATCCGCGACGCCATGGTGGGGCAGCTGACCAGGCGCATCGCCAGCCCCATCCTCGCCGACGGGTTCGCGATGCTGCAGCCCGACGACGCGATACTGGCAGCGCCTGAGGCGGCGCTGGACGAGGCGTGGCAGGCGCTGGCCGGGCTGGCGAGCTTCGGCCTGGTCGAGCAGTTCGAGCGGTCGCGGCTGCTGATGAACCGCCAGCTCGGCCTCGACATGCAGCCGGTGGCGCCGCAGCAGGCCCTGGACACCCTGACATCGCCCATGCTGGACCCGAACCGGCCGGCGCCAGAGACGATGACGCCGCCGCTCGCGGCGATGCTCGACGCGCTCACCCCCCTGGACCAGGCGCTCTACGCCAGGGCGTCGCACGCGTTCTCGGAGCGGGCGGGCAGGCTGGCGTGAGGACCTGCGCACCCAACCGGCCCCGTCGTATGGCCCGGGCCGCCGCAATCCTGGCGCTCGCGTCCTGTTCCGCCCATCTCGACCGCGAAGTGCCGGTCGGCCGCAGCTTCGACGGGGTCTACGCCGGCACGGTGACCGAGGACCCGGCCTGCGGCACCGAGGTGAGGGACATCACCTTCCAGGTGACGAACGGAACCGTGACGGCCCGTGGCGGACACCGCAGAAGCCACCTGGCCGGCCGGGTGAGCTTCGACGGGCAGCTCGACCTGCAGAACGCGTCCGGCGGCAACCCGGTCGTCGGATCGATCAGCAACGGCACCCTGATCGCCACCGAAACGGCCGCCGGCCCCGCCCACCGCAAGCGCATCAAGAGCGTCCTGGACGACCCGATGGCGCTGCCCTGCACCTGGCGCTACGAGGCGCCGCGCGTGCCGTAGGAGAAAGCGGGGCTCTGCCCCGCACCCCGCCAAACGCCGGGCGTTTGGATCCCGGTAATCTCATTGTTTGCGGGTCCGGGGGCGCCCGCCCCCGGCGGGGTTTGGGGCAGAGCCCCAAGCTCAAACAATTCACAACCTCAACGCCCCTGGCCTCTCCCAACGTCACGCAGCCCCCGAGCCAGGTCGATGCGCGGTTGCCAGATGGCGGCGGGCACGCGCAGCCCAGGGTCGGGCCGCCAGTCGCGGTGCAGGATCTCGCGCGCCTTGCCGCGCCCGAACAGTCCCGGCTGCCCGGTGACAGCGGACCAGCAATCGGCGAGCGCGCCGGCCGCGAGCAGCAGCCGGTCCGGCACGCCGACCAGGCGCGGCGGCGCGGGTGCGGCCAGCCGGACGATGTCGCGCCAGTCATGGCCGTCCGGCACCGCGTCGCAGACTTCGAACACCCTTCCCGCCGGCAGCGACGCGCCGCAGAAGGCGAGCACCGCGCCGGCCACGTCGCAGACATGGACCATGGCCAGCCGCAGGGACGGGGCGCGCGGCGCCGGCACCAGCGGCCCTGCCGCCACCCGGAGCAGCGACAGCGTGGCCGCGTCCCAGGGCCCGTAGACGACGCAGGGCCGCAGGATCACCCACTGCGCCGCGCCGCCGAGTGCTGCCGCCAGCGCCCGCTCGCCGTCGCGCTTGCTTGCGGCGTAAGGCGAAAGCTCCGGCGCGCGCGCCACCTGCGACGATATGTGGACGAAGCGGCACCCAGGCACCCGGGCCGCGGCTTCGGCCAGGCGGCCGGTGCCGTCCCGGTTGGTCGCCTGGAACGCCGCCGCGCTGCGCGCCTTGATCGCGCCGGCCGCGTGGACCACCACGGACGCGCCCTCCACCAGCCGGGCGAGCGCCGCCCCGCAGGCGAGGTCGCCGCGCACCGTCTCCATCGGCACGCCCGCCAGCAGCGGATGTGCCGGGTCGCGCCGAACCAGCAGCCGAACGCGCCAGCCCGCCCGCGCCAGGGCGGCCACGCAGACCCGCCCGAGGAAGCCGGTGCCGCCGGTGACCGCGGCCAGGCGGCCGGCGCCCGCCACGCCGCACTCCGGGCCGGGCACGGAGGTCACGCCGGGATGGCGGCTTCCGCGAGCGTTCCCGCCAGGTAGAGCTGCCGTGTCGCCGACCGGCTGAGCTTGCCGGACGACGTGTAGGGCAGGGTGTTGGCCGCCAGCAGCACGACACGCCCGTCGAGCCCGTGCTGGGCGCGCAGCGAGTTGCCGATGGCGGCGACGAGCGAGTCGCGCGCGCCCTGCTCCACGCCGGCGCGCGCCTCGGCGGCCAGGATCAGCACCTCCTGCCCGTCCTCCTCGACGGAGAAGGCGGCGACGTTGCCGGTGCGCACCTGCGGCACCGACTGCTCGATGGTCCACTCGAGGTCCTGCGGCCAGATGTTGCGGCCGTTGATGATGATCAGGTCCTTGGCACGCCCGGTGATCACCAGCGCGCCGCCGAGCCAGTAGCCCAGGTCGCCGGTGTCGAGCCAGCCTTCCGCCGACAGGACCGAGGCGGTCTCCGTCGGCCGCCCGTCATAGCCGCGCATCAGGCTCGGGCCCCGCGCCACGATCCGGCCGACGCGGCGGTCGCCGAGAGTCCTGCCATCCGGCCCGCGCACCTCCACCTCGTGCAGCGGCAGCGGCGAGCCGCACAGCACCACGGTGCGCGCACGCTGGCCGGTGTCGCTCGGCGCGGCGGCGACGCCCTGTTCCAGCCGGTCGAGATGGACCGTGTCGGTCTCTATCCCCCGCCCGACGGGGGCGAAGCTGATGGCGAGCGTCGCTTCGGCCATCCCGTAGCTCGGCAGGAAGCTGGTGGCGCGGAAACCGTATGGCGCGAAGCACTCGGCGAAGCCCGCCAGCACGGCCGGGCGGATCATGTCGCCGCCGATGCCGGCGATGCGCCATGCCGACAGGTCGAGCGGGAGCGACTGCGCCATCCTGGCCCGCCTGACGCTGAGGTCGTAGCCGAAGCTTGGGCTGTAGGAGATCGTGCAGCGGTGTTCCGACATCAGCGACAGCCACAGCAGCGGCCGGCGGGCGAAATCCTGCGTGGCCAGCAGGTCGACCGTCGTCTGCCCCGCCATCGGGCTGATCAGGAAGCCGACCAGCCCCATGTCGTGGTATAGCGGCAGCCAGGACACCGCCCGGTCGTCCGGCTGGATCTGCAGGCCATGGGTCAGGGTGGCGAAGACGTTGGCCATCAGCGCCCTGTGGTGCACCACCACGCCGAGCGGAAAACGCGTGCTGCCCGAAGAGAACTGCAGGTAGGCGATGGCGTCCGGCCCGATGGCCGGCAGCGCCGCGGCCAGGCTGTCCGGGCCGAGGCCGGCCAGGTCGTCCAGGGCGCGGCACACGCGCAGGCCGAGCTCGGCCGCAAGCGGCGCCATCCAGCCGAGCAGCGGCGCCGGGGCGAACAGCGCGCAGGCCCGCGCCTCCCCCATCATGCGCCTGACATGGGCGAGGTAGGCGGGCCGGCCGCCGAACGCCGCAGGCAGCGGCAGCGGCACGGGGACCAGCCCGGCATACTGGCAGGCGAAGAACGCGGTGACGAATTCCGGCTGCGTCGCGGCCACGATGGCGACCCTGTCGCCAGGCGTGAGCGACGAGCCAAGCAGTCGGGCCGCCAGGCTTCTGGCCGCCTGCGCCAGCTCGCGATAGGGCAGCGCGCGGGTCAGTTCCCCCTTGACGGAGTAGAAGTTCAGCCCCGCCTGGCCCTGCGCCGCGTAGTCGAGCGCGTCGAGCGAGGTCGCGAAATCACCCCGGCGCTGCGCCAACGCGCTGGGGAAAGGCATGTGGTCGGACAAGGACAGGGCTCCGGATGGCGTGCACGGCAGCGGCCGCGCGCCGGCGGTCATTGCGGCAATGCTTTCTCGTAGACCCGATACGTCTTGTAGCGGCGTCCGCCAACCGCCTCGGCCAGGTGCCGCATCGGCAGGTTGTCCTCCAGGATCCAGGACATCTCCACCGTCTCGATGCCGATCGCCGCCGCCTCGCGCCGCAGCGCCTCCATCAGGTGCAGCGGCAGGATCTGGCCCAGCAGGCTGGTGGAGAAGCGGCGCAGCATGCCCATCAGCGGCACGCGGGAGGTCTTCACGCCGGCCACCTTCAGCCGCCACAGCAGCCTGGCCCAGCCCAGCGGCAGCAGGCGGCCGGACAGGCCGGCGATCGCCTCGTTCAGATTGGGCAGGCACAGGCCGAACGCCGCGGGTTCGCCGTCCACCTCGGCGAACCAGACCAGGCGCTCGCGCAGCAGCGGCTTCATGGCGCGCGCCATGTGCGCCACCTCCTCGCGCGTGATCGGCACGAAGCCCCAATGGTCGCTCCAGCCGTCGTTGTAGATGGCGACGAGCCGCTCCACGTCGCCCTGCAGGTCGTCCCGGCGCAGCGTCCGCAGCCTGACGCGCGAGGGCAGGCCGCGCGCCACCATCGCCGCCGCGGTGGGCGGCAGCACGGTGGTCGTCGGCACGACGTAGGCGTAGAGGTCACGCGCCTTGGTGTAGCCGAGCGCGCCGAGATGGCGGTCCAGATAGGGCGGGTCGTGCGGCATCATCAGCATCGGCGGGGTGTCGAACCCGTCCACCAGCAGGCCCGTCTCCTCGTTGATCGACAGGCTGAAAGGCCCCTGCACGCGGGTGGCGCCACGCTGGCGCAGCCACGCCTCCGCCGTGCGCAGCAGGCTGGCCGTGACGTTCGGGTCGTCCTCGGCGGCGAGCAGGCCGAAATGGCCCACCTCCCTGTCGGCCACCAGCCGGTCGCGCTGCGCGCTGATCCGGCCGACATCCCTGCCGTCCCGGGTCGCCAGCCAGAACGCCACCTCGGCATGGCCGAAGAACGGGTTGCCGCCGGCGCTCAGCGCGGCCCTGCGCTCGGTCAGCAGCGGGGCGACGAAGCACGGGTCGGCGGCAAGCAGGGTCTGCGGCAGCCGGATGAAGCGGTCGAGATCGCGCCGGTGGCTCACGGGTTTGATCGACACGGGCGAGGCAGTGCCGGCGGTGGCGTGCTGGCGCGGTCCGTGGGCGGCCGGGTCGGCTTCAGCCGTGGCGCTCAAACGCGGCCGCTCGCCCGGCGTCCGGCACGCGCGTAGCGTCGCGGCCGGTCCCTGGGCAGTTCGCCGGACAGCCTGGCAACCCAGGGGAAGCGCGCCGCCTCGTCGACCGTGTAGCCGAGGTTGAACGCGTGCGGCGAGCGCGGCCGCTCGCGCGCCGAGCCGTAATACGTGCCGAACAGCTGGTCCACGCCGAACGAGGTGATGCCGTAATTGCCGACCTCGTCGTGGAAATGATGCATGAGGTGCAGCTCCTTCATGCGCCGGAACAGCCGGTTCCCGGGCTTGAAGTTCAGGTGCTGCACGCAGTGGGAAAACTCGTAGACACAGGTGACGGCAAGCCCCGTCCCGACGGCCGCCGCCGCACCTGCCAGCCCGCCGCCCACCAGCCAGCCGAGCGGCACGGTGATCGCCAGGATCGTCGGCAGCGTCGTCGACGGCGCCCCGAACAGCACGTCCATGCGATGCGGGTCCTGGTGGTGGTCGAAATGGATGCGCTTCCACAGCAGGGCGGTCAGCCGCGAGCGGTACAGCCGGCCGTGCAGGACGAAGCGGTGGATCAGGTACCAGGCGAGCGGGTAGATCAGCACGGTCGCCAGCACCGCGCCGAGCGGCCGCCAGAGCCCTGCGCCGCTGGCCAGGACCACGGCCAGGCACAGTGCCGCGCCCGCGCAATACACATGGATCGCCGGGTGGGACAGGTAGGCGCGCACCAGTTCGGGGAAACTCATCCGGCCCAGATCGAAGCTTCGGCCATCCTTGAACCAGCGCGCGTACATCATCACTCCTGCACCTGACGACTGGGACCGGGGACGATGCCTGTCAAGCCGGCGTCGCGAGACGGCCGCCTGACGCGCTGCCCGGAAGCATCCAGGCCGATGGCCTCGCGACGGCGCGGCCCCGATACGTTAATGGAGTTACCGAAATTCTCAACCGTGCCTCGTGCCTCGCGATCCTGCTTGCCTGCTCGCTTGCCGGTTTGGGAGCCGCGCGGGCCGAGCAGGCCGCCCAGCCATGCGCGGCCGGCGACGCGCCGGGGCGGCCGGCCCTGCACGTCACCGCCACGGATGCTCGGCCGGTGGCCGGCAACGTCACCTTCACCCTGTACGGCGAGGACCCCTTGCGGTTCCTCAAGAGCCACGGCTCGCTGCTGGTCATCAGGGTGCCGCTGGCCGGCCCCAGTGCCGAGGCGTGCTTCTCGCTGTCGGAGCCGGGCACCTACGCGGTGGCGGTGTACCACGACGCCAACGGCAACCACCATTTCGACCGCAACTTCCTGGGCCTGCCGGCAGAGGCCTACGGATTCTCCAACGATGCCCCGACCCTGCTCGGCCCGCCCGGCTTCGACGCGGCGCGCATCGTCGTCCGCCCCGGCGACAACAGCACGCGGATCCGGCTGCACGACTGATCGCCCCGAAACCCGGCCCGAAACCCGCCGCCGGCGGTGCAGGGCCTACTCGGCGGCCTGCCGGATGCCGCCGCCCGGTATGACCGCCAGGTCCTGCCCGATCGCCGCCATGGCGTCGACCAGCCGGTCGACCTGGGATGCGGTGTGGGCCGCGGTCACGCTGGTGCGCAGCAGCGACTGGCTGCCAGGGGTCGCGGGCGGCAGGGCCAGGTTCACGTAGATGCCGGCCCCGAACAGCCCGTTCCAGAACGCCGAGGCGGTCGCGGGGTCCGGCATGCGGACCGACACGATCGGGCTCGGCATGGGGCCGAGCGCGAAACCCAGGCGCGACAGCGCGCCGTAGAGCCGCTCGGCGTTGCGCGTCAGCGCGGACCGCAGCCCGGGACGCGCCTCCAGCACGTCCAGCGCGCGCGATACGCTGGCCACCACCGAGGGCGGCAGCGAGGCGGTGAACATGTAGGCGCGCGAGGTCACCCGCAGCAGGCCGAAATCAGGGTCGTTGCCGGCCAGGAACCCGCCGATGCTGCCCAGGCTCTTGCTGAAGGTGCCGAGCACGTAGTCGACGTCCTCCTCCACGCCCGCCAGCTCGGCCAGGCCGCGTCCGCGCTCGCCCAGCACGCCGAGCGAATGCGCTTCGTCGACCAGCAGCCAGGCGCCGGTCTCCCGCTTGACGGCGGCGATCTCGCGCAGCGGTGCGAGGTCGCCCAGCATGCTGTAGATGCCCTCGACCACGATCAGCTGCTGGCCTGCTGCCGCCCGATCGGGCCGGGCCGCAAGCAGCTTCAGGCGCCGGTAGAGGTCGTCCGGATCGTTGTGGCGGAACCGCGTGACCTGTGCCGCGCTCAGCCGCGCGCCGTCGTAGATGCTGGCGTGACCGTCGGCATCCAGCAGCAGGTCGTCGTCCCGACCGGCCAAAGCGGACAGCGCGCCAAGATTGGCCTGGTAGCCGGTGGTGAACACCATGGCCGCACGCCGGCCCAGGAAGCGCGCGACCTGTGCCTCGAGTGCGGCATGCAGCGCGTAGGTGCCGTTGGCGATCCGCGAGCCGGTGGTGCCCGTGCCGTGCGCCCTCGCGGCCTCTGCCGCGGCATCCACGCAATCCCGGTCGAACGTCAGGCCGAGATAGTTGTTGCTGCCGAACAGGGTGACCATCCGGTCGCCCTGCATCGCCTCGGTGGGCGAGAGCATCCTGTCGAAGCTGACGGCGAACGGGTCGCCCGCGGCTTCGCAGAGCTGGGCATGGGCCTGCCTGAGGGCTGCGTATTTCTGCAGCATCAGGCGGCCTTGGCCGATTGCGACCGGAGCAGGGCCGCCAGGTCGCCGACCGTCCTGATGTCGGCCATGCTGTCGACCGGGATCAGCGTGTCGAACTCGGTCTCCACCGCCATGATGAAGTCCATCGACGCCAGCGAATCGAGCTTGAGGTCCCGGACCACGTCGGTGTCGGCAGTGATGTCGCCCTCGAAGTTCATCTGCTTGCCGTTCATCGACCGGGCCAGGCTGGCGATCCGCTCGATGATGGGATCATCACTCGTCAATCGGCACGTCCCCCGTTGCTCGGCGTAAGCCGGCGCGCCCCAGTCCGGTGCGGCACTCCTAGAGCATGTTCGGTTCAAGATGAACCGCACATGCTCTACTTTCTGCATTGGACGAGCATGTTTGTCGGTCCAAGTGACTCCACCTGAACCGACCATGCTCTACCGCAGTTCGGACCCAAAGAGTAGCCGGCAACGGCGGGACGGGTCAGGGCGGCCTGGGTGCGAGCAGCACGGTGCCCTCGGGCCCGCGCAGGACCGGGGCGTAGAAGGGTTCGAACAGCGGCATGATCGGGTCGTAGCCGAGCCGGTGCCTGGCATCGCGGTGGATGAAGGACGCGGTGTCGTCCTGGAACAGGGCGAAGCGCCTGGCCGCGACCGCGCGGCGGAAGGCCGTCGGCGCCCCGCCCGCGCGCACGCTCTGCTCGGTCAGGTTGAACATGTCGACCTCCGACGGCTTTCCCGCCCACCAGCAGAGCGAGATCATCAGGCAGCCCACCGGCCCGTCGGCGGCGGCGATCCGGTCGATCGGCGCCTGCCAGGCCTGCGCCCTGGCGGTCCTCTCGGCGATGTCGCTCCAGGCGCGCGGCAGGTGCCAGGGCCACGCGCAGATCAGCGGCAGGGCGGCGAAGAGGTAGAGGGCGGCCGGTCCGGCAGCCAGCCCTCTCGCCCGAAGCGGCAGGCCGAACCCGGGCGAGAGGGCCAGGCCGAAGGCGAGGCAGGCCGCGATCAGCGTCTCGAAATGCGCGTTGTAGTAGACGCCCTCGCCGCTGCGCTGGACGATGCCGGTGACCAGGGCGACGGCGCCGAACAGCGCCACGAACAGCAGCCCGCGCACCGGCACCTGCGCGCGCGCCTGGCGCAGGATCACGGCCGAGCCCACCGCCATCGGCAGCAGCGGGGCCAGCGCGCTGATGGATTGCTTCATCAGGTTCAGCCGGAAGACGCGGCTGTGATGCAGCACGTCGGCGAACGCCGCCTGGCCGTGCAGCAGCGCCGTGAGGCCAAGCCCGGCGGCCAGCCCTGCCGCGCCCGCGGCCACCCACACCAGGGCCGCACGGCGGTCCACGCAGCCGAGCCAGAGCGCGACCGAGAGGGGGAGTGCGACCAGGCTGTGCTTGATGAAGCCGCCAGCCACCATCAGCAGGGCGGCCGCAGCCACCCGACCCGCGGGCAACGCGCCTGTTCCGCCCGCGCCGGGCTGCAGCAGCAGCGCCAGGCCGCAGAGCATGACGGCATGGGCGAGCCACTGCGGATCGTCCACCGCCACGTAGACCTTGAAGTAGCTGTTGACGAAGGTCAGCAGGATGATGCCGGCGGCGAGCGCTCCCCGCCGCGCGCCGCCGAGCAGGACGACGCAGCGGCCGGTCAGCGCCGCTGCGCCCAGCAGGGCCGCCAGCGCCGTCACCCGCCCGGCCAGGATCATGTCCCCGAACACGTATTTGCCGAGCGCGCCCACGATGTAGAAGCCGAGCGGCGGGTAGTTGTTGAACACGAAGCTGCCCGGCTTGGGGTAGAGCGGCCCGGCGCCGGGGTTGACCGCGCGGTTGCCGAGGACGGCGTTCCACCCCTCGTTGTAGTTGAGCGGAATGTGCAGCGGGATGCTCAGCACAGGCCCCAGCATCTGGAAGCCGAGCACCGCCAGCGCCGCCAGCAGAACGGCATCGAGCGCGGTCAGGCGCGCCGCCAGGCTGGCGGGCGATGCGGGCCTGCGCAGACGCTGCTCGCCCAGCACGCCGTCGTCGGACGCGCTGCTCAACTCGGTCATCGGCTCGTCGCTCCAGGGCGGCGCTCTGTGTCACCACGGCCCGCGCTTGACCAGGGGGGTTTTGCGAAACTTGACTGCCGGATGCTGGTCATCGAAGTCACCAACGTCGATTTCTCGCTCCGCCACTTCCTGCTGCCGCTGATGCGCGGGCTGGCCGGGCGCGGCCACGCGGTGATCGGCGTCAGCGCGGACGGCCCCTTACTGGACGACGTTCGTGCCGAGGGTTTCCGCGTCGTCGCCCTGCCGCTGGCCCGCACCCTCTCGCCGCGCGCCCAGCTGCGCGCGTTCCTGGCCCTCTACCGGCTGTTCCGCGCCGAGAAACCCGACCTCGTGCATGCGCACATGCCGATCAGCGGCTTGCTCGCACGGCTCGCCGCCCGTGCCGCCGGCGTGCCGCGCGTGGCCTATACCTGCCACGGCTTCCTGTTCAACCAGCCTGCCCCCTGGCCGCGCCGCGCCGCCTCGCTGGCGATGGAGTGGCTGGCCGGCCGGCTGACCGACATCTTCCTCACCGTGTCGGCCGAGGAGGCCGCCGATGCCCGCCGCCTGCTGATCCACCCGAACCCCGTGGCGGTCGGCAACGGCCGCGACCCGGCGGACTTCCATCCGGACCTCCAGGCCCGCGCCGCCATCCGCCGGGAGCTCGGCACGCCGTGCGGCCGGGTCGTCGTCACCGCGGTGTCCCGACTGGTGCGCCACAAGGGCTACCCGGAGCTGCTCGCGGCCATGCGCGGCGTGGACGCCGAGCTCTGGGTGGTTGGGGAACGCCTGCCCTCGGACCATGGCGAGGACCTCGAGCCGCATTTCGCGGCTGCCGGCCTGGGATCCCGCCTGCGGCGCCTGGGCTACCGCACCGACGTCGCGGCCATCCTCGCCGCCTCCGACATGTTCGTCCTGCCGAGCCATTTCGAGGGGCTGCCGATGTCGATCATCGAGGCGATGCTGTGCGGCCTGCCGGTGGTCGCGACCGCGATACGCGGCCCGCGCGAACAGGTGGTGGACGGGCTCACGGGGCTGCTGGTGCCGCCCGCCAGCGTGGCGCCGCTGGAAGCGGCGCTGCGGCGCCTGGCCGCGGACCGTGCGCTTAGGGAGGCGATGGGCCGGGCGGGGCTCGCGCGTGCGCTGGAGCGCTACTGCGAAAGCCGCGTGGTGTCGCTGACTTGCGAGGCGATCGGATGCGGGTGAACGTGCGAGCCCAAACGCGGCACGCAGGGAGGTCCGCATGATCCATCGCGTCCTTGGGCGGGCTGCAGCCGCCACGATCCTGGGCCTGGCATGCGCCGTGGCGCCGGCCCGTGCCGCCGCCCCTGCGGTCGCCGACTCGCAGGGCGTGGAAGCCGTGCTGGACGAGAGCGCCGCCGACTGGTCCAGGGGCGACCTCGACGGGTTCATGCGCTGCTACGAGGACGCGCCCGACACGCTCTACGTGAGCAGCCGTGGGGTCGTCCGCGGCTTTTCGGCGATACGCGGGATGTACGCCGCGCGCTTCGCCGGGGCCGCGGGAGCGATGGGCAGGCTGTCGCTCACCATCGACGACCAGCGGCCGCTCGGCGCCGACTACGCCCTCGTCGTCGGCCGCTACGTGCTGTCCAGGGGGGCGCAGCGCGCGTCCGGCGTGTTCACCCTGGTGTTCCACCGGTCCGCGCCAGGCTGGCGGATCGTCTCGGACCACACGGGGTGAGCGGCTACGGTCAGACGAACTTGCCCCGCAGGAAGCCCAGCGCCGGAAGCGGCCGCCAGGCCTTCGGCAGGTCGGCCCGCCGGATCGGCGTCACGCTGTAGCGCGGCACCGGCTGGGTGCTGCCGCGCAGGAACGCGGCATAGGTGCGCACCTGCTGCTCGCGCCAGCTCCTGTCGGCCAGGGCGGCGCTGCGGTTCGGGAAGATCTCGGCGATGCGGTCGGTCTTGCCCAGCGACGCCACCACCGCCCAGAGCGTGTCCTCGCGTGTGCCGTGAAGCCTGACGACTTCGCTCATGCCGGAGCGTGCATTCAGGCAACCTCCCGGCAAGCCGGTTCGGCAGGCATCGGGGCTGCCACGCGCTGCGCCTGCGCACGCTCGCGCATCTGCGCCAGCGACGCCGCGGACTGGGTCAGCGTGGCGTCGCTGAGGTCCTGGCACAGGATTTGCGCCATGTCGGTCAGCTGCACGTCGATCTCGCCCAGCAGCGGCTGGGCCGCCTCGGTCAGGTGCAGGCGCCAGCAGCGGCGGTCGCCCGGGTCGGCGCGGCGCTCCACCATGCCGCGCGCCTCCAGCCGGTCGATCAGGCGGGCCACCGTGATCGGCTCCACCTCCAGGATCTCGGCCAGCTCCTTCTGCAGCAGGCCAGGCTGGCGCTCGAGCTTGGTCAGGATGGTCCATTGCGCGCGCGTCATGCCGTGGGCGCGCGCGCGCCGGTCTGCCTCGGTGCGGATCAGCCGTGCCAGGGTGACGATGTCGGTCAGCAGGTCGCGGTGAGGGTTCATGGTGTCACGCCATGGAAGCTGGAACGCAATGCGGGGTTTCGCAAGCGCGGGGATGGGGTAGGAACGCGCCGATGAGGAACGCGCTCCATGGCTGATCCGCCCACCCTGGTCACCGGCGCCACCGGCTTCGTGGGGTCGGCGGTCGCCCGCGTGCTGGCCGCGCGCGGGCACCGGCTGCGCCTGCTGGTGCGGCCGGGCGGGGATCGGCGCAACGTCGAGGGGCTGGAGGCGGAGCTGGCGACAGGCGACCTGACCGACCCCGCATCCCTGGCGCGCGCGGCCGATGGATGCCGATACCTGGTGCACGTGGCGGCCGATTACCGGCTCTGGGTGCCCGACCCCGACGCGATGATGCGCGCCAACGTGGACGGCACGCGCGCCCTGCTGCTGGCCGCCCAGTCGCGCGGGGTGGAGCGGATGGTGTATTGCAGCAGTGTCGCCGCCCTGGGCCTGGTGGGCGACGGCTCTGTGGCCGACGAGACCACGCCGGTGCATCCGGACAAGATCGTGGGGGTGTACAAGCGCTCGAAATACCTGGCCGAGCAGGCGGTGCTGGCGCTGGTGGCCGAGCACGCCATGCCGGTGGTGGTGGTCAACCCGTCCACGCCGGTGGGGCCGAGGGACATCAAGCCCACGCCGACCGGCCGCATGATCCGCGACGCGGCGGCCGGGCGCCTGCCGGCCTACGTGGATACCGGGCTGAACGTCGTGCACGTGGACGACGTGGCCGAGGGCCACGCGCTGGCGCTGGAGCGCGGCGTGGTCGGCGAAAAGTACATCCTGGGCGGCGAGGATTTCTCGCTGGGCGATCTTTTTGCTCTCGTGGCCCGGGTCGCCGGCCGCACCCCGCCGCGCGTAAGACTGCCGATCGGGCCGCTGGTGCCGCTGGCGCTGGCCTGCGAGGCGCTGGCCCGGTTCGGGGTGGAACCGCTGGTGACGCGCGAGACGCTGGCGATGGCGCGCAAGAAGATGTTCTTCTCGAGCGACAAGGCGAGGCGTGAGCTCGGCTACGCGCCGCGGCCGGCCGCGCGCGCCATCGAGGACGCAATCGCCTGGTTCCGGGCGCAATGATCGCGCTGGCGGCCCTGTCGCTCGCCATCTGGATTTACCTGCTGGCGGGGCACGGCCGGTTCTGGCAGGCCGGTCCCTTCCTGCCCGCCGCGCAACACGGGCCGATGCCGCCCGTCACCGTCGTGGTGCCGGCCCGCAACGAGGCGGAGAGCGTGACCCGCTGCCTGCGCAGCCTCCTGGCCCAGGACTACCCCGGCCAGATGCGGGTGGTGCTAGTCGACGACCAGAGCACCGACGGCACCGGCGGGCTGGCCTGCATGATACGGGATCCGCGCCTGGCGGTGCGGCGGGGGGCGGCCCACCCGCCAGGCTGGAGCGGCAAGCTGTGGGCGCTGCAGCAGGGCATCGACCATGCAGGCCACGCGCCGCTGCTGCTGTTCACCGACGCCGACATCGAGCACGCGCCGGGGCACCTCTCCTGCCTGGTCGCCAAGCTGGAGGCGGACCGGCTGGACATGGTTTCGGAAATGGTCGCCCTGCACTGCCAGACGGCCGCCGAACGGGCGCTGGTGCCGCCTTTCGTGTTTTTCTTCGCCCTGCTCTACCCGTTCGACTGGGTGAACGACCCGGGCAACCCGGTCGCGGCTGCGGCCGGCGGCACGGTGCTGATCCGGTCCGAGGCGCTGGCGCGGGTGGGGGGGCTGGCCGCGATGCGCGGCGCGCTGATCGACGACGTCACCCTGGCGGGACGGGTGAAGCAAGGCGGGCGGATCTGGCTCGGCCACAGCCGGCTGGCGACCAGCCTGAGGCCTTACGAGACGGCCGGCGACGTGTGGCGCATGGTGGCCCGCTGCGCCTACGTGCAGCTCGGCTACTCGCCCTGGCTGCTGGCCGGCACGGTGGCCGGCATGGCGGTCGTCTGGCTGGTGCCGGTCGGGTGCGCGCTGTTCGCGGGCGGCCCGGCGCAGCTTCTGGGCGTGCTGGGTTGGGGTGCGATGACGGCGTCCTACATACCGACGATCCGGCGGTTCAACCTGCCGCTCGGCTGGGCCGTCACCCTTCCAGGGGCTGCGATGGTCTACGCGGCGGCGACGCTTGGGTCGGCGGCGGACCATTATCGGGGGCGCGGGGTGGTGTGGAAGCAGCGGGCGTATCACGGATGAGCGCATCCGCCGCCAACGTGGAGAGCTGGTCGGGCAAGGGCCGCACGGCGGAGAACTTCCCTGTGGGCTCGGTGCTGATACGGCCCGGGCTGCGCCGCCACGTGCACGCCTTCTACGATTTCGCCCGCAACGCCGACGACATCGCCGACAGCCCGACGCTCGGCGCCGCCGACAAGATCGCCCGCCTGGA
Source organism: uncultured Acetobacteraceae bacterium (assembly GCA_937873095.1). Taxonomy (GTDB): domain Bacteria; phylum Pseudomonadota; class Alphaproteobacteria; order Acetobacterales; family Acetobacteraceae; genus BOG-908. Next base: position 915 of record CALMVI010000135.1, on the reverse strand, counting down.
CGTGATGGAGGCGGTGCTGATGGGCGTCAGCGAAACCGGCTCGCCCTCCTCGCTCGCGTTGCGGGCGAGTCTGGCCGAGACCGGCGTGGACGCGGTGCACAGCCGCGACCTGCTGCGCGCCTTCCGCCAGGACGCCGAGAAGCAGCGTTACGCCAGCTGGGCGGAGCTCTACACCTATTGCCGCTACTCCGCGATGCCGGTGGGCCGCCACGTCCTGGCGCTGCACGGGCAAGCCGAGGATACCGTCGGGCCGTCGGACGCGCTGTGCGCCGCGCTTCAGGTGCTCAACCATCTGCAGGACATGTCGAAGGATTTCTCCCTGCTGGACCGGTGCTATCTTCCGGCCGACTGGCTGACGCAGGCCGGGTCGTACGTGGGCGATGTGAGCAAGCCGGCCGAGACGCCGGGCCTTCGTGCGGTCAAGCAGTGCCTGCTGGACGAATGCGACCGGCTGAACGAGCAGGCGCGCGCCCTGCCGGCGCGGGTGCGCGACCGGCGGCTGCGGCTGGAGACGGCGGTGATCGCCAACCTGTCGCGGCGGCTGGCCGGCCGCCTGCGCCGGGGCGACCCGCTGGCCCGCCGGGTCAGGCTACGGCCGCTGGACGTGGTGCTGAGCGTGACGGCGGCTGGGCGCCACCTGCCGTGACGGCCCCGCTCGGCGCTCGCGCCCACGACCTGGCGGAGACCGAACGCATCGTGCGCCGCGCCGGCACGTCGTTCTATCGCGGCATGCGCATCCTGCCGCCCGACCGCCGTGCCGCGATGTACGCCATCTACGCGTTCTGCCGCCTGGTCGACGACATCGCCGACGAGCCGTCCCCGGCCGAGCAGAAGCGGCGGGCACTTGATGCCTGGCGCGCACGGGTGGAGGCGCTGGAGGAGGGGCGTGCCGAAGATGGGCGCGCCGAGGACGGG
>CALMVI010000134.1 GCA_937873095.1 uncultured Acetobacteraceae bacterium | reverse complement strand
AGGCTGCGCAGGTCGGCGCCGCGCGCCAGCATGTGCGAGGCGAAGGCGTGCCGCAGCACATGCGGCGAGACGCGCGCCGGGTCCAGCCCTCCCGCCAGCGACGTGTCGTGCAGGATACGGTCGAACCCCTGCCGCGTCATCGCCTGCCGCACGTCGCGGCCGGGAAACAGCCACAGCGCTGCCGGCGAACACGCGACCAGCGCCGCCCCGGCCTGCCGCGCCGTGTCCGACAGCGGCACGATCCGCTCCCGCCCGCCCTTGCCACGCACGAACAGGATGTCGCCAGTGACGGCAAGGGCCGCCCGCTTCAGCCCCAGCAGCTCGGACACCCGCAACCCAGTCGAATAGAGGATCTCGAGCGCCGCCCATGCGAGCACGCCGCGGCGTCCCGGCAGAGTCGGCGCCGCCGCTAGCAGCGCGGTCACCTCCTCCTCCGACAGCAGCCTCGGCAAGGTGGACGGCAGGCGCGGCGAGTCGAGCAGGTCGGTCGGGTCGTCCGGCCGCGCCCCATCGCGCGCCAGGAAGCGGTGGAACTGCCGCAGGCACGACAGCCGGCGCGCGGCACTGCGCGGGGACAGGCCGCCGCTCAAACCCTGCATGTAGCAGCGCAGCGTCTCCCGGTCGGCTGTGGCCACAGCCTGGCCACGCGCGCCGGCAAACGCCGCGAAATCGGCCAGGTCGCGGCCATAGGCGAGCAGCGTGTTCCGCGCCGCCCCGCGTTCGGCCGCCAGGAACTCCAGGAAAGCCTCCACATGGCGGTCCCGGATCACCTGAGGTCCAGCCCGGTCGTGGCGCTAGTGAAACTTGTCGTTGGGCAGCACGTGCTCGACCGGCGCCCGGTGCACCCGCGGCGGAAACGCGCCGATCACGAGGAAGCCTGCCAGCACCAATGCAAGAAACAGAGCGAAGATGATGATGAAGAACCGGCTCATCCTGCGCGCTCGTGCTCCGTGTGCTGATGGTCGCCCCGTGTGCTAGCCTTGCGACCGATGACACGCAACATCGCGCCCGACCCCCAATCCCCGCCGCCGCCCGCCGACGCCAGGACCAGCGGCGCCGCCAGCCGCCTGCCGGCCCACATCGCAGGCCGCAGCCTGGTCCTGGTGGGCCTGATGGGCGCGGGCAAGACCTCCATCGGCCGCCGGCTCGCCCTGCGGCTGGGCCTGCCGTTCCGCGACGCCGACGCCGAGATCGAGCAGGCGGCCGGCTGCAGCGTGGCCGAACTCTTCGCCCGCTTCGGCGAGCCGGAGTTCCGCGACGGCGAGCGGCGGGTGATCCGGCGCCTGCTGGCCGGGCCGCCGGTCGTGCTGGCCACCGGCGGCGGCGCCTTCATGGACCCCGAAACCAGGACCGCAATCCTGCGGGACGCCACCAGCATCTGGCTGCGCTGCCCGCTCGCGACGCTGGTGCGCCGCACCGCCGGCCGCACGCACCGTCCGTTGCTGAGCATGGGCGATCCGGAGCGGGTGCTGGCCAACCTCATCGCAGAGCGGCACCCCGTCTACGCCGAAGCCGACATCGTCGTGCAGTGCGGCGATGACAGTCCGGAGACGACCACCCAGAACGTGCTTGCCTGCCTCCTCACCCACGCACCCACGCGCAGCGTGCCGGTCGACCTGCCGCAGCACGGCTACAGCGTGCTGGTCGGGTCCGGCCTGATGGCGCGTGCCGGCCCGCTTCTCGCTCCCGTGCTGCCGCAGAAGCGCGTCGTCGTCGTGACCGACCAGACCGTGGCCGCGCTGCATCTCGGCACGGTGCAGGCCAGCCTGGCCGAGGCCGGGTTCGAGGTGCGCCAGGCGGTCGTGGCGCCGGGCGAAAGCTCGAAATCGCTGCACGGCTACGGCAGGCTGACCGACGCGCTGCTGGCCTCCGGCGTGGAGCGGCGCACCGCAATCGTCGCACTCGGCGGCGGCGTGGTGGGTGATCTCGCCGGGTTCGCCGCGGCAACGCTGCTGCGCGGCCTGCCGCTGGTGCAGATGCCGACCACCCTGCTGGCGCAGGTCGATGCCAGCGTCGGCGGCAAGACCGGCATCAACACCCCCCATGGCAAGAACCTGCTCGGCGCCTTCCACCAGCCCCGCCTGGTCCTGGCCGACACACGCGCGCTCGCCACCCTGCCGGAGCGCGAGCTGCGGGCCGGCTATGCCGAACTGGTCAAGACCGGGCTGATCGGCGACGCGCCGTTCTTCGAGTGGTGCGAGGCGCATGGCGCGGCCCTCCTGGCCGGCGACGCCGAACGCCAGGCTTACGCGGTGCAGCGTGCCTGCGCCTTCAAGGCCGCCATCGTCGCCGGGGACGAGCGCGAGCAGATGCCGGAAAACGGCCGCGCCCTGCTCAACCTGGGCCACACCTTCGCGCACGCGCTGGAGGCGGAGTACGGCTACACCGGCGAGTTGCTGCATGGCGAGGCGGTCAGCCTGGGCCTGGTGCTGGCATGCCGCCTGTCCGCCAAGCTCGACGCCTGTCCCCGCGCCGTGGCCGACCGGGTGGAGGCGCACCTGCACGCCGCAGGCATGCCCTACGCGCTCGGCGCGCTGGGCCGCCGCTTCTCGGCACGCGGACTGATCGCCAACATGCAGCGCGACAAGAAGATGCGGGACGGCAAGCTCGCCTTCGTCCTGCTGCGCGGCATCGGCCAGGCCTTTACCACGCGCGACGTGCCGCAGGAGGCGGTCGCCGCCGTGCTGCGCGATGCCGGCTGCGGCGAGTAGCCTGACCGTCCTGTCTCCGGCGGAACCACCTGCCCAGCCCGGCCGCGGGACGCTCTGGCCGGTGCTGGACGCGCTGTTGTTTGCCGCAGGCATGCTGCTGGCCGGTCCGCTGACCGTGTCCCGGGCCGGCGGCTGGTACGACGACTTCCTGTTCGTGCGGCTGGCCAGGTTCATCCTCCACGGCCAGTGGCTGGGACCGTTCGACCAGCTGACCCTTACAAAGGGACCGTTCTACCCGCTGTTCCTGGCCGGCTGTGCCGCGTCCGGGGTGCCCGTCCAGGCCGCCACGCAATGCGTCTATCTGTGCGGCGCGCTGCTGCTGGCGCGGACGGCGGGCCTGCTGGCCGCGCGCCGGTGGATTGCCACGCTGTGCTTCGCCCTGCTTGCGCTCAACCCGGCCTGCCTCGACTGGTCGGCGACCATGCTGATGCGCGAACCGCTCTACGGCGGCCTGACCACGCTGGTTCTGGGCCTGGGCGCGCGCGCGTTCCTCTGCCCGGCCAGCCCGGTCTGGCCGGTCCTGCTGGGCGTTGCCGGCGCGGCCTTCTGGCTGACCCGCGAGGAGGGGGTCATCTTGCTGCCGCCCATGCTGCTGATGGCCGGCTGGCACGTTCTCGCGCGCACACCGCGTGTGACGGCGCTGGCCGGCCCGGCCCTGGCAGCGGCGACTGCGGCGGCGCTCGTGCTCGGCGTGTGCGCGATCAACCAGAGCGCCTACGGCGTGTTCCGCACCAACGACCTGAAGGACGGCCCGTTCGCACGCGCGTATGGCGCCATGGTCCGCGTCGACCCGCAACGCTGGCGGCAGCTGGTTCCGGTCCCTCGGGACGTGCGGATGCGCATCTACGCCGTCAGTGCGGCGGCGGCCGAGCTGCAGCCTTTCCTGGAGGGCGACTCCGCCCATCTCAGCGCCGATGTCGATTGCGCGCTGGTTCCGAAACCGGACTGCCACGACATCGACGGCGCCCACTTCCTGTTTTCGTTGCGCGACGCCGTGGCCCGCGCGGGCCATTACCGGACCGCCAGGGATGCGGACCGGTTCTACAGACGGCTGGCGCGCGAGATCGACGCAGCATGCGCGCGCCATGCGCTGGACTGCGGCGCCGGGCGGCGCGGCCTATGGCCGCAGTTCAGCCTGCGCTACGCCCGGCCGCTCGCCCACAGCTTGTACCAGATCGCCGGCGAGATGATGCGCCTGGGCGACCCGCAGGCCAATACCGTGTTCAGCCTGGTGCAGGGGGCCGATGGCGCGGCCTACGACGAGGTTGCGGTCGACACACCGATCGCCCCCGCTGCCGACCTCCTGACTGCGCCAGGGTGGCAGGTGTCGGGCGCGTTCAGCGTTGCCGACCCCGGCGGCAGAATGGCCGTGGTCGGTCCGTCCGGCACGATCATCCAGTCCGAGCTGCGTCAGTCGGTCAACGTCGGGATCAGCGATGCGCTGCATCACCCGCCGGGCCAGGGACAAGGCTTCAGCGCAGACGTCCGGTGCCAGCCCGGCAATTGCAGCCTCGCGCTGACGGGAGCAGCCGGCACGCTGGGCAGTTGGCCGCTGGCCACGCTCGCGCCGGGCGTCGTGCTGAACACGCCGGTGGCCACCGTGTTCGTCGACAAGGTCGTGCCGCTGCCACCCTACGCCTCCGCCCTGTACCGGCCGACGCTGCGGGTGCGGGCGATGCGGGCCTGCGCCCGGCTGCTGCCCGTGCTGACCGAAACGATCTCGGTGCCGGCACTCGCCTGGGCCGTGCTGCGGGCCGTGCGCGACCTCCGCCGCCGTTCGGTCAGGCCGTTGACCGTGCTGCTGCTCGCCCTGGCGCTGACGGTCGCCGACCGGCTGGTCCTGCTGAGCCTGCTCGATGCGACGACGGTGGCCGTTCAGTTCCGTTACGAGGCGCCGGCATTCGGCGCGCTGCTGTGCCTGGTCGGGCTGACGCTCGGACGCATCTGCATCGCCCTGCCGAGAGCGCGCGGAGCGCCGGCCTGCACCGTCTCCACATCGCACACGCTCACGAACCCGCGCGGATTTTTCAAGCTTGGGGTTCTGCCCCAAACCCCGCCGGGGGCGGGCGCCCCCGGACCCGCAAACGATTGAATTATCGGGATCCAACCGCCCGGCGTTTGGCGGGGTGCGGGGCAGAGCCCCGCTTTTCTGCCTGTTGCGCCTTCGGCGCCGATAGTCAGCCTGGACCCGCTCTGGCATTCCGGGCCGCGCACGACGGGTGGGGCATGAACCCGTCGCAGGAGCGTCCGGTCCCCTCAGCTGAACCGGCCCGATTTGGGAAACCCGTTCGGCGGCAGCCTGCCTGTCTGGCCGCGCTCGCCCAGCCAGTCGCGCAGGTCGGTCTCCGTCCGGGTCCGCTCGCCGGAGCGCCATGTCAGGCCGTCCTTGAGGTGGAACACCTTGAGGTCCGCCAGCCCGCCCTCCTTGTAGCGCTGCAGTGTCACGCCGAGCCCGCGCGACAGTTCGGCGACCTGATCGAGGGGAAACACCAGAAGCTTGCGGTTCTCGCCCACCACGGCCACGTGGTCGCCATCGGCCGGCACGCAAATCGTCGCGGTCTCGCCGGGGCGCAGGTTGAGCACCTGCTTGCCGGTGCGCTTTTCGCCCAGCAGATCCTCGGCCGGGATGACGAAGCCGCGCCCGCCGCTGCTGGCCAGCAGGTAGCGGTGGACGTCGCTCCAGACGAACACGTGGGCGATGTCGTCGCCGGCTGCCGTGTTCGCGCCCATGTCGAGCATCACGCGGATCGGCTGGCCATCGCCGCGTCCGCGCGGCAGGTCGCCGGCGCGCAGCGTGTAGGCGCGGCCGTTTGCGGCAAGCAGGATCAGCTTGTCCGTGGTCAGGCAGGGCAGCATCAGCCGCAGCCTGTCGCCCTCCTTGAACTTCTGCGCGTCGGCGTCGGTCACGTGGCCGGGCCTGGCGCGTATCCATCCGCGTTCCGACAGCACCACCGTGACCGGTTCGCGCTCGATGGGCACGATGTCGGCGATGTCCACGGGGGCGGGAAGGGCGCCGAGCTCGGTACGCCGCGCGCCCATCGGCCCGGCGCCGAACTTGCGGCGCATGTCCTCAATCTCGGAGGTCACCCGCGCCCAGCGCAGTGTCTCGCTGGCGAGGAGCGCGTTCAGGTCGCGCCCCTCCCGGCTGAGCTTCTTGTGTTCGGCGTTGATCTCCTGCTCCTCCAGCCGGCGAAGGCTGCGCAGGCGCATGTTCAGGATCGCCTCGGCCTGCACCTCGCTCAGCGAGAACGCGCGCATCAGCCCGGCTTTCGCGTCGTCTTCCTCGCGAATGATGCGGATCACCTCGTCGAGGTTGAGAAAGACCTTGATGAAACCGTCGAGGATCTCGAGCCGGTGCTCGATCGCGCGCAGCCGGAAGCGGGAGCGTCGCTGCAACACCTGCTCGCGATGCGTGATCCAGGCGGCAAGGACGCCGCGCAGCCCGAGCACCTGCGGCGTATGATCGGCCGTCAGCACGTTCATGTTGAGCGGAAAACGGCTTTCCAGCGCGGTGGCGCGGAACATCGTCTCCATCAGCACCTCCGGCTCCACGCCGCGCGACTTCGGTTCCAGCACCAGGCGTATCCGCTCGTCGGATTCGTCGCGTATGTCGCCGAGCAGGGGCAGCTTCTTCTCCTCAAGCAAGGCCGCCACCTGTTCGATCAGGCGCGATTTCTGCACCTGGTAGGGGATTTCGCTGACGACGATGGACCAGGTGCCGAACCGGCCCTGTTCGACCGCCCAGCGGGCGCGCAGCCGGAACCCGCCACGGCCGGTCTCGTAGGCGGCGAGCAGCGCCTCTGGCGCCTCGGTCAGGATGCCGCCGGTGGGAAAATCCGGGCCAGGCATGTGGGCCAGCAGTTCGGCCGTGGTTGCTGCAGGATCTGCGATCAGGTGGATGGCCGCGGCGCACACCTCGCCTGCGTTGTGCGGGGGAATCGAGCACGCCATGCCGACGGCGATCCCGGCCGCCCCGTTTGCCAGCAGGTTGGGGAAGGCCGACGGGAGCACCACCGGCTCCTGGTCCTCATTGTCGTAGGTGGGCCGGAAATCGACCGTGTCTTCGGAGATGCCGGCCAGCAGGGCCGCCGCGACCTCGGTCATCCGCGCCTCGGTGTAGCGCATGGCGGCGGGGTTATCGCCGTCGATGTTGCCGAAATTTCCCTGGCCCTCGACGAGCGGGTAGCGGACGGCGAAATCCTGTGCGAGGCGGACCAGCGCGTCGTATATGCTGGCGTCCCCATGCGGGTGGAACTTGCCCATCACATCGCCCACCACGCGCGCGCATTTCTTGAACCCCGAAGCAGGATCCAGCCGCAATTGCTGCATGGCGTAGATCAGCCGGCGATGCACCGGCTTCAGCCCGTCCCGCACGTCGGGCAGGCTGCGCTGCATGATCGTGGACATCGCATAGGCGAGGTAGCGCTCGGACAGTGCGTCGCTGAACCTGGTGTCCTGGATGTCTTCCATGCGTCGTCCTGCCCGGTCCCTCCCCCTTCTACCCCGCCTCCACGCCAGCGCCACCCGACCCCGTCGTTACGAGCCGCGGCGAAGCCAGCGGTTCAACCGGCCGATACCTTCCGCCTACCCCCGTGTCGCCACCTCACGGAGGTGTTGAGCGCCTGCGCTATTGGGCTAACCTGGGAGTATGGGCACAATGCAGCGGCGAGGCGAAAGTCTCGATTGAGCGGAACGGGCCTAACGGCACCTTCGCTGAGGGCTGATCAGTCACGGCGCCCCGCGCCCCGATCCCGCCGCGCCGCAGCCTTCGAAACTGCCAGATGCGTGTTACGATCACGCATGACGCGGCACCGCCGGACGAGGCACCGACGTGTCACATCACGCGGCCCAGAGTTGGCCGGCCTGTGCGGCCGCGTTCTGCATGGCGGCCGATATGGTCTCGGTGACGACGCTCTGCTCCTCGACGGCCGAGGAGGTGGAGGTGACAAATTGACTGACCGAATCGATTGCCTGCTTTATCGCCGACAGCGCTTCGACGACTTCGCCGGAGATGAGGCGGACGCCCTGGATCTCGCGATCGATTTCCTCGGTGGCTTGCCTTGCCTGGCCTGCAAGCATCTTGACTTCGTTGGCAACGACCGCGAAGCCGCGTCCCGCCTCGCCCGCGCGGGCGGACTCGATTGTGGCGTTTAGTGCAAGAAGGTTGATCTGGCCGGCGATGTTGTTGATCAGATCGATGACGCGACCCATGGCCTGGGCCGCGCTGTAGAGCTTGTGGGTGGCCTCTCCGGCGGCAGCAACGCGGTCTACCGTATGCAGCGCTGTTTCCTGGGAGCGCAGCATGGTGGAGGATATTTCCGTGATCGACTGGCTGAGCTGCTGGACCGCGCCGGCCACGGTCCCCACTTGATCGCCAAGTTGCTGGCGGGCAGCCACCTGAGCCGTGACGTCGGTCGCGAACTTGACGATCTTGAACGGCTTGCCGTCCGGGCTGAAGATGGGATTGTAGCTGGCGCGCAACCATATCTCGTCGCTGTTCTTCCGGACGCGGCGGAACTCGCCGGCACAGAACTGGCCGGCCCCCAACGCTTTCCAGAAGGCCCTGTACTCCGGCTTTTCCTGCTCTGCGGCATGGACGAACATGCGGTGGTGTCGGCCGACAATCTCGTCCAGCCCGTATCCGACGGTGCGCAGGAAGTTTTCATTGGCGTGCAGGATGGTGCCGTCGAGCGAGAACTCGATGACGGCTTGCACCCGGTTGATCGCTTCGATCTGGCCGCGGTTGTTTGCGCTCTGCAGCCGAGCGGCCGTGATGTCGGTCGCGAACTTGACAACCTTGCAGGGAAGACCGTCGGCATCCAGGATTGGATTGTAGGTTGCCTGCAGCCAAACCTCCCGGCCGTCCTTTGCTACTCTCCTGAACTCCGCCGCGTGATGTTCCCCGCGCGCCATGGATGCCCAGAACTCCCGATATCCCGGCCCATCCCGCTCGTCAGGGTGGACGAACATCCGGTGATGCTGCCCCTCGATCTCCGACAGGGTGTAACCCATGGTTTGCAGGAAATTGGCGTTGGCGGTCACGATCGTGCCGTCAAGGGTGAACTCGATGACGGCTTGCGACCGGCCGATCGCATCGATCATGCTCTTGTGGTTTGCACTCTCCAAACGGGCCTGTGTGACGTCGGTCGCGACCTTGACGACCTTGATGGTCTTACCGGCCGTGTCGAGTACCGGGTTGTAGGCGGCTTGCAACCAGATTTCACGTTCACCTTTGGCGACACGCTTGAACGTGGCCGAGCGAAACTCGCCGCGGCGCAGGGTTCGCCAAAGCTCGCGGTAGGTTTCGCTACCGCGTTCCGCGACCGGCATGAACATGGAATGATGCTTGCCCGCGATTTCGGCAAGCGTGTAGCCGGTGGCGTCGAGAAAATTCTGGTTGGCCGAAAGGATGGTGCCGTCCGGGTTGAACGTGATGACCGCTTGCGAGCGGCCGATGGCCATCAGCTCAGCCTGCAGGTCGTGGGTCTTCCGTCTCGTCTCGAACCCGAACATCCTGGTTCCTGCGCGTGAGTGTGGCCAGAGGGCTGCGTGCCGTCGTTCCGGATCAGCACGGCCGCATGTTCGGACATTTGCCTTTCCAACAAGTTAAGCGGGTCTGCTCTCAGCTGTTGATTTTTCGCGCCTCGGCGCTGGTCGGGCATTGGAAGGGTAAGCCCTGCGCTCCTCGCGTCGTCGAGGCGTCATCTCGCGAGCACACGTCGTCGCGTTTCGTCTAGTAGCGCAGTGCGTCACACGCTGAAATACTTGGCAGCCGGGTTGATGACCACGATGGCGCTGGTGCTCTGCTCCGGGTGCAATTGGTGCTCGTCCGATAGCGAGACGCCGACGCGCTCGGCGTCCAGCAAACGCAGCAGCATCGCCTGATCCTCGATGCGGGGGCAGGAGGGGTATCCGAAAGAGTAGCGTGACCCGCGGTATCCTTGAGCCAGCATGTGTTCCATGTCGCGCGCGTCCTCGTTCGCGAAACCAAGCTCGGCCCGGATGCGCTTGTGGACGTACTCAGCCATCGCCTCGGCCATTTCGACCGACAGGCCGTGCAGGTACAGGTAGTCCTGGTAGCGATTGTCCTCGAACCAGAGGCGGGCGGTATCGCTGGCAGCCTGGCCGACGGTGACCACCTGCAGGCCGATCACGTCCCGCTCGGCTTCGTCGACATCACGGAAGAAATCGGCGATGCAGTCACCGTCCTCACGCGGCTGTCGGGGAAGGGTGAAACGGGCGTGTTCCGTGCTGCCGTCCCGATCGAACAGGATGAGGTCGTTACCCTGCCCAGCGGCCTTCCAGTAGCCGTAGGCGGCTTGCGGGCGCAAAACCAAGTCGGCGTCGCAGAGCGCCAGCATGCGCTTCATGATCGGCCGAAGCTCCTGCTTGGCCCAGCCCAGAAAATCGTCGAGGTTCTTGCCCTGCTTTCGGAATCCCCATTGGAATTGGTATAGGCTGCGTTCGTTAAGAAATGGTATGATCGCCTTCGCCGGCGCCTCGATGACGCGCGCGCCCCAGAATGGCGGCTCCACCACCGGCGTGTCCTCAGTCAGGCGCCGGCGTCGGGCCCGCACCGCGGCGACGTCGATGGGATGCCAGGCGCGTTCGTCGGCGCGGCCGAGGCTGCGCTTGGTGTTGCGCGCCTTGCCCGAGCGCTTGGCTTGCAGCGCGGACAAGTAGTCGTCGAAACCGTTACCGGTGACTTTGTCCATCAGATGAAGGCCGTCGAAGGCGTCACGCGCGTAGGCGACGCGCCCGGAGGCGTAGGCAGCGACACAGTCCTCCTCGACGTAGTTGCGGGTCAGCGCGGCGCCGCCCAGGAGCACCGGAATTTCGAGGCCCTGGCGCGACATCTCCTCGAGGTTCTCGCGCATGATGACGGTGGACTTGACCAACAATCCTGACATGCCGATGGCGTGGGCATGGTGTTCGTGGGCTGCGTCCACCATGTCGGCCAGCTTGACCTTTATGCCCAGGTTAACCACCCGGTAACCATTATTGGTCAGAATGATGTCGACCAGGTTCTTGCCGATGTCGTGAACGTCGCCCTTCACGGTCGCCAGGACGATGGTGCCTTTTTCCTGCCCTTCCACCCGCGTCATCAGGGGTTCAAGATAGGCCACAGCGGCTTTCATCGTCTCGGCACTTTGCAGGACAAAGGGCAGCTGCATCTTTCCTGCGCCGAACAGCTCGCCCACGATCTTCATGCCGCCGAGCAGGATGTCGTTGATGATGGCGAGCGGCTCGTGCGTTGCCAGCGCGTCCTGCAGTTCGCCCTCCAGGCCCTTGCGGTCGCCATCGACGATCCGGTCGCGCAGGCGGCCCTCGACGGTTTCGCTTTTCGCGCGTTTGGCGGTCTCGGCCAGTTTGCGGTCGGCGAACATCTCCAGCATGCGCTGCAGCGGGTCGTAGCCTTCGCGGCGGCGGTCAAAGATGAGATCCTCAGCGACCTCCACCTCCTCGGGGGCAATCAGGTGAAGCGGTCGTATCTTGCTGACGTGGACGATGGCACCGGTCATGCCTGCACGGACCGCATGGTCGAGAAAGACGCTGTTAAGCACGGCGCGGGCTGCGGGATTCAGGCCGAAGCTGACGTTGGAGAGGCCCAGGATAATTTGTATGTCTGGGAATTTCGCCCGGATCAGGCGGATGCCGTCGAGGGTCCACTCGGCAAGTTTCCTGTCGTCCTCGTTGCCGGTGGCGACCGTAAAGGTGAGCGGGTCGATCAGCAGGTCGCTTTGCGGCAGGCCGAAGCGGTCGCAGGCGAAGGCGACCAGGCGTTCTGCAATCGCAAGCTTGGCCTCGGCGGTCTTTGCCATGCCAGTTTCGTCGATGGTCAGGGCGATAACGGCCGCGCCGAACGTCTTGGCCAAACGAAGGCGGTCCTCCGCCGCAGCCTCGCCGTCCTCGAAATTGATGGAGTTGATGACCGGCTTGCCGCCGTGAAGCTTCAGGGCGCTCTCGATGACGGGGGTCTCGGTACTGTCGATGACGAGCGGCACATTGACCGAGTTGGTGAAGCGGCGGATCACTTCGTTCATCTCGCTCGCCTCGTCTCGGCCGACAAAGGCGGTGCAGATGTCCAGGCTGTTGGACCCCTCTGCGGCCTGTTCGCGGCCGACGCTGACGCAGCCGTCCCAGTCGCCGGCTTCCTGCAATTCGCGCCATTTCTTTGAGCCGTTTGCGTTGCAACGCTCGCCGATGCTGAAAAAGCTGTTGTCCTGTCGGAGCGGCGTAGCACTGTAAAGGCTGGCGACGCTCGGCACCCAGACCGACGTGCGAAGCACCGGTCGCGGCCGCGACGCGCTGCCCTGCGCACTCGCCCGCCGGCGCAGCATTTCGTCCAGCGCCTGGATGTGGGGCACGTCGGTACCGCAGCAGCCCCCGATCAGGTTGAGGCCGTCCTCCTCGACGAACCGCTCCATCCAGCTCGCCATCTCCGCCGCCCCAAGCGGATAGCGAGTGTGGCCGTCCACCAGTTCGGGCAGACCGGCATTGGGCTGCACGCTGAGCAGGCCGGGCCAATTGGCCGCCAGCCAGCGGACGTGCTCGGCCATCTCCTGCGGCCCGGTAGCGCAGTTCAGCCCGATCAGCGGCACGTCCAACGCGTGGACCACCGTCGTGGCGGCGGCGATGTCTGGCCCCACCAGCAGGGTGCCGGTCGTCTCCACGGTGACCTGGACGAAGATGGGGGTGTCCCGTCCAACCTCGGCACGGGCGATCTTGGCGCCGTTGACCGCGGCCTTGATCTGCAGCGTGTCCTGGCAGGTCTCGATCAGGAAGGCGTCCACCTCGCCGTCCATCAGGCCACGGCATTGCTCGGCCAGCCCGGCCTCCAGCGTGTCGTAGTCGATGTTGCCGAGAGACGGCAGCTTGGTTCCGGGGCCGATGGCGCCCAGGATCCAGCGGTGCCGGCCATCCGCGAACTCGGCCGCGGCTTCGCGCGCCAGACCGGCCGCGGCGCGGTTGATCTCCCGGGCGCGGTCCTGCAGCCCGAACTCGCCCAGGGTGATGGGGGAGGCGCCGAACGTGTTGGTCTCCACGATGTCGGCACCCGCGGCGAAGTAGCCCCGGGCAAGGTCGCGCACCAGGTCCGGGCGCGAAAGGTTCAGGACGTCGGTGCAGTTTTCCTGGCCCAAGTAGTCGCGCTCAACCTCGAGCTCCATCGCCTGCACGCGGCTGCCCGTGCCGCCGTCGCAGAGCAGCACTCCGTCGTGCAGGGCGTCGAGAAGGTGCGGTCTGGTCAAAGAAGTGCCTCTCCGTGCACACAGAAGGTGGGCGGACTTGGTGTGCCTCTCACCGATATAGTGGTAACACCGCGCAGGCCATGCCCCAGGACGCGCGCATACCGCTCATTCTCGGCCGACCCGACCGGGCCGCGGCGGGTGACGCGCTACTGGCCGAGGGCGATCACCCCGCGGCGGCGGCGTGTTTCACACCCGCCATATCCTCAGGACACGGAGCCGGATGCGCATGCTGCGCGTCGCGCAATGCCGCGGGCCGCGCCCTCGCGGCGCTGTTGCAGGACCGCGCGCGAGGCACGGTGCCGTTCTTCCGCCGAGTGGTCGCGTTCACGCTGACCCAGGCGGGCCGCAGGGAGGTGGAGGTTGCGCTGGAGAGCGATCCCGTAGCCTCGTCCTGCTTCCGGCTTACCGCCGGGGACGGTCGCTAGCGGCTGGCACGGTGCTGTCGCCATCGCCCAGCGGCCTCTGCATGACCACGACGTCGCGCCACTGGCCGAACTTGACGCCGCAGGAGCGCATGACGCCGGCGCGGGTGAAGCCGAGGCTGAGGTGCATGCCGATGGAGCCGATGTTTTCGGAGTCGCCGATCAGGGCGAGCATCTGGCGATAGCCTTTCGCCTCGGCCGCTTGAAGCAGCCTGGCAACGATCGCCTTGCCTACGCCTTGTCCACGAACGTCTTCCCGCACGTAGACGCTGTCCTCCACCGTCCAGTCATAGGCGCTGCGCGCGCGGAACTGACCGTAATAGCCGTAGCCAAGGACGCCCGTGCCGTCCCGGCCCACGATCCAGTCGAAGCCGGCGGCTACGCCGGCGGCGTGCCGGTCGGACATCTGCTCGATGCTGGGGGGCACTTCTTCGAACGTCCCGGCCCCTCGCAGCACGTGGTGGGCGTAGATGGACTGGATCTCGGCCAGGTCCTGAGTTGCTGCTGTCTGGATGTGCACGCGTGGCCTCCCGAAGCCGTAGGTTAACGGCACGCATGCGGAACGGGCCAGGAAAACCGCCAAAAATTATGCCCTTGGAAGGGAACTCCATGGTAGTAGCGTGTGTGCGGAGCACCACTGGCCGTCCAGCGGTGCCCCTTTATGAGCCAAAAGGGACTTTACGTGCCAGACACCCCCGAGCCGCTGCAGATCGAGTCCGACGTCGCCGCCGAAGCGTTGACTCCGACGGAGCTGCGTCTGCGTGCCGTTATCGCAGCTGCCCGGTTTCACGGCGTCGACCTGGACATGTCCGCCTATCGCGGCCCGGCGGCAGAACCCTACCCCTCTCCGGCATCTCTGGTGACATGGCTTCGCGATCAGGGGCTGAGCGCACGATCGATGCGGCTGGCCTGGCGCAACCTGTTCCGCTTCAAGGAGGCGGCGCCGGTGGTGCTGCTGCTGAAGGACGGCACGGCTGGGCTGGTGGTCGGCGCCGATCTGGGCCGGGACATCGTATGGCTGAAGAGCCCGACCGCGCGCGATGCCGAGCCGCCTGTGGCGGTGGACCGACTGCGCCTCGAGCAGGCCTGGGGCGGTGAGGTCGTTCTGGTCAAGCGCCCGTATGGCCAGGGCGAGGGCGAAGCGCCGTTCACGCTAGGATGGATCGCGGGCAGGGTGCTGGAGGAGAAGAAGTTCCTCACCCAGATCGGCTACGCCTCGGTTGTGCTGTCGGCACTGGCCATCCTGCCTGCCTTGATGGTCATGGCGGTCATCGACCGGGTTCTCGAATACAACAGCCTGCCGACGTTCTACCTGCTGGTGGCGTTGCTGGGCGTCATGATGTTCTTCGAGGCTGTGCTCGGCTGGGCTCGTCGGGAGCTCATACTCGTGATGTCGGCACGGCTGGACGTGCGGCTGAATCTCCACATCTTCGGGCGACTGCTTGCCCTGCCGCTGGACTACTTCGAGCGTAGCCAGGCTGGCGAGACGATCAGCCGCCTTCGCGAGGTGTTCCGGGTTCGCGAATTCTTCACGGGCAAGCTGCTCTACACGTTCCTCGACGGCATCACGCTGCTGATCATGTTGCCGTTTCTTTTCTATATGGAGCCGACGCTCGCTTGGGTGTCGCTGGCGGTAGCCGGGCTGATCTCGCTCATCATCATGATCTTCTTGCGGCCCGTGGGCAGGCTGGTCGCCCTGTCGATCCAGGCGGAGCACAAAAAGGGCGCCGTCATGAGCGAGACGGTTTACGGCATCAGGACGGTCAAGTCGCTGGCGCTGGAGCCGCAGCAGAAAGTGACGTGGGACGAACGCGTGGCCGATGCGGGGCGGTGGCGCATGGCAGCAGGCCGGCTCAGCAACTGGCCGCAAACCCTGATTGATCCCCTACAGACGTTCATGTCACGCGGCGTCGTCCTGTTCGGGGCATACCTGGCCTTGCAGAACGACACGAGCATCGATCGGGGCGGCATCATTGCCTTCATGATCCTGAGCGGCCGCGTGGCAGCACCTCTGGTCGGCTTTGCCCGTTTGTTGGAGGACTTTCACGAGATCCGGACGTCGGTGGGCCAGATTGCAACGGTCTTGAACAACCCGACCGAAACGCGCGCGCAGACCGATGGTATGCGGCCGCAGTTTGAGGGACAGGTCACGTTCGAGGATCTGACCTTCACCTACCCTCTCGGGCAGCGGCCTGCGTTGAACAAAGTCAGTTTCTCGATCCCGCCCGGCACCATGCTTGGGCTGGTGGGCCGAAGCGGTTCGGGCAAGTCGACAATCACGCGCCTCCTTCAGGGCATTAACCGGGAGTATTCAGGCGCCATCCGTATCGACGGCGCGGAGCTCCGCGAGATCAATCTGTCGCATCTGCGGCGCAGCTTCGGCGTGGTGTTGCAGGACAACTTCCTGTTCCGTGGCACCATACGCGACAACATAACGGCAGGCCGTGCAGGGTTGACGCTCGAGGATGCGGTGCGCGCTGCCCGGCTGGCCGGCGCGGAAGAATTTATCGAGCGCATGCCGCAGGGCTACGACACCTGGATCGAGGAGGGGTCGGCAAACATCTCTGGCGGCCAGCGTCAGCGTCTGGCGATTGCTCGCGCGCTGATCACCAATCCGCGCATCATGATCCTTGACGAGGCAACCAGCGCGCTCGACCCAGAAAGCGAGGCCCTGGTCAACGCCAACCTGACCCGGATCGGCAAGGGCCGCACGATGGTGATCGTGTCCCACCGCCTCTCTAGCCTGGTCAATTGCGACCTGATCATGGTGCTGGACCGGGGCGCGGTCGTGGACATCGCACCGCACGACGTCCTTCTCGACCGATGTGCCGTGTATCGCACCCTATGGAACCAGCAGAATCGCCACATCGACCCGGTTCGCGCGGCCGCGGCCCTGGCTCAGGGAGAGTAGACGATGTCTGTCACCACGACTGGGTCGCCGGCGCCGGCGCGCGAAGCGCCGCCAGCTACCAAGCCGGGCCTGTTTTCCGGCCGTCTCGCTCGGGTCAGGGACGACACCCCGGCCGAGTTGCTGGAGTTCTACTCGCCTTCGATGGCGCTCGCTGCCGTCCCTGCTAAGCGTGCGGCGCGAAACTCCGTGCTGCTGATCGGCCTCATGGTCGCAATTGTTTTCTTCCTGTTCGCGGTGGTGTCCATTGACCGGATCGCAGTCGCCAACGGCAAGGTCATCTCCATGACCAACGAGCTGGTGGTGCAGCCGCTCAACACTTCCATCGTGAAGACAATCGCCGTCTCGGTCGGAGACATCGTCCGCAAGGGACAGCTGTTGGCGCAGCTGGATCCGACGCTGACGACAGCCGACAACACTGCGGCGCTCGATCAGGTCGACCGCTATCAAACCGAAATCGACCGTCTTACGGCCGAGAATCGGCAAATCCAGTACAGGCCGCGTCAGCTTACGCCGGGAGCGCTCGTGCAAGAGGGGATTTTCGCCCAGCGGGCGTCAGCTCGCGAGGCTGAACTTCGCTACTACCAGGGGCAGATCTCGGCCCAGCTTGCCTTGCAGGCCCAGGCCGATGCCAGCGTTCGGCAGTACGCCAAGGAGACCGGCGTCGCCGTCGATGTCGAGAAGATGCGCGTACAGCTTGAGCGAGACCAAGTCGGCAGCCGCATCGACACGCTCACCGCCGTCAACCAGCGGCTTGAGGCCGAGCGGGAGGTGCTGACCAGCGTGCAGCAGGCCGAGAACGCACGCCAAAACGCGGCCGCGTTGAAGGGACAGCTCGACAACTACAACCAGCAATGGTTTGCCGACGTGTCGCAGACGATCACGTCCGACAGTGTGCAGTTGGCGACGTATCGCGACCAACTTGAACATGCGGCACTGAACAGCAAACTGATCGATCTTCGGGCCGACCAGGACTCGACAGTGCTCTCGGTAGCTTCGGTGTCCGTCGGGTCGGTGCTGCAGGCCGGTCAGACCTTCTTCACCCTAGTTCCCCTTAACGCGCCTCTAGAGATTGATGCGCAGGTGACAGGAGACGAAGCCGGCTTCGTTGCTCCCGGCCAGCCCGTGCAGATCAAGTTCGCCGCTTTCCCCTCGACGACGTTCGGCTATGGACAAGGCTCCGTGCGACTGATCAGCACCGACAGCTTTTTGACGAGCTCCTCGTCGGGCACCACAACGGCAACCAGCGCAGGCACCATGGCCAACTCCGTTTTCACGGGGCAGCAACCCAACAGCCCGTATTTCTATGACACCCGCATCACCCTCGACCGCCTGGCGCTGAAGAACTTGCCCAAGGGCACGCATATCGTCCCCGGCATGCCGGTCGAAGCCGACATCAGCGTGGGGCAGCGGACAGTATGGGAGTACCTGGTCGAGCGTATCATGCCGATCGTGCAAGACGGAATGCGGGAGCCGACCTGATCGCGCGGCGAGACGTCTTCGACTCTGCCACGTGAAGGTTCGGGGCTAGAAGCAGGCTTCAACCCTTCACGGCTCGTCTGCTGACCGGAGAGTTCTGGATTGCCGATGCTTGCGCTTATCGACCGTGTCGTTTCTTTGGGATCTCCCCGCGCGGCCCTGAAACGTGGGGCGAAGCTCGAGGATGCAGGCCAGCCGCGCCGTGCATTCACCCTGTTCAGCCGGGCAGCGCGTGCCGGCAATGCCGAGGCTCAGTTCTGCCTGGGTCGTTGCTACCTGAAAGGGTCGGGCGTTCCGGTCAGCCGTCTGGCCGGCGCGGCTTGGCTCGAGCGTGCCGCAGAGGGTGACTGGGCCGAAGCGCAGACACTGTTGGCGACCCTGCACCTCTACGGCCTTGCGGGTGGAACCAGCAATGTGGCGCCCGAGGGGGCGCTGTTCTCCCGCGTCGCTCCTGCAGCTACCACGGCGGAAACGCCTGATTACCACCAGGCGCTGAAGTGGGCGCGGTGCGCCGCCGAAGGGGGATCGGCCGAAGCGCAGGCCCTGGTCGGCTACGTCCTGACCTCCGGGCCGGACGAGCTGCGCGACCTGGCCGAGGCAGACCTCTGGTATGGCAAGTCCGCGGCGGCGAACTGCCCGCAGGGGCATCTCGGCCAGGGCTTGTCATTGTTGCGGAATGCCAAGGACTTCAGCGGTCACGCTGCGGCGGCAGAGGCGCTGCGGCGCGCTGCGGAAGCGGGACTTCCGACCGCTCTGTATCTGCTCGGCGTGATGCACGAGCGCGGAGCCGGCGTTCCTGCAAGTCTGGAGACGGCTGCCGGCTACTATAGGGATTCGGCGGAGAAGAACGTTCGCAGCGGCCAGGCCCGATGGGGGTTGGCACTGCTGGAGGGCCGTGGGGTCGCACGCAACGTCGTCGACGGTGAATCCTGGCTGCGGCGGGCGGCCAATGCGGGCGACCACGAGGCGGCGGCCTTGGTTGGCGACATCTACGCTCGTGGCGGTGACCTGCCGCCGAACTACGCCGAGGCGGCAATCTGGTACGAACGCGCGGCGCAGTCAGGCCACGCCGCGGCGGCCCGTGCTCTGGGCCTGCTTTACCTGACAGGCGCCGGGGTGCATTGCGATCCCGACGAGGCAGGGCGCTGGTTCCGCCGCGCTGCGGAGGGCGGGGACCGGCAGGCGCAAGCCGATCTGGCGAACTTGCTGTTGTCGGGTAACGGGTCTGCGGAGGACGGCCAGCGCACGCGCCAGCTGTTTGAAGCGGCGGCGGGCTCGGGGGACCTGGTGGCCGCCTTCAACCTGGGGGTTTGCCTGGCCGAGGGCGTGGGCATACTGCGCGACGATCGCCGGGCCCTGCAGTGGCTGCGGCGTGCGGCGGACGGGGTGGTCAACGCGCAGTACTGGTACGGCCGGATGCTGGCCGAAGGTCGTGGAGTGCAGGCAGACCCGGAGGAGGGTCGGCTGTGGATCGAGCGGGCAGCGAACGCCGGCATGCTGGATGCCGAGGTGGCGCTGGCGGAGTTGGCCCTGAACGGCGTAGGCGGCCCGCGCAACCACGAGGACTCCCTGCGGCTGTTTCGGCGGGCCGCCGAGCAGGGCCATGTCGGCGCCATGTTTGCCGTCGGCGCCATGCTTGGCGGCGGGCATGAGGTGGCTGAAGATCGCCGGGACGCCAGGCGCTGGTATCGCCTGGCCGCCGAAAAAGGCCACCTGCATGCACAGATGATGCTCGGGCGCTTTCTGGCGCGCGGTCTTGGTGGCGAGCAGGATGTGCGCGAAGCCCGCGTCTGGCTCGAGAAGGCCAGGGCAGCCGGCCTGCAGGACGCGCAGTCCGACCTCGACCAGCTCGCCGGCGCTACGGAGCTTGCACTGGCGCGACCCGTCCGGTGACGGGATGACGCGGCAGGCGGCACGGCCAGCGCCGCCAATGGCCGGTGCTGGAGGTGATGCCACCGGGTTCACGGCCGCCGTCTCGATCGCGTTTGCCTAGGTTCCGGACCGAGGAGACTCCGAGGGCCAGGCCCGCACAGGACGTGGAGCGGGATTTTTCTGCTGTCCGTGCCGAGGCGCGGCTTGCTTGGGACAAGGGCGAGGCGCTTGCCGCCGCGGGTGACGTGGTCGGCGGCCTGGCCTGGTTGGGCAGGGCGCACCGGATCGCGCCGACCGATCAGAACCTGAGTTTCAGCCTGGCCTGCCTGCGGCTGCGCGCCGGCGACCCCGAGGGTGCCGCGCGCCTGTTCGCCGCGATGGCGCGTTTCGACGTGCGGGAGTGCTGGACCGGGCTTGCTCTGGCCTCCTTGCAGCTCGGGCGAACGGCCGAGGCGGTCGACGCGGTGCGGCAAGGCCTGAGTTCGCATGCCGTCGACCCGGCGCTTGCGTCCGTGGCGACGCAAGCGGTGCAAGCAGCCGGTCTGGCAGGGTGGTGCGGCGTCCGGCAAGACGGGGTGGCGCTGGTCAGCATCCCGGCCGCGCTTTCGGACAGGCCCGAGTTGCGCATGGACGGCGAAGCGGTCGAGTCGAGCCCCGATGGCCAGGCGCCATTGCCGGCCCGGTGGCGCATGGCCGGCCGCCTTGCGGCCACGGTAGGCGGCGGCCACCTGCTCGGCAGCCCGGTCGCGCTGGACGCCATCGCGCGCGTCGAAGGGTTCGTCGAGCGCGTGGAGGACGGCGTGGCTGGCTGGGCGTGGCACCCGGCCGCCCCGGACCTCGACCCCGTCCTGCACGTGACCGTCGAGGCTCAGGGGTGCGACGCGCCGCCCGACCACAGGGTCATGACCGTGTCCACCATGCTGCCCGAGGTCGAGGGAGATGTTCCCCTCGCCCGGCGCCGCGGCTTCTTCATCGCCGCCGCCGAAAGCGACACGGTCAGCGTTGCTGGCGCCGACGGACGCCAGCTGTTGGGCAGCCCGCTGAACCGCGAGGCGTGCCCCGGCCCTGACCGACCAGGAGCGGTCTCCGCCGCTCCCCGGCCTGCCCCCTTGCCCGACCTTCCGGTGGACGTCGTCATCCCGGTCTATCGCGGCCTTCGCACCACGCTGGACTGCCTGGCATCGGTGATGGCGACAGTCGGGGCGCCGCACCGCATCGTCGTCGTCGACGATGCGTCGCCGGACCCGGCCCTGGTCGCCGCGCTGGACCAGCTGGCGGCGTCCGGGGCCATCGTGCTGGTCCGCCCTTCTCGGGACAGGCCGGGCGGCTTCCCCGCCGCGGTCAATGCCGGCCTGGTTGCCGCTGCGGAACGCCACGTGATCCTGCTCAACAGCGACACGCTGGTGGCCCCCGGCTGGCTGGATACGCTGCGGGCGGCGGCCTGCAGCGCCCAGGACATCGGAACGGCGACACCCCTGTCCAACGAGGCCAGCATCTTCAGCTATCCCGCGGCCACAGGCGGCAACCCGGCTCCGGACGCGGAGGGCACGCGCGCCCTGGCCGCGCTGGCTGCCGAGGCAAACAGCCACCGCCTGGTGGACGTGCCCACGGCGCACGGCTTCTGCATGTTCATCCGGCGCGACTGCCTGGACGCGACCGGCCTGTTCGACGACTCCACCTTCGCCCAGGGCTACGGGGAGGAAAACGATTTCTGCGAGCGGGCGACGGCTGCGGGCTTTCGGCACGTGGCGGTGCCGGGCGTCTACGTGGCCCATGTCGGCGGCGTGTCCTTCGGTTCGGCCAGGAACCACCTTCTGCGGCGCAACCTGGCACTGCTGCACCGCCGCCACCCCGGCTACGCGGCGCGGGTGGACGCGTTCATTGCGGCAGACCTGCTGGCCCCCGCCCGCAGACGGCTCGATGCGGCGCGCTGGGCCCGCCGGGCCGGCATGGATGGGCCGGGGCCACGGACCGTCCTGCTCGTCACCCACGGGGGCGGAGGCGGAACCACCAGGGTGGTCGGCGAACGAGCCCGCGCCATCCGCGCGCAGGGTCTGCGGCCGGTGGTGCTGCGCGCCGTCGACGGCCGATGCGAGGTGGGCGACGCGGACGGCAGCTACCCCAGCCTGGTCTACGCCCTGCCCGCCGAACTCGGCCCGCTGCGGCGCCTGCTTGCGGCCGATGATCCCGTCTCGGCCGAACTGCACCACCTGCTCGGCCACGACCACAGCGTGCTGCGCCTGCTGGCCGCGCTGCGCGTGCCCTACGACGTGTGGGTACATGATTATGGCTGGTTCTGCGCCCGGCTGTCCTTCGTCACCGGCGAGGGCCGGTTCTGCGGCGAGGCGCCAACCAGCACGTGCGAGGCCTGCATCGCCCGTTGGGGGCGGAGCATCGACGATGCCGCGACCCCGAGCGCCTTGCGCGCGCGCAGTGCGGCCGACATGCGGCGCGCCCGCGCGGTGGTGGTGCCGTCGGCCGATGTCGCGCGCCGCGTCGCCCGGCACGCGCCGGGCGTGGCGCCGCAGGTGGTGCCCTGGGAGTTGCCGCCCACACCCCGGCCGCCATCGGTGCTTGCCGGCGGGGGCGTGCGCCGGGTGGCCGTGGTGGGGGCGATCGGACTGGAAAAAGGGTTCGGCACGCTGCTGGCCTGCGCGCGGGACGCGGCGGACCGGGCGCTCGCGCTGGAGTTCGTGGTCGTCGGCTATACGGTAGACGATGCCGCCTTGCTGCAGACCGGCCGGGCCTTTGTCACCGGCGAGTTCACCCGGGCCGAGGCGGCGGAGCTGATTCGGGGACAGGCAGCGCAGCTGGCGTTCCTGCCCTCCGTCTGGCCGGAAACCTGGTGCTACGCGCTGAGCGACGTGTGGTCGGCCGGGCTGTCGGCCGCCGTGTTCGACATCGGCACGCCGGCGGACCGTGTGCGCGAGGCGGGGGCGGGCTGGGTGTTGCCGCTTGGCCTGCCGGCGCCGCGCGTTAACGATGTGCTGTTGTCGTTGCGCTAATCACGGCCGGGTGAGGCTTGCCCGCAGACGGTGCCCGGCGCACCATGACGTGCTGCCGAGCAGACGAAAATTGATGGATGATTCGCCGTGAGTGAACAAAGGAACCAGGCCCAGGCCGGCGCACAGGGCCAGAGGGTGGTGACCGAGCTCAAAGTGTCGGGCAACCTCATGACGTTGGATTCCGGCCTGTTCTGCATCTTCAACGCGCCCGGCAGCCCGCTGCCGGATGCAGGCACCGGCTTGCCGGGGGTGCGCGTCTCCCTGCCGACCGGGCCGGCGTTCCATCCGGATGCGGTCACGATAACCGGGTTCCGCGAGGATGGGTGGCTTGGCGGCTGGGACGGCGCGGCGCTGGTCCGGGTGACGCGCGGGCCCGCCCAGATATTGGTCACCATCTACCAGGCGCCGAACAGCCAGGCAGAAGCGCCGCGGCTGCAGATCCTGCGCCTGGCCGAAGCGGGCGGCCTGCCGGCCCTGCGGGCGCCGGGCGGCGCACCGGCCGGCCAGGCGCAGGCGGCACCGGCGATGATCACGGCCGCGCCGCCCCCCGCCCC
>CALMVI010000133.1 GCA_937873095.1 uncultured Acetobacteraceae bacterium | reverse complement strand
AAGAAAGCTACAATGGCAGACGCTTATGGCAGCTTAGCTTCGCGCTTATGGGGCAAAGCCCCTGGCCTTCACTTTCTAGATGGCAGCCGCAGGATCAGGCTGCAGGTGAATCCCGCACTCGGTCTTGCCGGTGCCTGCCCAGCGGCCGCTGCGCGGGTCCTCTCCGCCTGCCACCGCCCGGGTGCAGGTGGCGCAGCCGATCGACGGGTAGCCGGCCAGGCTGAGCGGATGACGCGGCAGGGCGCGGCGCACCATCTCCGCCTCGACCTGCGCGGCGCTCCAGGCGGCGAGCGGGTTGATCTTGGTCCGCCGGCCCACCCGCTCGACCGCCGGCAGGGCCGCACGGGTTGCCGATTGATGGCGCTTGCGGCCGCTGATCCAGGCGTCGAACGGGGCGAGCGCACGCTCCAGCGGCACCACCTTGCGCAGGCTGCAGCACGCGTCGGGGTCGTATTGCCAAAGCTCCGCAGTGGGATCTGCCGCCTGCAGTTCGGCGCGGGTCGGATTGGCGTTCCTGACATCGGTCAGGCCCAGCACGGCCGCCAGCTCGTCGCGGTAGGCGAGGGTCTGGCCGAAATGCTGCCCGGTGTCGACGAACAGCACGGGGGTGGAGGCATCGATTTCGGCCACCAGGGCGAGCAGGACGGCAGATTCGGCCCCGAAGGACGACACCACGGCAACCCTGCCGGCATGGTCCCGCCGTATCGCCCGGCGCAGTACGCAGCGGCTCTCGACGACGTGAGCCTCGGCCGCAGGCGCGGCACGGCTCCAGGACGAAGCGTCGGGCAGGTCGATGCAGCAATCGGGGCCAGCGCAGTCAAACATCGTCAGCTCCACCAGCAGCGCGCGATACGCTATCTACGCGGTCGGATGTGGTTAACCACTATCCACGTTGGAAGATGCCACTATCGAGCCATGCACATCGTGCAAAGCAGATTACCGCGGTAGGGATCGATGCCGCCGCGTGCGGCAGCGACGCAGTTGACCGGGCAGGCGGGCGGGACCAAAGCCGCACGCCATGTCTCATCCCCCCGCGCAATGGCGTGTCGTCAAGACCTATGGACATGACGAGGGCCTGTCCTGCGCGTTTCGCCAGTGGCAGGCGCAGCACTCCGATTGCCGGCTGTTGCACGGCTACGCGCTGGCGTTCCGCTTCACCTTCGCCTGCGCAACCCTGGACGACCGCCGGTGGTGCATCGATTTCGGCGGACTGAAGCCGCTCCGCGCCTGGCTGCACGAGATGTTCGACCACACCATGCTGGCGGCGTCCGACGACCCCGAGCTGGCGACGTGGCAGCGTCTGCACGATGCCGGCCTGGTCCGGCTGCGCGTGCTGGACGCCATCGGCTGCGAGGCGTTCGCCGCCGAGGCGCATCGCTGGTCGTCCGGGTTCGTGGCCAGGGAGACTGCCGGCCGAGTCTGGACCGAGCAGGTGGAGGTCAGCGAACACCCTGGCAATACAGCATCTTTCAGGCCGCATTCGCCCCGGCCGTAACGAACGCATGCGAACCGGCCGGTCGGTGGGGCGTTCGCGGGCCATGGAGAACACAACGACCACTCCCCGCCCACGCCGCCGTGGACGGGTTGCCGCCATTCTGCTGGCGGCGTTCGCCTTGGCGGTCGTCGCACTGGTGTTGTTGTGGAACTGGGACTGGTTCATTCCGGTGGTGCAGTCGCGGGCCTCGGCCGCCATCGGCCGGCGCGTGACGATCAGGCACCTGCACGTCCATCTCGGCCGGCAGACCACGGTTGCAGCCGACGACGTCGTGGTGGCCAATCCCGACGGCTTCCCGGCCGCCGATCCGCTCGCCACCGTGGGCCGGCTGACGGTCGTGGCCAACGTCATGGACTACATCCACAGCGGCGCGATCGTGCTGCCGAGGATCACCCTGGACCGACCGGACATTCACGCGACTGGGCTGAAGGACGGCCAGAACAATTTCTCGCTGCACACGGCGTCGGCAAAGCCTGGGGCCAAGCCGTCGGCCCCGCCGCAGATCGGCGAGCTGCAGATCAACGACGGCACGGCGCGGGTCGTGGACCCGAAATTCAAGTCCGACTTCACCGCGGCGATCGCGACGCGCCCAGCATCGGGCAGCGCGCCGGCCGCGATCACCGCGAACGCGCACGGCACCTATGCCGCCCAGCCGGTGACGGCCGCCTTCGTGGGCGGCGCGTTGCTGTCGCTGCGGGACGCGGCACATCCCTACCCGATCGACCTGCACCTGGCGAACGGCCCGACGAAGCTGTCGCTCGTCGGCACCGTGCAGAACCCGCTGAGCTTCGCCGGCGCCAAGCTGAAGCTCGCCGTGTCCGGCCCGGACCTGTCGGACACCTTCCCGCTGACCGGGGTGCCGTTCCCGCCGACCCCGCCCTACTCCATCGCGGGCAACCTCGACTACGCGCCGCCGCGAATCCGCTTCTCGGATTTCGAGGGACGCGTCGGGTCGTCCGACCTCGGCGGCGAAATCGCGGTCGACCCGCGCGCCGGCGCGCGGCCGGACGTGGTGATGAACCTGGTCTCGCGGCGGGTGGATCTGGCCGATCTCGGCGGCTTCATCGGCGCGACGCCCGGAGGCGTGAAGCAGACGGGAGGCGAGACGGCGGCGCAGAAGCAGGAAAAGGCGCGCGCCAAGACGAGCAAGGCGCTGTTCCCCAGCACGCCCATCAACCTGCCGAAGGTCCGGGCCGCCGACATCCACGTCAAGTACAGGGCCGAGCACATCGAGAACAAGTACACGCCGTTCGACAAGCTGGTCATGGCGCTGGACGTGGTCGACGGGCGGATCGAGCTGCACCCGCTCGACTTCGTGGTCGGGTCGGGCGACATCGCCAGCACCATCGCGCTGGCGCCGGGCGCCAACGACCTGATCCATGCCAAGGCGGACGTGGCGTTCCGCCACATCGAGGTCAGCCGCCTGATGCAGGCGACGCACACGTTCAAGGGCACCGGGCTGCTGGGCGGCGAGGCGCGAATCGACACGCTGGGCAACTCGCTGGCGAGCATGATGGGCCAGGGTAACGGCGAGCTGAAGCTGGTGCTGGTCAGCGCGGGTGACGTATCCGCCCTGCTGGTCGATATCGCGGGGCTGGAGTTCGGCAACGCGGTGCTGTCGGCGCTGGGCGTGCCGAATCGCGCAAAACTCGACTGCTTCGTCGCGGACTGGCCGCTCGACAACGGCATCGTCAGCACCAAGGCGTTCCTGCTCGACACCGAGGAGGCGCGCGTCACCGGCAAGGGGACGGTCGACCTGCGGCAGCAGACGATGGACTACGCACTGACGACCCGGTCCAAGCACTTCTCGGTCGGGTCGCTGCCGGGGGCGATCACCCTGACGGGGCCGATCACCAGCCCGTCCATCCGGCCCGGGGCCGAGGTGCTGGCCCGGGCGGGCGCGGCCACGGGCCTGGGCATCCTCACCGGAATCGGCGCCATCCTGCCCACGGTGCAGTTCGGCGTCGGCAACGACAACGCCTGTTTCAAGGCCGAAGCCGCCGAGCGTCAGCCGCTGAAGGCGCCGCCGCCCAAGCTGAGACACGCCCACAAGTAGGAGCCGGTCGCTTTCATTGGGCGGCGTTTCCGGCCAGAACCCGGCAATGCTTCCCAGCGACATCCCGCTCCAGAACGCTTCCAACCTGCGCGACCTTGGCGGCTGGCCCACGGCGGACGGGCGCCGGGTGCGGCGCGGGCTGGTGTTCCGCGCCCCGGCGCTGGTCAACCTGACGCCGCCCGACGAGGCGGAGGTGGCGCGGCTCGGACTGCGCTCGATCTGCGACCTGCGGGGCGTGCGGGAGCGGGCCAACGCGCCGGTCCACGTGCCCGGCGCGGACAACCTGTCGATGCCGATCGAGCCGTCGGTGGGCGCCTCGCTGCGCGACATCCTGCGCACCGGCCAGGCGAGCGGGCATGTGTCGCCCGACGAGATGCTCGACCTGCTGGCCGACGCCTATCGGGCCTACGCGCTGCAAAGCTTCGCGCAATACCGTGCGCTGTTCGCGCGCCTGCTGGCGCCGGACGGCCTGCCGCTGCTGATGCACTGCTCGGCAGGCAAGGACCGCACGGGGTTCGGGTCCGCGCTGCTGCTGACGGCACTCGGGGTCTGCTGGGACAACGTGGCCGAGGACTACCTCGCCACCAACCGGTTCTGGCGTCGCGAGACGGCCAGCATGTTCGACCTGCCGCCCGCGCTGAAGGACGTGCTGCTGGGCGCGCACGAGGCTCTGCTGCGCGCGGCGTTCGACGCTGCGGCCCAGGCGTACGGCTCGATCGACGCCTATCTGGAGCAGGCGATCGGGCTGGACCGGGCCGCCCGCGACGCGCTCGTCGGCCGGCTGGTCGGATAGCCCGCTGCATGGACCTGTCGGTTTCCCACCTGCTGGACATAGCGGGCCATTCGCCCGTCCTGCAGGGCGGGGCGATCATCGTGGGGACCTTCATCCTGGAGGACGCAGCGACCGCAGGGGCGGCGCTGGCGGTGCAGAGCGGCGCGGTGTCGCTGCCGGTGGGCCTGGTCTCGCTCTATCTGGGGATCGTGCTGGGCGACATCGGGCTGTACGGCCTGGGGCGGCTGGCCGCCCTGGTGCCCTGGGCAAGGCGGCTGATCCCGCCGCAGCGGCAGGATCGCGGGCGCGCCTGGCTCGAGCGGCACGTGTTCAAGGTGGTGTTCATCAGCCGGTTCCTGCCAGGCGTGCGGCTGCCGACCTACACGGCCTGTGGCTTTTTGGGCGCAAATTTTTCCAAATTCGTGACCGCCGCCGTGGGCGCGACCCTGATCTGGACCTCGGCGTTGTTCGCCGTGTCGCTGCGGGTGGGCAAGCTCGTGCTGGACAATCTCGGGCAGTGGCGCTGGGTGGGGTTTGCCGCCTTCGTGGTGGCCATCGTGCTGGCCGGGCGCCTGGCCGCGCGCGCGCAGGAGACGGAATGACGGACGCGTACCACGCCCCGATCGGCCAGGATGCCCTGCAGGCGGCGCTGGCCGCACCCGTGCCGCGACGGCGGGACGTGTCGCCCTTCGAGTTCCTGCCGGGCTGGCTCGCCTACGGCCCGATCGTGGCGCAGTGGATCGCGCTCGGCCTGCGCTACGGGGATTTCAGCCTGCCGACCGCGGCCAACCCCGCCATCACGACGGGCGGGCTGTGCGGCGAGAGCAAGACCGCCATACTGGACCAGCTTCGGGGCGAGGCGAGGGACTGGGTTGCCCCCTACACCACCATCGTCACCGGCGCCGGCGACCTTGCGCGCGCGCGGTCGGCACTCGCGGCAGCGGGCCTCGGCCTTCCCCTGGTGGTCAAGCCCGATATCGGCTGCAACGGCGCCGGCGTCCGACTGGTCGACAGCGAGGACACGCTGGCCGCCGCGCTGGCGGCCTTTCCGCGCGGCGTCCTGCTGATGCTGCAGACGCTGATCCCGTGGGAGGGCGAGGCAGGGGTGTTCTACGTCCGGCGCCCGCAGGACGCGTCGGGCCACATCTCGTCGCTGACGCTGAAACATGCGCCGACGGTCACCGGCGACGGCAGGTCGACGCTGCGTGCGCTGATCCTGGCCGACCCGCGGCACGGCCGGCTGCAGCACCTATACCTCGACCGCCTGGCAGGGCGGCTGGACCACGTGCCCGACCGCGGCGAGCGCGTGCGGCTGGTGTTCGCCGGCAACCACTGCCGCGGCTCGGTGTTCCGCAACGGTGCCGACGAGGTGACGCCGGCGCTGACCGCGCGCATCGAGTCGATCGCGCGCGCGCTGCCCGACTTCCATTTCGGCCGCATCGACCTGCGCTTCGCCAGCCTGCACGCGCTCCGCCAGGGCAGGGAGCTGTCGGTCATCGAAATCAACGGCGTGGGCTCGGAGGCGACGCATATCTGGGACCCGGACACGTCGCTGCGCGAGGTGTACGCCGCCCAGTTCCGCCACTACGCCACCGCGTTCGCCATCGGGCGGGAGATGCGGCGGCGCGGCGCGCGCAGCAGCGGCGTGCGCCAAATGTGGCGCGACTGGCGCGAGGAGCAGCGGCTGATGGCGTCCTACCCTCTGAACGACTGAGCCGGTCACATAAGCGTAGGCAGGACGGCGAACGCGCCCGCTCTCGCCCATGTGAGGGACGGCATCAAGGACCGCAAACTTGGACACCAACCTACAGACCGACACCGCCGACCTGTTCCAGCCGGTGCGCATGGGCCCCCTCACCCTGGCCAACCGCATCGTCATGGCGCCGCTGACCCGCAGCCGGGCGGCCGCCGGCGGGGTGCAAGGCGAGATGAACGCACGCTATTACGCGCAGCGGGCCAGCGCCGGGCTGATCGTCAGCGAGGCGACCAACATCTCTCCCCAGGGGCGCGGCTACGCGCTGACCCCGGGCATCTTCTCCGACGCCCAGGTGGCAGGCTGGCGACTGGTGACCGATGCGGTGCATGCGGCGGGCGGGCACATCGTCTGCCAGCTCTGGCATGTCGGCCGCATCAGCCACCCCGACCTGCAGATCGGCGGCGCGCTGCCGGTCGCCCCCTCCGCCATCCGCCCCAAGGGCAAGGCCTTCACCGAATCGGGCTTGCAGCCGATCCCCACGCCGCGCGCGCTGCGCACCGACGAGATGCCCGGCATCGTCGCCGATTACCGCCACGCGGCCGAGTGCGCCAGGCGCGCGGGCTTCGACGGCGTGGAGATCCACGCGGCCAATGGCTACCTGATCGACCAGTTCCTGCGCACCGGCACCAACCAGCGCACCGACGCCTATGGCGGCCCGGTCGAGAACCGCGTGCGCCTGCTGGTCGAGGTCGCCCGCGCGGTGACCGATGTGTGGGGCGCCGACCGTGTGGGCGTGCGCTTCGGCCCCACGAGTTCGGCCAACGACATGCACGACGCCGACCCACAGGCCACCTTCGGCACGGCGGTGGCCGAGATGGACCGCATCGGCCTGACCTACATGCACATGATCGAAGGCGAGACGCAGGGGCCGCGCGACGCCATCCCGGGCTTCGACTTTGCCGCCCTGCGGCGCGCCTTCCGCGGCCTCTACATGAGCAATAACGGGCTGAACCTGGAGCTTGCCGTCCGGGAACGGCGGGAGAACGCGGCCGACCTGTTCTGCTTCGGCCGGCCGTACCTGTCCAACCCCGACCTGGTCGAGCGCCTGCGCAGCGGCGCACCGCTCGCACCCGAGGCGCCCAAGGAAACCTGGTACGGCGGCGGCGAACACGGCTACACGGACTATCCGCGGCTCGACGGAACGATGTAAGCGGGCGGGCGGTCCACACCGCCCAACCGACCGGATGCCGAATGACCTACCTGCATGCCCTGCTGATCGCCGTCCTTCAGGGGGCCACTGAGCTGTTCCCGGTCAGCTCGCTCGGACACGCGGTGATTGTGCCGGCGGTGCTGGGCTGGCGCCTCGACCAGCATGCGCCGGCGTTCCTGCCGTTCCTGGTGCTGCTGCATCTGGGCACCGCGGCGGCGCTGCTCGGCTATTTCTGGCGCGACTGGTGGGCGCTGGGCCTGGGCGTGCTCGGCGCGTCGAGCGCGCAGCGCGTGGCGGAGAGCCGCTACATCCTGCTGCTCATCGTGGTGGCGACGCTGCCGGCCGTGCTGCTGGGCGGGCTGTTCGAGCACAGGCTGCGCGAGCTGTTCGGCGCGCCGCTGCTGGTCTGCGGCTTCCTGGTCGTCAACGGCGTGCTGCTGCTGGCGGGCGAGAGGCTGCGGCGGCGCGACGCGGCGGCGGGCGGTGCTGCGCGCCCGATCGCGACCCTGACCGTCACGGACGCGCTGATCATCGGCGTCTGGCAGTGCCTGGCCCTGCTGCCTGGCCTGTCGCGGTCGGGGGCGACCATCACCGGCGGCCTGCTGCGCCGGCTGGACCACGCGGCCTCGGCCCATTTCTCGTTCCTGATCGCCACCCCCATCATCCTGGCGGCGACCGTGAAGGAGGTGCCCAAGCTGCTGCATGCCGGCGTTCCGGCGGGAACGTTCACCGTCGCGTCCGTGGCGGCCGTGGCGGCAGGGCTGACCGCGCTGGCCAGCACGGCGTTCCTGATGCGGTATTTCAGGAACAACGACCGCTGGGCGCTCGATCCGTTCGCCTATTACTGCATCGCGGCCGGGCTGGCCGGTGGTGCCGCGCTGTATTTCGGCGCGGCCGCGTGAGGCGGGCGCTCGCCGCCTGCCTGGGCGTGCTGCTCGCAGCGGCGCCGCTGCCGCAGGCCGCCCTGCCCTACAGCCGCATGGACCTGCCGTGGTGGCGGCAGCGGTTCGCGGCCAAGCAGGCCGAACTGCGCGCGGGCCCGGTGGACCTCGTCTGGTACGGCGACAGCATCACCCAGCAATTCGAAACCGACGGACCGCAGCCCTGGATGCGGTTCAAGCCGGTCTGGGACCGCTTCTACGCGCCACGCCACGCCGTCAACCTGGGCTTCATGGGCGACGCCACGGCCCACCTGCTGTGGCGGATCGAACATGGCGAGGCCGACGGGATCCATCCCCGCCTGGCGATCGTCCTGATCGGCGCCAATAATTTCGGCCATCTGCACTGGCCGGCGGCGCCCACGCTGCTGGGCATCGAGACCATCGTCAGCACGCTGCGGGCCCGCCTGCCCGGCACCAGGCTGCTGGTGCTCAGCGTGCTGCCCAGCATACGAAGCCCCTGGGTGGACGCCAACACGGCGGAGGTGAACCGCGCCCTGGCCGCACGCTACGGGCGGGGCAGCGAGGCCACATTCTTCGACCTGACCGCGCTGTTCCAGAAGCCCTCGGGCGGCGTGGACGCGGCCGATTTCATCGACCCGCATCTGGTGCCGCCGGACCCCCCGCTGCATCCCACCGCGCAGATGCAGCAGCGCATCGCCGAGGCGATCGAGCCGGTGGTCAGCCGGCTGATGCAGGGCGGCCTGCCCTGAAGCATGTTCGGTTCAAGTTGAACCGAACATGCTTCAGTTTTCGCATAGGGCAGGCATGTGTGTCGGTTCAGGTGATTCCACCTGAACCGACCATGCCCTACTTTTGCACAGGGCGGGCATGTTTGTCGGTTCAGGTGATTCTACCTGAACCGACCATGCCCTAATCTTGCCTTGCTGCCGTCCCAGTCCGGCCATGCGGCCGCGCCAGGTGCGGCGCCATGCATCTCGCCTTCATCGTCATCGCCTGCGTCCTCGTCGGGCTGAGGGCGGCCGCACTCCTCTGGCTGGCGATGCTGGCGGTAGCGGCGCTGGCCTGGCTGTGGCGCTGGTGTGCATCGCTGCCCCACGGCAGGCGGCGCATGCCGGCGCGGTCCCCTGCTACGGGTCGAGGCAGGGCGGCCGGGCCTGAACCGGCGCGTGAGGGTGACCAGCGCAAGGACGCCGACGGCACGCAGCCCTGACGCAGGCTCAGGGACCGGTATGGTTGCGACCGGCAGGCCGTCCCGGCACAGGCGAACATGATGCCGCCGCAATCGATGCCCGGTTCGGCCAGCCCCTGAGGCTGGTGGGCGCGACAGGGATTGAACCTGTGACCCCCGCCGTGTGAAGGCGATGCTCTACCGCTGAGCTACGCGCCCGAACGCCTGACGATGGTGGACTAGTCCTTTGGCGGGCGCCGATCAACCCTGCGCACCGCGCGGCGCGTCGTCGCCGGCGGCCGAGAAGGTGACCAGCTCGGCGCCTTCCTGCACCATGTCGCCCAGCCGGTGCGGTATGCCCGAAACGATGCCGGCGGCGGGTGCCGCGACGGTGATCTCCATCTTCATGGCCTCCAGGACCAGCAGCGGCGCTCCCCTCTCGACCCTGTCGCCCACCGCCACCATGATGCGGGCGAGCCTGGCGGGTATCGGCGCGGTCAGGCGGCCGCCTTCGGCCGCGACCGGCGGCGCGGCCAGCCGGTCGACAAGGCGGAAGGCGTGGTTGCGTCCATCCTCGACGATCACGATGGCGTCGGCCGTCCGCACCACGCGCAGGCGGTGCGGGACGCCGTCGAGCATCAGGCGCATGTCGTCCTGCGTGCCGGTCTGTCGGACCCTCAGCCCGCCATCCGGGGTGTCCAGGACCCAGGCGCCATCTGCGCCTTGCAGCCGGACGGCGATCTCGCCGCCGCCATCGTCCAGGACGACGTCCTCGTGCCCGTCCAGGTTCATGCGCCAGGCATCGGCGCCGCTCCAGGGCGACCACGGATCGGCTTCCGGGTTCGGATGGTCCGCCTGCCGTGCGGCGCGCGCCGACAGCGCGGCGGCGGCCAGGATCGCGGGGCTGACCGCCCGGGCGGCGCCGCCGAGCAGCGAGGGGTGGCGCGCGATGAAGCCGGTGTCGAGCTCCGCGCGGGCGAAATCGGCGTCCGCCGCGATGCCGCGCAGCAGGTCGAGGTTGGTCTGCACGCCCACCACCTCGTACTCGGACAGGGCCGCGCGCAGGCGGCGCAGCGCCGCCTCGCGGTCCTCGCCCCAGACCACCAGCTTGGCGATCATGGAATCGTAGTACGGCGTGATCGCGTCGCCCTCGCGCACGCCGGTGTCCACGCGCACGAGCGGCGTGGCGGCTGGCTGGCGCAGATGCGCGATGCGGCCGATCGAGGGCAGGAAGGATCGGGCGGGATCCTCGGCGTAGATGCGCGTCTCGATGGCATGGCCGCCGATGCGCAGGCCGTCCTGCAGGCATGGCAGGCGCTCGCCCGCCGCCACGCGCAACTGCCACTCCACCAGGTCCTGGCCGGTGATGAACTCGGTGACCGGATGCTCCACCTGCAGCCGGGTGTTCATTTCCATGAAGTAGAAGGCGCCGTCCTCGACGATGAACTCCACCGTGCCCGCGCCGACATAGCCCACGGCCTGCGCGGCCGCGATTGCCGCCTGACCCATCCTGCCGCGCTGCTCCTGCGAGAGCCCCGGCGCCGGCGCTTCCTCGATCACCTTTTGATGACGCCGCTGGATGGAACAGTCGCGCTCGAACAGCGAGACGGTGTTGCCGTGCGTGTCGGCGAACACCTGGATTTCGATATGTCGCGGCCGGGTCAGGTATTTCTCGATCAGCAGGCGCCCGTCGCCGAACGCGGCTTCGGCCTCCCGCGCGGCGCCCTGCACGGCATCATCCAGCGCGCCCGCGTGCTCGACGATGCGCATGCCGCGCCCCCCGCCGCCCGCCGACGCCTTGACCAGCACGGGCAGCCCGATCTCGGCCACCGCCGCGCGCAGCGTTGGGAGGTCCTGCGCCTGGCCATGGTAGCCGGGCACCAGCGGCACGCCGGCACGCCCCATCAGCGCCTTGGCGGCCGCTTTCGAGCCCATGGCGCGCATGGCGCCGGCAGGCGGCCCGATCAGCGTCAGGCCGGCCCCTGCCACCGCATCGGCGAAATCGGCGTTTTCCGAGAGGAATCCGTAGCCGGGATGGATCGCCTGCGCGCCCGAGCTTCGCGCGGCGGCAACGATGCGCGCGATGTCGAGGTAGCTGTGCGAGGCCTGCGCGGGGCCGATATGACGCGCCTCGTCGGCCATCTCAACGTGGCGGGCGCCTGCATCGGCGTCGGAGAACACCGCAACGGTGCGGACGCCCATGCGCCGGCAGGTGTCGATGACGCGGCAGGCGATCTCGCCGCGGTTGGCGATCAGGATGGTGTCGAACACCGCGCTACATCCTGAACACGCCGAAGCGCGTGTCCTCGACGGGGGCGTTCAGGCTGGCCGAGATGGCCAGGCCCAGCACACGCCGCGTGTCGGCCGGATCGATCACGCCGTCGTCCCACAGCCTGGCGCTGGCGTAATAGGGGTGGCCCTGCGTTTCGTATTGCTGTTCGATCGGCGCACGGAAACGCGCCTCGTCCTCGGCCGCCCAGCTCTGCCCGCGCGCCTCCATGCCGTCGCGCTTGACTTGGGCCAGGACGCTGGCCGCCTGCTGGCCGCCCATCACGGAAATGCGCGCGTTGGGCCACATCCACAGGAAGCGCGGCGAGTAGGCGCGGCCGCACATGCCGTAATTGCCGGCGCCGAAACTGCCGCCGACCACGACAGTGAACTTGGGCACGTTCGCGGTCGCCACGGCAGTGACCATCTTGGCGCCGTCCTTGGCGATGCCGCCCGCCTCGTATTTCTGCCCGACCATGAAGCCCGTGATGTTCTGCAGGAACACCAGGGGGATTTTCCGTTGCGCACAGAGCTCGATGAAATGCGCGCCCTTCTGCGCGCTCTGCCCGAACAGGATGCCGTTATTGGCGACGATGCCGACAGGATAGCCGTGGATGCGGGCGAACCCGGTGACGAGCGTGGGGCCGTAGAGCTGCTTGAATTCGTCCAGCACCGAACCGTCGACGATGCGCGCGATGACCTCTCGCATGTCGAACGGCGTGCGCCTGTCGGTCGGCACCACGCCGTAGAGTTCGTGCGCATGGTACAGCGGTTCGGCGGGCGGTCTGATCGCCAGCGGCACGGATTTGACGGTGTTGAGGCTGCCCACGATGCGGCGCGCGATGCCGAGCGCGTGGCTGTCGTTTTCGGCCAGGTGGTCGGTGACGCCGGAGGTGCGGCTGTGCAGCTCGCCGCCGCCCAGATCCTCGGCGCTGACCACCTCGCCGGTCGCCGCGCGCACCAGCGGCGGTCCGGCGAGAAAGATGGTGCCCTGGCGGCGGACGATGACGCTTTCGTCCGACATCGCCGGCACGTAGGCGCCGCCTGCCGTGCATGAGCCCATGACGATTGCGATCTGTGCGATGCCGGCCGCCGACATCCTGGCCTGGTTGTAGAAGATGCGGCCGAAATGGTCGCGGTCGGGGAAAACCTCGTCCTGGTTGGGCAGGTTGGCCCCGCCGCTGTCGACCAAGTAGATGCAGGGCAACCGATTGGCCGCAGCGATCTCCTGCGCGCGAAGGTGCTTCTTGACGGTCAGCGGGTAATATGTGCCGCCCTTCACGGTCGCGTCGTTGGCCACCACCATGCATTCGCGCCCGCTGACGCGGCCCACGCCTGCGATGAGCCCCGCGGCGGGCACCTCGTCGTCATACATCCCGTAGGCGGCGAGCTGCCCCACCTCCAGGAACGGCGTGCCTGGATCGAGCAGGCCGTGCACGCGGTCCCTCGGCAACAGCTTGCCGCGGCCGAGATGGCGGCGGCGCGACGCCTCTCCGCCCCCCTCCGCGATGCGGCCTGCGACCGAGCGCAAATCGGCGACCAGCGCCCGCATCGCCGCCGCGTTCGCGGCAAAGGCCGCAGACCCTGGGTCGAGCGCCGTCTGCAGCACGGCCATCAGGATGACGCCACGCAGATTGGCGCCCCGCAGATTGGCGCCACGCAGATTGGCGAGGGCGTATGCGGGACCGCCCGGGCGCGCGCTGCCCGGCGCACCCTCGTCACTCCGGCCGTTCCACTTTGCGTGACATCGCTCAGGCGGACTCGGCGAACAGCTCGCGCCCGATCAGCATGCGTCGGATTTCGCTGGTGCCGGCGCCGATCTCGTACAGCTTGGCATCACGCAACAGGCGGCCGGTCGGATAGTCGTTGATGTAGCCGTTGCCGCCCAGGCACTGGATCGCTTCCAGCGCCATCCAGGTTGCGCGTTCGGCGGCGTAGAGGATTGCGCCCGCCGCGTCCTTGCGGCTGGTCTGCCCGCGGTCGCACGCGCGCGCGACCGAATAGACGTAGGCGCGCGCGGCGTTCATCGTGACGTACATGTCGGCGAGCTTGCCCTGCATCAGCTGGAACTCGCCGATCGCCTGGCCGAACTGGCGCCGTTCGTGCACGTAGGGCAGCACCACATCCAGGCAGGCCTGCATGATGCCGATCGGGCCCGCCGCAAGCACGGCGCGTTCGTAATCGAGGCCGCTCATCAGCACGCGGGCGCCCGCGCCGATGCCGCCCAGAACGTTGTCCTCCGGCACCTCGCAATCGGTGAAGACGAGCTCGCCAGTGTTGCTGCCGCGCATGCCCAGCTTGTCGAGTTTCTGGGCCACCGAAAATCCCGTCATGTCGCGTTCCACCAGGAAGGCGGTGACGCCGCGCGAGCCGGCCTGCGGGTCGGTCTTGGCGTAGACGACCAGCACGTCTGCCTCGGGGCCGTTGGTGATCCACATCTTCGAACCGTTCAGCACGAAGCGGTCGCCGCGCCGGTCCGCGCGCAGCTTCATGCTGATCACGTCGGACCCGGCACCAGGCTCGCTCATCGCCAGCGCGCCCACGTACTCGCCGGTGACGAGCTTCGGAAGATAGGCGCGCTTCTGCGCCTCGGAGCCGTTGCGAAAGATCTGGTTGACGCAAAGGTTGCTGTGCGCCCCGTAGCTGAGGCCGACCGAGGCGCTGGCGCGGCTGATCTCCTCCATCGCGACGACATGTTCGAGATAGCCCATGCCGGCGCCGCCATACTCCTCGGACACGGTCACGCCCAGCACGCCGAGCTCGCCCATCTTTCGCCACAGATCGGCGGGGAAATCGTTGTCGCGATCGATCGCGGCGGCCCTGGGCGCCACCTCGTCACCCGCGAAACCGCGCACGGTGCGGCGCAGCATGTCGGCTGCCTCGCCCAGGTCGAATTCCAACGACGGCATGGTGTTGGCTGGCATGGCGCATCCCTCCTCGGCCGCATGCCTAGGCCAGATCCGCCGTGCTGCAAAGCCGGCTTGACCGGCTGTTCTGCAAAGCCGGCTCGACCGGCTGTTCTGCAGAGCCGGCTGATCACATGGGCGCGCACGGCAGCCTATTGTGTGGCGTGAAGAATCGGGAGTATTGTCGCACTACTTGAATAGTGAAGAACGGCATGTCATCCGAAGACCAGAACAAGACACTCCTGGAGCTGACGGCGCAGATCGTATCGGCCCATGTCGGCAAGAACCAGGTTCCGCCGACCGGGCTGCCGTCGCTGATCGAGCAGGTTTACGGTGCGTTGAAGGGTGCCGGACACGAGCCCGCCCCTGCCCCGGTCGAGAAGCAGCAGCCGTTCGTGCCTGCCAAGCGCTCGGTGTTTCCGGACTACATCATCTGCCTGGAAGACGGCCGCAAGCTGAAGACGCTCAAGCGCCACCTGCGCTCCACCTTCGGCCTTTCGCCTGAACAGTATCGGGAAAAGTGGGGGCTGGCCGCCGACTATCCGATGGTGGCGCCGAACTACGCCGAACATCGCTCGCGCCTGGCCAAGCAACTCGGGCTCGGCCGAAAGCCGGCCGCCGATGCGGACGATGCCGAGGCGGACGCGGATGGAGACGGGGAGGAGGCGCCTGCCCGCGCCGCAGCCGAACCGCGCGAGACGCGCAAGCGTGGCGAGCCTACGGCGGCCTCGGTGTTCTCGAAGTTCCCCGCCAAATCCGCCGAGGCGGGCGGCGACGAGCCGCAGGACGAACCCGTGGCTGCCCCGGCCAAGAAAAAGCGCGGCCGCAAGCCGTTTTCCAAGCAGATGACGCGGTCGATGCCGCGTTAGCAGCATGCCGGACGCCTTCATCTGTGACGCGGTCCGCACCCCCGTCGGCCGCTTCGGCGGCGCGTTGCGCGATGTGCGGGCCGACGACCTTGCCGCGGTGCCGCTGCGCGCCCTGGTCCAGCGCAACCCGGGTGTCGACTGGGACGCTGTCGACGACTGCATCATGGGCTGCGCCAACCAGGCCGGCGAGGACAACCGCAACGTGGCCCGGATGGCCGTGCTGCTCGCCGGTCTCCCGGCCTCGATCCCGGCCGCCACGCTGAACCGGCTCTGCGGCTCCGGCCTGGACGCGGTGGGCTCGGCGGCCCGCGCCATCCGCGCCGGCGATGCCGGGCTGATGCTGGCCGGGGGCGTGGAAAGCATGACCAGGGCGCCGTTCGTCATGCCGAAGGCGGCCGAGGCGTTTTCCCGCCAGGCCAGCGTGGAGGACACCACGATCGGGTGGCGTTTCGTCAACCCGCTGATGCGCGCGCAGTACGGCGTGGATTCCATGCCGGAGACAGCCGAGAACGTGGCGGCCGATTACACCATCTCGCGCGCCGATCAGGACGCGTTCGCCTATCGCAGCCAGGTGCGTGCGCGCGCTGCACAGGAAAGCGGCGTGTTCGCCCGCGAGATCGTGCCGGTCACCGTTCCCGGCCGGCGCGGCGACACTGTGGTGGACACCGACGAACACCCACGAGCCGACACCACGATGGAGGGGCTGGCCAAGCTGAAAGCCGCCTTTCGCACGCCCGGCACGGTGACGGCCGGCAACGCCTCCGGCGTCAACGACGGCGCCGCCGCGCTGATCGTGGCGTCCGAGCAGCAGGCCGCCCGCCACGGCCTGACACCGCGCGCCCGTGTGGTCGCGATGGCGACGGCGGGCGTGGCACCGCGCATCATGGGCATCGGCCCCGCACCGGCCACGGAGAAGCTGCTGGCGATGACCGGCCTGACGATCGGCGACATCGACGTCTTCGAGCTGAACGAGGCGTTTGCCGCCCAGGGTCTGGCGGTGCTGCGCCTGCTCGGCCTGCCCGATGACGGCCAGCACGTAAACCCTCATGGCGGTGCGATCGCGCTCGGCCACCCGCTCGGCATGTCGGGCGCGCGACTGGCCCTGACCACGGTCAACGCGCTGGAATTGCTGGGCGGCAAACGGGGCATCGCCACGATGTGCATCGGTGTCGGCCAGGGTATTTCGGTGTTGCTGGAGCGCGTGTAAGCCGCGCACACCTCGTCTGGCAGGTCACGCGGCAGCAAGGCGCCGCTACCCGCCGGTGACGCTCATGTGCCGCGAGACGCCGCGTCCCGCGCCTCTCCGCTCGATGGCGAAATCATGGCCCTTGGGCTTGCGCGAGATCGCCTCGGCGATGGCCGCCTGTATGTCGTCGCCGCGCCGAAGCGGCGCGCGCAGGTCGGCCGCGTCCTCCTGGCCAAGGCACATGTAGAGCGTGCCGGTTACCGTCAGCCGGACGCGATTGCAGTCCTCGCAGAAATTATGCGTCATGGGCGTGATGAACCCCAGCCTGCGGCCGGTCTCCCGCACGGTGACGTAGCGGGCCGGACCGCCGGTGCGGTAGTCGGTCTCGTCCAGGGTCCAGCGTCGGCGCAGGCGGGCACGCACCAGGGAGAGCGGCAGGTAGCTGTCCGCCCTGGACCCGGTTACCTCGCCCAGCGGCATCGTCTCGATCAAGCAAAGGTCAAAGCCGTGCCGGCCGCACCATTCCAGCATGGCATCGAACTCGTCCTCGTTCTCGTGCCGCAGGGCCACCGCGTTGATCCTGACCGCAAGCCCGGCCTGGCGCGCGGCGAAGATGCCGGCCAGGACCTGGTCGAGCCGGCCCCAGCGCGTGAGCCTAGCGAAGCGGTCCGGTTCGAGCGTGTCCAGGCTGACGTTGATGCGGCGCATGCCGGCACGGACAAGTGCGTCGGCATGGCGGGCAAGCTGGGTGCCGTTGGTGGTCAAGGTGAGTTCGTCTAGCCCCTGGCCGAGCCGCGCCCCAAGCGCGCCGATCAGGTTCATCACGCCGCGCCGCACCAGCGGCTCGCCGCCGGTGATGCGCAGCCGGGTGACGCCGGCCTCGATGAAGGCGCTGCAAAGCTGATCGATCTCCTCGAGGGTGAGTATCTCTGATTTCGGCAGGAAACTCATGTCTTCCGACATGCAATACACACAGCGAAGGTCGCATCTGTCGGTCACCGAGACGCGGAGATAGGTGATCGGGCGGTCGAAAGGGTCGATCAAGGGGTTCATGCGAGGCCAGAGGTCGCGGTGATGCCGCCTGCGGTCAAGGGACGCAGCGCGGATATCTCCTCCAGACGGCTATTGCGGCTGCTGCTGCGCGTACCCCTGGACCGGCGGCGGCGCGGAACTGCGGTGCGAGAAGCAGCCCATCTCGTAGCAGCCGAACAGCGCGGCTGCGCCGACACCGATGGCCACCTTCTCCCGCGTCGACATCCCGGGCGCGGCGCTCTGGCCAGGGGTCACCTGCACCCTCTGCGCCTGTGCCGGGCCGCCTCCAGCCGGAATGTAGTCCACGTTGACCGGCCGGCCGGGCTGCAGCGACCCGACATAGGCCGCGAACACCTTCAGGCTGGGGAAGACGCGCCCGTTGACGGAGATCAGCTCGTCGCCGGGGTGAAACCCCGCGCTGGCGCCGGGCGAGCGGTCATGTACTCGGCTCACCTGCATGATTTCGAACGTCATGCCCGGCTCGCGTATCATCTCCGCTCCTCGCAGCTCCAGCCCGAGCGCGCCGCCGCTGCGCGGCAGGCTTTGTGCCTCCTGCGCGGTGACCAGACGGTAGCCCATCGCGTTGTCCGCGCGTGCAGTAGCAAGCGCTGCAAGCACCAGCGCCAACGCCAGAGCCGCCTCGCGATGGCGCATCAGACCGATACCGTGCCTTCGTTCGGCACCGTCCCGCCAGGCGTCATGCCGTTCACGGCGGCCGGCAGATGCTGGCTAAGCTGCGACAGGAAGTCTTGCGGCTGCATGCCCGCCTGGCTGGCCATGCTCTGAACACGATCCTGGCCGAGCACGGATTGCAACTGGTCGGGGGAGACCGGCTGGTTCGGACCGTTGCCGACCCATGACTGCGCGATGTGGCCGAGCCCCGCCTGCTCGAAGGCCGACAGGATACCGCCCAACCCCCCAGCCATCGGGGCACCGCCCATAGCGCCCGGTCCACCCTGTTGCTGCCCACCGCCGAGCAGGCCGGTCAGCACCGACTGCATGGGAGAGTTGCCGCCGCCCATAAGGCCGCCCAAAACTTGGTCCAGTAAACCCACTTCGATACTCCTGATCCGCCTGCGGCCATGGCTGCCGTGGGCGGTTACGCGTCCCGCCGCGCATGGTTGCCGTCTCGCCGTTGCGGCGAGGCTGCCGCAGGCCAGGCGGCGCTGTCCGTTCATGACGGGGCGCGGCTATCGTCCTCTATCATCAAAGCTATGACGGCAGTGTTAACCAGGACTTTGCCCGCATGATGGAAGTTCACCGTCACTCGCGATCCGACCACGGACTGGACCTGGCCCAGCCCCCAGTCGGGACGCCCGGGGTGACTGACGAGCTGTCCAGGCTCGAACGTCGTGTTGCCGCCGCTCATGTCATGCTCCTGCGCCAGGGGCCTTTATCGTATGGGATAGACCAGCATGACACAGCCGCAAGCCGGACCGACCCTTCCGACAGCGAGCCCACCCCCGTCCGGCCCGGATCTCGCCTTTGCCGCCACGCTCGCGGCGCGGCTGTGCCACGACCTGGCCGGCACCGTGGGTGCCCTGACGGGCATGCTGGACATGGCGGCAGGGGGCACCGAGCCTGAGGCGCTCGACCTGGCACTGACCTGCGCGCGCGAACTCTCCGCCAGGTTGCGGTTGCTGAGAGCGGCGTGGAGCGACGACGCCGAGACTCCGGACCTCGCATCCGTGCTCGCCGGGTTGCCCGGGGCCGAGCGGCTGAGGGTGGAACTTCCCGAACCTGCGCTGGACAGCGGGGTGGCGCGCCGGCTGGCGGCCAACCTGCTGCTGATGGCGGCGGGCGCACTCCCGCGCGGGGGCGCTGTCCGGATGACGGCCGGCCAGTGGGGCATTGCCGTGGACATCGACGGGCCGCGTGCCGCATGGCCGGCCGCCCTGGAGCGATGCCTGTCCGACCCCGATGCCTTGGCCCTCGCCTGCACCACGTCGCGCGAGGTGGGCGTGGCGGTTGCCTGCCTCGTTGCGGCCAGGGCAGGCTGGCGCCTGACCGTGCAGAGCCAGACGCGACTGACAGCCGGGCCGTAGCGGCCGTTCTTCACGATATCTTCGCTATGTTCACGCTAGATCCACGCGCCTGGCCTGTCTGCCGGTGCCGATGGAGCGCGCATGGACGACCTGCTTCCGGAATTTCTGGCCGAAACCAATGAAAGCCTGGCCGACCTCGACCTGGCGCTCGTCAAGCTGGAGCGCGCGCCGGACGACCAGGCGACCCTGTCTCTCATCTTCCGCCTGGTGCACACGATAAAGGGCACGTGCGGTTTTCTCGGCCTGCCACGGCTGGAACATGTGGCCCATGCCGCCGAAAACGTGCTGGGCCGGGTGCGCGACGGCGAGCTTGCCGCAACGCCCGACGTGATCAGCCTGGTGCTGGCGGCACTCGACCGCATCAAGGCGATCGTTGCGGCTCTCGGCGCGACCGGGGCGGAACCTGCCGGTGACGACGGGCCGCTGATTGCGGCACTCGACCGGGTTGCCAAGGGTGAGGCGGCGCCGGACTCCGAGGCTCAGGCTGCTTCTGCGCCGGTCACGCCACCTGCGGTCGATCAAGCCGGGCAGCCGGCCATTGAGCCGCCGCCTGCCGAGGTTGCGGCCAGCCAGACCATACGCGTGACGGTCGACGTGCTTGAGGAGCTGATGACGCTGGTGGGCGAACTCGTGCTCACCCGCAACCAGCTCCTCCAGTTGTCCCGCGTGCAGGGCAACACGGCGTTCAGCGCCCCGCTGCAACGGTTGTCGCACATCACCTCCGAGCTTCAGGAAGGCGTGATGAAGACGCGCATGCAGCCGATCGGCAGCGCCTGGAACAAGCTGCCCCGGCTGGTGCGCGACCTGGCACAGGA
Source organism: uncultured Acetobacteraceae bacterium (assembly GCA_937873095.1). Taxonomy (GTDB): domain Bacteria; phylum Pseudomonadota; class Alphaproteobacteria; order Acetobacterales; family Acetobacteraceae; genus BOG-908. The sequence goes on along the minus strand of CALMVI010000133.1, from coordinate 7,759 downwards.
TACCGGCAAGAAGATCGTGCTGGAAATGCGCGGGCAGGACACCGAACTCGACCGCCAGGTGCTCGAGCTGATGCGGGACCCGCTGACGCACATGGTGCGCAACAGCGCCGATCACGGGCTGGAGCCGCCTGCCGAGCGTGCCCTGGCCGGAAAGCCCGAGGCTGGACGGATCCTTCTCAACGCCTATCACCAGGGCGGGCACATCATCGTGGAGATCGGCGATGACGGGCGCGGACTCGACGTGGCCCGCATCCGCGCCAAGGCCTTGTCGAGGGGGCTCGCAAGCGAGGCCGAACTCGCCTCGATGAGCGATCAGCAGGTACGTGCCTTCATCTTCAGGGCAGGCTTCTCCACCGCAGACACCGTCACGTCGATCTCCGGCCGCGGCGTCGGCATGGACGTCGTGCGGTCCAACATCGAGCGCATCGGCGGAACCATCGAGCTGGCCAGCACCTTCGGCCAAGGGTCCTGCTTCACCATCAAGATCCCGCTCACCCTGGCCATCGTTTCGGCCTTGATCGTGCAGGTCGCGGGCCAGCGCTTCGCCATTCCCCAGATCAGCGTGATGGAGCTGGTCCGCGTCGGCCGGGCCGGGGCCGGGCAGCACGAAGCAGCCGGGCTGGGGATCGAGCATGTCGGCCCAACCCCCGTGCTTCGCTTGCGCGAGCACCTTCTGCCTCTGGTCTCGCTCCGCAGCCTGCTCCGCATGGACGCCGAAGAGGGCGGAACGACTGCCGAAGAACCCACTGTCGTCGTCACCACGGTCGGCAGCAGCCTGCTCGGCATCGTGGTCGACGAGGTGTTCGACACCGAGGAGATCGTGGTCAAGCCGGTGGCGCCGATCCTGCGCCACATCACGATGTTCAGCGGCAACACGATCCTGGGCGACGGCTCGGTGATCATGATACTCGATCCGACCGGGGTGGCACGCAGCGCGGGCGTTTCGACGCGCAGCGTTGCCAGCGATACGGCGGCCGACACACTCCCCCCGATGTCGGAGGGATCGACGGCAATGCTGCTGTTCCGCGCGGCCTCGAGCCCTTCCGTGCTTGCCGTGCCTCTCAACCTGGTGTCCAGGCTCGAGACTATTGCTGCCGCCCGGATCGAACCGGCGGGGGGCGGCTACGCCATCCAATATCGCGGACAGCTTATGCCGCTCATCGCGATGGGTCCGGAAGACCTGCCCGATCTTGGCGCAAGAGACACTGAACAGCCGCTTCTCGTCTTTGCTGACGGGTCCCGCAGCATGGGCATGCTGGTTGGGAGCATCACCGACGTGGTGCACGGGCGCTTGGTCGTGGAACTCGGCAGTGCGCGGCCAGGCTTTCTCGGCACCGCGGTGATCGCCGGCAAGGCCGCCGACGTGATCGACACCGGATACTGGCTTACGACGGCGCGGCGGGACTGGTTCGCCGGCGGCGAGAATGCGGTCCGCCGGCGAGTTCTCGTGGTTGAGGACAGCGACTTCTTTCGGCAGATGCTGGTACCCACGCTTTCGGCGTCCGGTTACGACGTGGTCGCCGCGAGCAGCGCAGACGAGGCGCTGCAGCTTCGCGACCGAGACCTCGAGATAGACGCGATCGTTTCGGATATCGAAATGCCAGGCATGGACGGCCTGGCCTTTGCACGCCTGGTGCGCCAGGGGGGCGCCTGGTCCAGCCTGCCAATGATCGCTCTCACCAGCCGAAACAATGCGCGCGATGCCGAGCAGGGCCGGGCGGCCGGCTTTACCGACTACGTTCAAAAATCACAGCGAGACGCGCTGATGAACAGCCTGCGCCACTGCCTTGCTGGCCCGGCGCTCGTCTGAGGGAGCACAACGATGAAAGTCGACTTGCCGGTGGGCGATACAGGGGCGACGATCGGACACAGCGAGGGACCGGCGCGCGCCTACGTGACGATGATGCTCGACAACCAGCTCTGCGGCGTTCCGGTTCTTGCGGTACGGGATGTGCTGGCCGGTCAGACGATCGCGCGCATCCCGCTGGCCCCGCCTGAAGTCGCAGGAAACCTCAACCTTCGCGGGCGGATCGTCACCGCGGTCGACCTGCGCGCCAGGCTGCGCCTGCCGCCGCGGCCGGGCGAAACGACGCCGATGTCGGTGGTGACCGAATTGGGCTCCGAACTCTACGCCCTTCAGGTCGATCAGGTGAGCGAAGTGGTCGCGGTCGATGCGGACAGCATACAGGAGAATCCACAGACCCTGCCTGCGATCTGGGCCGACCACAGCACCGGAGTCACGCGCGTGGGAGAGCAGCTCATGGTGATGCTCGATGTCGAGCGGCTGCTGAGTCTGGATGCGGAGACTTCGGTTTGAGCCGGGCTGACGGCGCCGCAAAGCGCTGTCTCATCGTCGACGACAGCCGTACGATCCGCCGGATCGCGCGCCGCATCCTGGAGGTTCGCGGCTACGCCGTGGAGGAGGCCGGCAATGGCGCATCGGCTCTGCAAGCCTGTCGCCGTGACATGCCCGACGCTGTGCTGCTGGACTGGAACATGCCGATCATGAACGGCATCGAATTCCTCCGCGCGCTGCGGGCCGAGTTCGGCCCGGACAAGCCGACTGTGTTGTTCTGCACGACCGAGAACGAGATGTCGTTCATCGAGCAGGCAATAGAGGCGGGCGCCCAGGAATACGTCATGAAGCCGTTCGACGAGACGATCCTGATCGAAAAGTTCGGACAGGTCGGCCTGGCATGAACGTCATGCTCAAACCTGCCGCGCCGCGGCCAGGCGCCGCACCCGCGCGCGTGATGATCTGCGACGATTCCGTGGTGGCCCGCAACGCGATCGCCAACATCCTGCAGGCGCATCCAGACATCGAGGTCGTGGCGCGCGCGTCGAACGGCCAGGCGGCCGTCGACACAGTGAAGCAGATCAACGTCGACGTCGTCGTGCTCGACATCGAGATGCCGGTCATGGACGGGCTGACGGCGCTACCCCTGCTCCTGGCGCAATCGCCGCACCTTCGGATCATCATGGCCTCGAGCCTGACGTCGCACGGCGCCGAGATCGCGTTCCGGGCTCTCCGCATGGGCGCGTCGGACACGCTGGCGAAACCCTCCTCGCTCTCGCTTGCCGAGCAGTCGTTTGGGCCCGAACTCGTGGCAAAGGTCCTCGGCCTGACCAGGCTGGCCCGGTCGGACGCTGCAGGCGCCGCGGCTGCATCGCCTCCTCTCGCCCACCGGCCCGCCGGCACGAAGGCCCCGCGGCTTCTGGCGGTTGGCAGTTCGACGGGTGGGCCGAACGCGTTGTTCGCCCTCGTGCAGCAGATCGGGCCCCGGTTCCCGCTTCCTATCGTCCTCACCCAGCACATGCCGGCAAGCTTCACGCCGATCCTCGCGCAGCAACTGGACCGTCTTGGCATGCCATGCACCGAGGCTCGGGACGGTGACAGGCTGGTGCCGGGCCGCATGCTACTTGCCCCGGGCGACCGTCACCTGCTGGTCCGCCGCGGCAGCGCGGGCATGACAGCCCAGCTCTCGAACGATCCGCCGGAGAATTTCTGCCGCCCCTCGGTGGATCCGATGCTGCGCTCCGCCTGCGAGGCGGCTGACGGGCGGGTGATCGCGGTCATCCTCACGGGTATGGGACAGGACGGGCTCGCGGGGTCGCGAGAGGTGGTGCAGAGCGGCGGCTCCGTCATCGCGCAGGACGAGGCGACGAGCGTCGTCTGGGGCATGCCCGGGGCCGTGGCGCGAGCGGGACTGGCCCATGCGGTCCTGCCGCTTCCGAAAATCGGGGCGAAGCTGTCGTCCATGGTGGCGGAGCACAGGGCGTGAGCGCGTTCGGGACGATCGCGGCCATGTTGAAAGCACGTTCGGGACTGACTCTAGGTCCCGACAAGCTCTACTTGCTCGAAACCCGTCTCGCGCCGATCCTGCGCCGGGAGGGGTTGGCCGACCTTGCCGCGCTGGCCGCACGCATGAAACCGGCAAGCGCTCTGGAGCGCGACGTGGTGGACGCGATGACGACGAACGAGTCGCTGTTTTTTCGCGACGGCAAGCCGTTCGATGCGCTGCGCCAGACCGTGCTGGCCCGCCTGCATGCCGCGCGACCTGCGGGCGCCGCGCTGCGCATCTGGTCGGCTGCCGCCTCCACCGGCCAGGAGGCGTACTCTATCGCCATGGTCGCAGCCGACATGGCGGCGGCACTGCAGGGACGCCGTGTCGAGGTGCTGGGCACCGATCTGGCGCGAGAGCCGCTCGACCGTGCCCGTCAGGGTGCCTACTCGCAGTTCGAAATCCAGCGCGGGTTGCCCATGCAAATGCTGGTCAAACACTTCACCAAGGAGGATGCCGGCTGGCGCGTCAAACCGTCCTTGCGGGACGCGGTGGTGTTCCGCGAATGGAACCTGCTGTCGGATCTGAGGCCGCTCGGCATGTTCGACATCGTCTTCTGCCGCAACGTGCTCATCTATTTCGATCCCCCGACCAAGCGGCGCGTGCTGGAAGCCATCGCACGGCAGATGCCTGCCGACGGCGTGCTGTTCCTTGGCGGGGCGGAGACGGCGGTCGGCTTGACCGAAATGTTCAAGCCCGAACTGGGAGGGGTCGGCTATCTACGCGCGAATGCGTTGCAGAGTGCCGCCTGAACCGGCGGCCTCAGTGGCCAGCATGCTCGCCGGAAAAATCCGGCGCCGACAGGCCGCTGCCTGCGAGCTGCTCCACCAGAGCCGCCTTCAGCCGCTCCAGGCCCTCCTCGCTGCGCGCCTCGGCACGCGCAACCAGCACCGCCTGCGTGTTGGACGCGCGCAGCAGCCACCAGCCATCCGACGTGGACACACGCACCCCGTCGATGTCGGACACCGTCGCACCGGCTTGCCTCAGCCGGTCGGCGACCTCGTCGATGACGGCAAACTTGCGGGTGTCGTCGCAATCGAACCGCAACTCCGGGGTGTTCAGCACGGGTGGCAGAGCGTCCCTCACTGCGGAAAGCGGGCCTTTCATGCGCGCGACGATGCTGAGCAGCCTGACGGCGGCATACAGCGCGTCGTCGAAACCGTACCATTTGTCGGCAAAGAAGACGTGACCGGACATCTCGCCGGCCAGCGGCGCTCCGATCTCGGCCATCTTGGCCTTGATCAGGCTGTGACCGGTGCGCCACATCAGCGGCGTTCCTCCGGCCAGCGTCACCTCGTCGAACAGCACCTGGCTGGCTTTGACATCGGCGATGATGGTGGCCCCCGGCCGCTCGCGAAGGACATCGCGCGCCAGGATCACCAGCAGCTGGTCGCCTGCAAGGATGCGCCCCTCATCATCGACCGCCCCGATACGGTCGGCGTCGCCGTCGAAGGCGATGCCGAGATCGGCCTGCCTGGCGCGCACTTCCGCGATGAGCTGTTCGAGGTTGCGTGCCACGGTGGGGTCGGGGTGGTGAGCCGGGAAGCGGCCGTCGATCTCGCCGTTCAGCACGGTATGCTTGCCGGGCAGCGAGCTCACCAGCCGCTGCAGCGCCTCTCCGGCCGAACCGTTTCCATTGTCCCAAACCACGTTGAGGATGCGGTCGCCTCCGTCCCAGTCGCTCAGCAGCCTGGCCACGTAATCCGCCATCACGTCCACGTCGCGCGTGCCGCCGGGCTCGGCCTCCACCACGTCGCCCGCCGCCGCCCGCCGGCCGAGGTCGACGATCTGGCGGCCGTAGAACGGCTTGTTTGCCAGCACCATCTTGAAGCCGTTGTAGTCGGGGGGATTATGGCTGCCGGTCACCATGACCCCACCATCGGCGGCCAGGGTTACGGCAGCGTAGTAAAGCATCGGCGTCGGGCCGCAGCCGATCCGGAGCACTTGCATGCCGCTGGCGACGAGGCCGCGTACCAGCTCGGGCTCCAGTTGTGGCGAGGACAGCCGCCCATCATAGCCGACCGCCACGGTCCTGCCGCCCTGCCCCGCCACGATGCTGCCGAACACGCGCCCGATGGCAAACGCATCGGCCGGGTGCAGCGTCCGCCCGACCACGCCGCGTATGTCGTATTCGCGCAGCGATGTCGGGTCGAAGCTATGGGCAAAGGCGTCCATCAGTCGGTCTCCTGATACTTGCGCAAGAAGTTGCGGACATGCCTGGCCATTTCGGGCCGTTGCAGGGCGAAGGCGATCTGCGCCTCGAGGAACCCCACCTTGTCGCCGCAATCGAAACGCTGTCCTTCGTATCGCAGGCCGTGAAACGGTGTATGGCCGATCATCCTGGCCATGCCGTCGGTCAGCTGCACCTCGTTTCCCGCACCTCGCTCCATGCGCGCGAGGTGCTCGATCACGTCGGGCAGCAGAACGTAGCGCCCGATGACCGACAGGTTGGACGGAGCGTCCTCTGGCCTGGGTTTTTCCACCAGCCCGGTCACCTCCACCAGGCGGCCATCGTCGGCGCCGATCTCCAGGATGCCGTATTTGTTGGTCTGGTCCTGCGGCACCTCGGTCACGGCAACCACGCTGCCGCCGGTCTGGTAGTAGGCCTCGGCGAGTTGCTTGGTGCAGGGCTCCTGGGACAGGATGAGGTCGTCCGGCAGCAGGATGGCAAACGGGTCGTCGCCGATGAAGGCGCGCGCGCACCAGATCGCGTGGCCCAGCCCGAGCGGCACCTGCTGACGGACCGTCACGATGTCGCCGGGCGACAGCTGGGCGTCCTTGAGCATGGCGAGCTCGGTTTCCTTGCCGCGCAGCTTCAGCGTCGCCTCGAGCTCGTAGGCCACGTCGAAATGCTCGACCAGGGCCATCTTGCCGCGGCCGGTGATCATGCAGAACTGCTCGATCCCCGCGGCCCGCGCCTCGTCGATGGCGTACTGGATCAGCGGCTTGTCGACGACGGGCAGCATCTCCTTGGCCATCGCCTTGGTGGCGGGCAGGAAGCGTGTGCCCAGGCCGGCCACGGGAAGGACGGCCTTGCGGAGCTTCTTGATCACAACGTCTCCTTGGACAGTGATTCCAGGGCCGAACGATGCCGAACGCCGGCCGCCCCCCGGATTGACGCGGGCGGAACGTGCCTGCGGTTTTCCCGGGGATCAAGGTCCGAGCGGCCCGGTCGTCCCGGCACGCCGGCCGGCCCGTCCGAGGTGTTGCAAGCCGGTCCCGCCTGCCCTAGGACAACGGCCGGCCGACACGTCCCGTTCGTCTAGAGGCCCAGGACAGCGCCCTCTCACGGCGCTAACAGGGGTTCGAATCCCCTACGGGACGCCAGCCGTTCGCCGGACCGCATCGCCCGGAGGCAGGCTTTGAGCCCTGCGCATCACTCCTGCACGGCCGGCGAGAGGGCGATGGGGATCCTCAACCGCTCGCCGCGCACGACGGCCAGGTCCGCCACGTAGGGGAGGTAGCCGGGCCGCGTTGCCGTCAGATGGTGCCGCCCGGCGGCCACCCTGTGTTCGCCTGAAGGCATGGGAACCGGCTGGTTGTCCAGGCGGACCAGCACGCCTGGCGTCTGCACGTCGAAAACGAGGGTTGCCGGAAGCGGCGTCAGCACCAGCGTCACCACCCGTTGCTCGTGGGCGCCGACAGTGACGATGCGCCCGGTGGTGGTCCAGCCCTCGGCCTCGAACCCCAGGCGGTGCGCGCCCGGGGAGACCGGCAAACGCATGCCAGGCGCACCGGCGCGCACGCCGTCGACGGTGATTTCGCCGTCCACGCCTGGGCTGGGATAGGCGATGACGATGCCGGCGGGACCGGGGCGCGCCAGAACCGCAGCCGCGATCACCCCGATCGCGGCCAGCGTGACCGGCCACGACCGGCGGCGCCTGGCCGGAACGCGGGCGGGCGCCGCCGGTCGTGGC
>CALMVI010000132.1 GCA_937873095.1 uncultured Acetobacteraceae bacterium | reverse complement strand
TGAGCGCGAACGCCTCGGCGCAGCGCAGCACGAAATCGATCGCCTGCTGCGGATCGCCGGTCGCGTCGTCATGAATCCAGAGTTTCGTGGCACCAAGGTCCGGCTGGACCGACAGAAGAAAACCCTGAGAAGGTACTTCCTCGCGGGCGGCGTCCTCCATGAAGGCTTGGTAGAGGTCGAGCGCACGAGCGGCGTTGTCCGGGCTGCCGACGTCGAGCAGGCAGGAGAAGTGAGTGTAGAAATCAGCCATTGCAGGACTCCTGAAACTACGAAGCCCGGCGCGATGGCCGGGCTTCGTAGCAAGAGGGGAAGAGAAGAATCAGACGGCGGCGGCGAAGGGATCGACGTCACGATGGATCGGCTGGGCGCGGCCCATCCAGGCTTCGGGACGGATGCAGCGCACCCAATCCACGAAGCTCGGGATGAAGCCGAGATCCTCACGCACATGCTGCTCGCCGATCAGCCGCACTGGTACGACGCGGCCGGTCGAGATGGTGATCGTCGTTCCGAAAATCGCTCGGCCATGAAGATGCCTTCGGCGTGATGGCGCAGCGCGCGGTGGCGGAAATCCGCTGTGATGGCCTTCGACTCGTCGAACCACTGGTGACTCGGCAGATAGTCTTCAGCCGCCCCGCCCCATTTCCTCACCGAGGAAAGCGCATGGTGATAGGGATGGCCCATCGCCGCCTCCTCAAAACACATGCTGCGAATAATCGGATTCCATACGCCGCTCGTTGTAGTCGAGCGTGATGGTCCGGTCGGCGACGTCGAACGCGAAGTCACCGTAGGCGCCATCGCTGTTCTCCCAGCCGTCATGGGTTTGGCCGAGGAAGCTGTAGATCAGGGCCTCGATGGCGTCGTGGATCGACAGGCTCTGCCGGTCGATGTTGTTGCTGCCCCACACTGGGCGCGCGATCAGAATCGTGCCGGGCGGCAAGGTGACTATCTCATCACCGGCTTTGGCTTCGATATTCTCGATCTGGCCGCTATCGCCGTATCCGTCGAACGTCACGACGACAGCGGTTATGTTTGCGGCAGCGAGCGCGTCAAACAGGGCGGTCTTGTTCGCCGGCAGCAATTCGTCTGCGCGGTTTGTGTGCTCACGTTCTTTCTGGTCCCAGCCGGCGAAATCGAGCGCTGGGACGGGGGCGGGTTCGCAATCGGTCATGTCAGATCTCCATAGGAGAAAGCCCGGCGCGATGGCCGGGCTTTTGGATGGAAATGGGTCCGGGGCGGGCGATGCCGCCCCGCTGATTCGTGCTATTCTGCCGCGATGGCGTGCGGCTCAGGCTCCTCGTAATCGGCGGTGCCAGCATCGTCCTCGTCGCCGGCAAGGAAGTCTGGCAGGGCCTCCGGTTCACTGGCCGGCTCGGTAACTGCCGGCTCGGACCCGGCGAGACGCAGCGGCTCAGGCAGCCAGCCGGTGCCGTCCAGCAGCCGCTCGGCCTCCTTGGCCATCTCGGCCTTCTTCAGGTGGTCGATGAGCTGCGCGGGGTGCTCGCCCTTCGCCTCCCGTACCGCTTCGAGGATGCGCGCCTTCGGCACTCGGCCGAGATAATTATCGACGGTCGGTTTCCAGCCGGCGGCGGCCATGTCGAGACCCACGGCGTGTGCGAGCTGATCGCCGTGGGCAAAAGCATCCGGCCGTCGGTTCCACGGCTCCTTCACCACGTTGACGGTGAGCGAGGCGCAGTGGGCGAACAGCGCCGACTGGCTGTCGCTGTCGAACGCCGTCAGCGTGTCCCAAAGATTGGCCGGTGTTTCCGGCAACTGCTTGGCCCATTGCGCATGGCGAGCATCGATCGTCTTCGCCGAAGCGGTCTCCGCTAGGCCGGGCGCCTGTGCTGAGAGGGCGGACTGCTTCGCCGTGATCTCCAGGCAGGTGCTGGCGGCGTAGCGGTAGAAGGCATTGAGGCAGAGGGCGTGCAGCACGGCCTGGAAAGCTACCTGCGGTCGTTCGCCACGCCGTCGCGCAGCGCCAGGGTGCGATGGGCAGTCAGCTCGGTCACTAGCCGGTCGGACAATGGCCGGATGGTGTCGTCCTCCTCCGACGCCTCGGGTTCGGATGCTGACAGCGCGCCGCCTATGGTGATGACCGCGCGCTGGACCGGGATTTCCGGGCTGGTCGACTCCGGCGTGTCGTCGGCCTCGGTCGGAACCGGTTCGACGGGCGCCTCATCCTCTGGTCGGACGAAGCCGCGCTCGACACGCAAGGCGCCGTCGCTATCAATGCTGACAAAAATGCCTGCGCGGGCGATGTCGGCGGGATCGAAGCGGATCGGCCGGTTTTCGAACGCCGCCATGGCGGTCTCGATCTCGGCTAGCCGCTGATCAACCGCCTCGGGCAAGTCGTCGGCGCCAGCGTGCTCGGCCTCCAGCGTCTCGTATTCGGCCCGCAGCGCCTTGAAGCTAGCAGCCTCCTCCTCGGTGAGTTCGGTGGTCTCGCCGACCAGGCAGCGCAGACCGGCGCTGTGGCCGTAGGGGAAGTCGGTCGCGACCGCGATCCACTTCCAACCTTCATCGCGCAAGGCCTCTGCTTCGGTCTCGAGCTTTTCCGCCACCAGCCGATCGAGCAGCGCCGGGTCCTGGAGCCAGCCGCCGTCATCGTGCTGGAACAGATCGCCCATCACCACGCCACCCGCCGCCTCGTAAGCCTCTATGCCGATGAAAAGCGCACGCCGGTCGGCCGCGCGGACGGCACCCTCGGTGAGCTGCCGGCGGATCAGGTAGGCTCCTTGTTGTAGCTCCGCGAAACGGAATCCCAGACCCGCTCCTGCCGGGCATGGTCGGCGGTGACGGTAAACGCCATCAATTGCTCCAGCGTCATGCCGTCCTCGGCATAGATGTCGAGCAGCTTCGGCGACACCGCGGCGAGGCGCAGGCGCTGCTTCACGACGGTCGGGTTCACGAAGAACCGTGCGGCGATCTCTTCATCGCCGAGGCCCTTCTCACGCAATGCCTGGAAGGCACGGAACTGATCGAGCGGGTGGAGCGCTACGCGCTGGACGTTCTCGGCCAGCGAATCTTCCTCGGGGATCCCGCCGTCCCGCACCACGCACGGCACGGGCGCGGTCTTGGCCAGGCGCTTCTGCTTGACCAGCAATTCCAGCGCCCGGAAGCGCCGGCCGCCGGCCGGCACCTCGAACATGCCGGTCTCGTTTCCGTCAGAATCGACGACGGCGCGGACGCTGAGGCTTTGCAAGAGCGTGCGCCGGGCGATGTCCTCGGCCAGCTCATCGATCGAGACGCCGGCCTTCACACGCCGAACGTTTGCCTGGCTCAATACGAGCTTGTTGAAGGGAATATCACGCGAGGCGCTGAGGGTGATCTTCTGAATGGTCGTCGCCATGTCGGTTTCTCCGTGACGGGCGGTCGAAAGCCTCTCTCTCGACCCGACCTCGTCACGGAACCGGCGCAGCCCTCTAATACCAACTCTGGGTGACGGTGACTCTCTAGGGGATCCCCAAAGCGTCTGAA
>CALMVI010000131.1 GCA_937873095.1 uncultured Acetobacteraceae bacterium | reverse complement strand
GTTCGCGTGTCTCCTGCCAGCTCCGGTCGTCATAGACCAAGTTCCAGAACGAGACGTGGTCGCGGCTTTGCGCCAGGAACAGCCCGCCGGCGCGCAGCGCGTCGCGGACGGCGAAGGCGAGTGAGATTTCCCAGATGGCGCGGTCGAGCTTGCCGGATGCCTTGCCGCCCGCCTTGTCCGCTGTGACCAGGTGGGGGCGCCACTCCGCGGCCACGAAGCCGTGCGGGTCGTTCGTGGTGAGTGGGCCGCGTGTGCCGGCGTCGAGCGCGCGCAGGATCTCGACCGCCTGCAGCAGGGTCTCGCTGCCGCTGGCGGCTTCAAACGGCAACCCGAAGAAGGCTGGCAGGTATTGCCGCAGCGTGCCGTAACGGGCGAGCATGGCGTCGAGGTGGCCGCGGGCTTCCAGCCGTTCGTAGGCGCGGCAGGCGATGGCTGCCTCGACCAAGGCGGATGGGTTTTGCTCGTCGCGGAATGCTTCGACGGTCTGCGCCCCGTCGGCCGCGACCAGCGCGTCAATGGCACTGAGCACGCGGTGCAACCCATCGCGCGCCCGGCGGCGAAGGGTCTTGCGCTGCTTCTCGACCGCGTTGCGCGCCCGCCGGTTCGTGCCGGTCAGGAACAGGTCGTTCATCTCGACAATCTGGTCGAGCAGCGTCTTGCGCGTCTCGACTAGGTAGCAGGCGACCAGGGCATCGCGTTTCGGCTTGGCAAAGCGCCGAAGGTCGCCCGCGTCGTAGCGGCGGCCGAGTTGGCCAAGCTGACGCACGACCCGGGGATCGAGGTCATCCAGGCCGGCGCCAGTCTCGACCAGTTGCTCGATCAGCCGCAGGCGCACGATGTCGCCCTTGATGACGGCGGCGCTGGCCGATTTGAGGAAGTCCTTGAGCCGGAACAGGCTGGACCGCGCATCGCCGTCCGGCACCTCGACCAGCAGGTCGATCGCCTCGCGCAGGGAAGGTGGCAGCCGGAGCGAGACCGTCTCGTAGAGCTGGGACGTGGCGTGCGTCACCTCGGCCGTGACCAGCCGGTCCAGCGTGCTGATGGCCGGCAGCATGACGTGCCAGCCGCGCAGCTTATCCTCGGCACGGACCAGGAGCTCGGCGGCGGAGCGACCCTCGATGGCGCCCTGGCGCAACCAATGCCGCAGATCCGCGGACAGCCCGCCGTCGAAGGGGCGCAGGCCAAGGTGGCGGCGGATGCGCAAGGCTTGCGCCCGTTCCGTTTGCGCCCGGCCCGGCCGGTCGAGGAACAGCACCGGCGGCAGGCCGAGCTGGCGCGCCAGGTGGTTGACGATCTTCACCGGGGCCTGGCGGTAATCGTCGAGGAAGCGGCCGTGCACACGCAGCCAGCAGAGCTGGACGGCAAAGCGGCGGCGATGGTCGTCACCCCGGCACTCAGCCGCCATGGTCAGGTCCGCAGGCGTCAGGCTCCAGTGCCGCGCAAGCTCATCCTCGTCCGGATCGACGGGGGCCGGCCGGCGCCGGGCCGGCGTTTCGGCGTCCGGGGGATCATCCGTCGACATTGAGGTGCGAACGCTCCAGGTCGGCCGCGAGATCGTCGCGCGAGGGTCGCGTGTAGATGGCCGTCGTGTCGAGCGAATCATGGCCGAGCAGGCTGGCGAGTTCGACCAGCTTGCCCGGGTTGTCGCGCAGATAGCCCAGCGCAAAGGTGTGGCGCAGCGTGTGCGCCGAGACGGCAAGCCGTTTGAGCCGGGCACGGCGTGCAAGGCTGGTCATGACGGCCTGGACCGTGCGCACCGGCATCGCGGTGTCCCGGCTGCTGAACACCGGGGCATCTTTGGTGAGCGCGGGGGTGCGGTCGAGATGCTGTTTCAGCGCGCGCCGGGCTGTCGCGTTCAACGGCACCTCGCGCGCCTTGAGGCCCTTGCCGTGGCGGATGCGCACGCTGCCCGAGCGGTCGTTCATGGTGATGTCCGACGCTTGCAGGGCCGCGACCTCGCCGACCCGCAGCCCGGCTTGCAGCATGAGTTGCACCAGGGCGTAGTTGCGGGCGGCCAAGCCGTGCGACGAAGCGCCAGCGGCGCGCAGCAGGGCGTGGACTTCGGTATCTGTCAGGGCGACGGGCTGGTGGCCGCGCGCCGTGCGCATGGGCCGCACATCACGCGCCACGTCGGTGGCCAAGGCGCCTGTCCCGCGCGCCCATCGGCACAGCCGGCGCAGGGCATCCAACCGGCGGTTGACCGTGGAGGGCCGGCGGCCGGCAGCGACCATGTGCTGGCGATAGGCGATCAGCTCGAAGTCGGCGAGATCCCCGATCGCGAAGCCGGCGTCCTGGACTGTGCGGTGCCAGGCAAGGAAGTGGCGGAGATCGTAGCGGTACCCGCGCAAGGTGGCAGGTGCCAGGTCATCGTGCGCCAGGCTGGCGAGGAACGGTGCCATCCAGCCCGGCTCGGCGACGACGTTCAGGCCTGGCGCTTGTATTGCACGCAAAGTCATCCCCCGCGTTAGCCATGCTGTTTGTTGCGTGCAATACGCCCCACCAAGGAGCAGCATACCATCCAATGCCGATTGCACGCCATCATTGCACGCAATAAACCGCCACTTCATATCGAAGTCGGACCGGACCTAGGCCCCCGCAGCCAAAATCGAACGGATCTCGTCCCGTGTTCACGTTTCTTACCGTGCGCTTTTACGCGGATGGGCCTTCCGCCCCAA
>CALMVI010000130.1 GCA_937873095.1 uncultured Acetobacteraceae bacterium | reverse complement strand
AAGCAGATCGAGAGAAGCCTAATTCAGCAAGGCGGGGCTGGCCGGACGCATACGGCGGACCAAAGAATACTGGATGTCAAAGCAGGCTCGCAGCGACGGTTCGACGTGGAACTGTTCATTATCCATCCAACCCTTAACCCAACAGAATAACAGCCGCGCTCGGATTGCAGCCGTGCATTGAACATGGCGTTGGGGACCCCAGGAATACTCCGAAGGGAACACTCCTACCGGGCACCTATCGCGACACAAGATGGCGGCACAGCGTCCATCACGATGTCAAAGATCAATGGTTTGTCGATGGGCTCACGAGTGTCGTGAGTCGGCTCGTCGCTTACAAGGCATTCTTCGCCAATCTCAGATCAACAGGCGGCCAGGCAAGTGTGATCGTCTAATACCAACCCCGGCTGACGCTGACTCTCCGAGGGGGATTCCCATCCGCTTCGAACTCTGACTCGATATCGCGGTGTTGCGATTCGTAGTGGGGAGCATGGTATGGGCAGGGCAGTCAGAATTACCCGGAATGAGTATACGGCGTCGGAGCTTCGTTTGTCGTCAGCCAGATGCACCGACGGCGCGCAGGTTCGCCGTATTCTGGCTCTGGCGTTGGTATTGGAAGGCTGGTCTCGCAGCGAGGCGGCTGCGCTGAACGGCATGGATCGTCAGACCTTGAGCGACTGGGTGCACCGCTACAACGCGGAGGCATTGCCGGCCTGAAATCACGCGAAAGCCCGGGCCGTCAGCCTTCCCTGACCGAGGTGCAAAAGGCCGAGCTGCGCGCGCTGGTGGTGCGGGGGCCTGATCCCGAAATCCACCACGTGGTGCGCTGGCGATGCGCCGACCTTCGCGCAGAAGTGGCCCGCCTGTGGTCGGTAGAGGTGCACGAGAACACGATAGGCGTTTGGCTTGGCGAGCTTGGTTTGGCGCGACTCCAGCCGCGGCCCGTGCATCCGAAGAAGGATGCGGCGGCCGAGGCGGCTTTTAAAAACTTCGCCAGCCTTGTGCGCACCAAGCTCGCAGATGCCGCGGCAAACACGCCGGTAGAAATCTGGTTCCAGGACGAAGCCAGGGTCGGCCAGAAAGGCACCCACGCGTATATCTGGGCACCGATCGGCTCTAGGCCATTGATGGTGCGTGATAACCGGCACGACAACGCTTATCTGTTCGGGGCTATCTGCCGGCACGTGGCGTCGGTGCCGTAATGATCTCGCCGACCGCCAACACCGAAATGATGAACCTGCATCTGGCAGAAATCAGCACGCAGGTCGCAGCCGGCGCGATCGCCGTGCTGACCTGCGACGGCGCTGGCTGGCACCAGCAAGGTGGCGCGCTGGTGGTTTCCGACAACATCGTCCTGTTGCATCTGCCGCTCTAGCCCCGAACTGAACCCAATGGAGAACGTCTGGGATTACCTGCGCCAGAACAAACTCTGCGCCCTAGCTTGGGAAAGCTACGATGCAATCGTGGAAGCCTGCAAAGCCGCCTGGAACTGGCTCATCGCCAACCCAGCACGCATCACATCAATCGGCACACGCGAATGGGCATGTGTCATCCTCTAGCGGGGTTGGCATAATTCCTCGGCAGTCATGATTGGCACGGACATCGTGAGCTTTGCCTCACTGCTCTCTGAGCGTTTCCAAACGGACTCTTCGCACGACGGTGCCGGCCACATGGTCCGTTGAAACTATTGGCGGCGGGAGTTAAGGCGCAATTAAGATTGCGCAACACAGCGGCCCTAGCGCGAAGCAGCGCGCGAGAGAGTACGCCAACTGGGAATATGGGTTGCGTGCCCCAGCCGTAATGGCTGCTTAGCAGCTCACCTCAATATCCACGTCCGTAATGCGGTCCTGTGGCCTGGTGTGCGCTTCTCCGGTCTCACACGCGCCATCCTGCACTTGCACGCTACTCAATCGCGCAATGACCATACAGTGCCAAGTTGAGAGCGGAGGCACAGAATGCGGGATCGGTCCGAGCTGTAGTCCGTCTGTGCTCAGCAAACTACACTAGCATCCAAAGCGTAGGCGGCAAATCCAAAGAGAGACATTATAAAGTTGGATGAGCCTGGTCTCGACGGCGACGACCGAGTACTCATGGCTGACCAGCTGAACGCCGGCGCGCAGACGCGGAATGGCGAGCGTGGGTTCGAGACGCTCTCTGCGACGTCATTGCGCGTTCCGAGTGAGACAGACTCCCAAGCTGTGAGAACGGTATTGCTTGCCGAAACCGGTTCCGACTGGCCATTCCTAAAGGCGCCATTTCACACAAGAAAGGAAAAAGCGTGACTCATACCAACGGCACTAGCTAGTGCCCCAGTTCGCCACTCTCGAGTGGTGATCGAGGTGTTTTCGGTTGCTGGACGAGTGCGTTTCAGGCGTTGCATCAGGCGTCGACGACTGCTGTGTAGGTTTCGAAGACTTGGTTTGCGAGGTAGTTCTGGCGAAGATACTGGCAGATGTTTCTTGGATTCAGCTCGGGGCTGTACGGCGGCAGCACGAGTGTGCTAATCTAGAAAGGCAGCTTGAGCCGTCCACCAGGCCTGTGCCATCCAGCGCCGTTCACCATCACATACGGTATCACGAGGGCCGCACCCGTGCCGCGCCGGACAGACCGCACCAAAAATGTAGGCCCAGTTGTAGCGACAATAGCGCGACGTCAGTGACCGGCTCTCCTTGTCAGCCCAAGTGTAGGTCGGCGTACCTTGCTGCCCGACACGAGCTTCGTCCTGCCACCAGAGCTCGATCGGCTTGCCACGCGCGTGTCCGGGAATGGCTGCGGCCACAAGATCGGAAAAGTTTATGGGATGGCTCGCCCTCACACTCACCGGCAGCATAAGCTGACCGGGGCATCCGGTGGGAAAGGAGCACAACCTGCCGATCGCGGTTCCAGGGATTGACCTTGGCAACAACAGCCGCAGCTTGGCGGGGCTGGACGCGAGAAGATGGTCTTCAACGCCCGTAATCGCGCCTTCTCCTTTCCGCGGGGTGCCTCAGCGCATGGTCTACGACAAACTAAAAGCGGTCGTGGAGACGGTCTTCACCGGCAAGGAGCGGCAGTTCAACCGGCGCTTCATGGTGCTGGCCAATCATCATCTGTTCGAGCCAGTCGCATGCACGCCGGCCTCTGGATGGGAGAAGGGGCAGGTCGATAACCAGGTCGGCAACATCGGCGAACGGCTGTTCACGCCGCTCGCGCACTTCGCCAGCTTCGAGGCCCTCAATGAATGGCTGGCCACGCGCTGCAGGGAGCTTGCGAAGCGCAAACACCTGGTGATGCCGGAGCGCTTGATTGCCGCGTGCTTCGCCAAGAAGCAGCCTTCGCTCAGGCAGATCACCGCGACATTCGATGGCTATGTCGAGCATATGCTGCGCGTGTCGAGCACCTGCCTGGTTGCCGTGGATCGCAACCGATACAGCGTGCCAGCCGCCTTTGCCGGCCGCGCCGTCTCGGTGCGCACCACAGCTGCAGGCGTAAGCATAGTGGCGGATGGTGCAATCGTGGCCGTTCATGCCCGCCGGTATGGGCGCGATCAGCTGTTCTGCGAATCGTGGCGTTATTTGCCGATCCTCGAGCGGAAACGCGGCGCGCTTCGCAACGGCGTGCCGTTCCAGCAATGGGATCGGCCCACGCCCATCCGGCTGGTGTGCGACCGCGTTCTCAAACAGCTGAAAGGCGATCGTGCCTTTGTCGAGTTGCTGATGATGGCGCGTGAGTTCGGCCTGGGGCCGCTGCAGGTCGCCTGCGAACTGGTGCTGAACAGCAACGTCATCACTGCCGCCGTGGTGATGAGCGAGATGCGCCGGCTCGTGGCACCTAGCACGCCGGCGATGCTGAATGTGCCGACATGCTGAAGCTTTAGACCGAGCCGCGCGCCGGTGGCGGCCGCTACGACCACCTGCGCGAGGTGAGCCATGTCATCCACTGATCTTGCTGTCATATATCATATTAGACTAAGCCTCTGCCTTGGCTGCTTCCGGTATCGCAACGCTTGGCAAGGACCGTCTGGCCCAACTCAGTGCGCTGCATCTCTACGGCATGGCCACGGCGTGGAGTGAACTGCTGGCCGAGGGCCCACGCCGGCCGATGCAGCCCGAAGCCTGGCTGGACCGGCTGATCGAAGCCGAACTGGCCGATCGCCAGGTCCGCAGCCTGCGCTATCAGATCAAGGCCGCGCGCTTCCCTGTAAATCGCGATCTGACCGGCATCGAGGGGGCTGAGACCCCCGTTGCCGCAGGCGCAAATTGAGCAACTGGCGACTGCCGCCTTCATGACCGCGCACAAATCTGATCCTGGTTGGCGGCACCGGCACCGGGAACCCGCGTCGCGATAGCCTTCGGCGTAGCCGCCTCTACCAGGGCAAGCGCGTTCGCTTCTACAACGCCGTCGATCTGGTCAACCAGTTGGAGCGGGGAGAAACAGCTGGGACGCGCCGGCATTCTAGCAGGCTGCGGAACAAGGCGGCACTTTGCTGATGGTGTCTTGGTTTGACCCTCTTCTGCCGCCCGAGTGGGGGCTGGTTGCCAGCCGACCCGGGCGGTGCCGCGATGGCGTGTCTTGCGCAAACCGCCCACCGTCTTCATCCAGCCAAACCCTTCCTCGATGCGCTTGCGGGTGCGCAGGCTGCGCAGGCTGACGGCGTAGCCGGCATGGCGCGTCGTGCGGCCATCAACGGCCGAGCGGCGACCGTTCGTGTGCTGGGCCACGTGCGGGGTGACACCCAGCCGGCGCATCTCAGCCACGAAGTCCTGCGTGTCGAACAGCTTGTCGGGCCCCACCGTGACGCGGCCGCCAGCCGGCAGCTCGCCCAGCATGTCGGCCGCCGCTTCACGCTCGGCGGTGCCGGTCAAGTGCGCCAACCGCGTGTCGACCACCAGGCCGCTGCGGTTCTCCATCACCAAGTGGCCCATGTGACAGAGTTGTGCGGCTAGCCCGCCGACTTGCGGAACAGCCGCGCATCGGGGTCGGTGGTGGACGCGTGCGTCGCGTTGCTGCGCTTCTCGCCGTGGGAGTCGCGTTCGCCGTTGCGGCCAGAACCGGGCGGCTCGCCGCTGCCGTCGCGCGGGCGGAAGCTCTTCATGCTGGCCCAGGCTTAGCTCAACGTGCCATCGACGGAGAGGTGCTCCGACGAGAGCAGCGGCACGACGTGCGGGTCGGCCAGCAGGGTGGCCAGGAAGCGATGGGCCACGTCGCCGTCCAGCAAGCGTCACGGTTCTTGGTGAACACCGTCAGGTCCCAGACGGCTGCGTCCACGGACAGGCCAATGAATCAGCGGAACAGCATGTTATAGGCGACCTGCTGATTGAGACCGACGCCGTGATTATCGACGAGCTCGGCTACCTGCCGTTCCCAACCTCCGGCGACGCCCTGCTGCTCCACCTGATAAGCCAAGTCTACGGCAAACGTCACTGATCTTAACCACCAATCTCACCTTTGCCGAATGGGTCGGAGTCTTCGGCGACCCAGAAATGACGACCGCCCTGCTAGACCGCGTCACCCACCGCTGCGACATCATGCAGACCGGCAACGACTCGTTCCGCCTCAAGCAGCGCGAGAAACAGCTGAACACCGGACGAGATAGTGGAAACTTTTGGACGCTGTTGCCTGGTAACTTTCCGACGCTGATTGACACGCCACTGTCCCGCATGGTCACCGAATGACGATCACCTTCGTCGCGAAGTAAGCATTGATGCCCGCGGCGCCGATGTTGCTGGAACGGCCGATAGACGATGAAGCCATCCTCACCTTACGTCGAACAGGTATTGGCGCGCCCACATTCAGGCAGGCGAGATATTGTCATGGACGACTGCTAATCTTGCTTTTTAATGGTCCGACTTATAGCGGCCTCGAGTATCGCAGGCTTCCACACACAAGCGTCAATTTAGCGTCTGGTTTGAAAGCTTCAGCTGGCTCACTCCCTCAAAGGCGGACATTGCTTCTTCGGCCGGCAAGTCGGTTCTTAGTGTCTGCTTGGCCTCCTCGTCGTGCCCGGCCATGACCTGTGCGACCGCGAAATCCAGCCTGATTTTACGTGAGGCAGAACCGCTGGCCGCTACGTCACCCAAGATTTGTTCAGCACGTTCGCCTTGACCATCGAGCGCCAACGAGAGGGCCCAGTTGACACGCGTCGAGACACGGTCGGGCTCTATGACAAGAGCCTTCTCGTAGTAGACCTGCGCCTCCTTATGCCGACCTTGAAGGTCAAGTACATAACCCAAGTCGTTTAGAACTATAGGATCTCGCGATGCATCCAAAAAAACAGAACGAAACGTCGTTTCTGCCTCACGTAAATTATCCCTGAGCAGCAACTTTCCCTGCCCTAGTCGGGCGTGCACGTTCCTTGGCTCGATTTCCAGTGCTTGCTTATAGCTGACCGTAGCTGCCAGACGGTCGCCCAACGCCGCTTCAGCATCGCCGGCCTGTACCATCGCGGAAACATTGCTGGGCTGAGATGCCAACACTCCGCGAGCGATAGCCAAAGCCGTACCGGCTGACCCCTCTGTCAATGCTTCCCTTGCCGCCTCGAGGCTCGCACCATCGCCTGCGTCTCGAACCGCGGAGTGGCCACATGCTGTAATGCTTAGCATACCAGAAATCAACAAAAGCACCTTAAGATGTTGCATGTTATCCCTCAATGACCAAGTGTTTTCACTATCTGCAGACCGGCCGGACCGCCAACCACTATGAAGACACAGGGTAAGATGAAGCAAATCATCGGAATGGTAAGAAATACAGGCAGTCTGGCTGCTTTCTCCTCAAACTTTGTTAAGTTGTCTTGCCGCATCTCGGCCGCAAGCACGCGAAGTGCTTGGCTGAGGGGAGTCCCAAACTGCATCGTTTGAATCATTGTTCCAGCCAAACGCCGCATCTGCTCTAATCCTGTGCGGTCGCCCAACGCCATCAGAGCGGTGCGTCGGTCAGTACCGATACGCATCTCGCTTGAACAAATTGATAGTTCCAGCGATACTGCCCGGTTTGCGAAGGCAAACTCTTGAGCAACGCGTTCGATCGCGTTCTCTAAGCCAAGACCAGCTTGAGCGCATATGACCATCATATCCAGCGCGTCCGGCAAGCCCCGTTCTAACGACTTAAGGTGTTTACCTCTCAGTTGCTTGATGAAGAAGTCGGGAAACAGCATGCCCGCTGCAAACGCTGCCCCCAAAATTAGATAAAATGTCGAGGTGCTGTAGTTTTGCCCATTGAGGAACACGTATGTCGCAGCCGGCAACCCGAGCATGAGCAATACCTTGCTGCCAACGAAGATACCGAAGACGCGACTTCCTCGAAGACCAGCTTGGTTGACGGTCTGCTGAAGTTGTGACCGTGTGGTGTCTGATAGGATGCCACTTCTCGCCAGCGAAGCACCGAATTTTGCGAGAAGGTCAAGCAGATGTGCCTTACTTTGGTGTGGCTCAACGGTGCCCTCCGGTCCTGAAGTGAGCGCGTTGTTTATCCTTAGACGGAGCTTTTCTCGACGCTCGACCGCTTGTAATAACAGGAACACCCCGCCGACGAATAGTATTGCAGCGCACGCTATGAGCGGCAGTGGTACGAGATGCGCGGGACTCACGACAAACTCCGTTTGATGATCTGCTGCATAGAAAACAGGCCAAGACATAGCATGAACACTGCGATCGCCAGCAGCTTCTGACCGCCTTCCGTGATGAAAAGGATGTTGATGTAGTCAGGATTTGAAAACCACAGCATCAGTCCACTTATCATCGGCAGTGCCGTCAGAACGTAAATGCTGGTTTTTGCTTCGGAGGCGAGAGCGGCTCCTCGCTTACGCGCCGCATCGCGTTTGCGTATTGTGTCAGCTAGCGTGTCCAGAGTTTCTGTAAGGCCGCCGCCAGTTTGGCTTTGGAGCGCCAATGCAGTGGCGAAGAAGCGGTATTCCGCCAGGTCGTTCCGTTGCGCCATTTCCACAAGAGCGGTTTCCAGGTCGACGCCAATCGCCACTGCGTCTGACGCACGCCCAAACTCCTCCTTGGTCGGTGATAAGCCCTCACGTGCGACCACCTTGATGGCCTCGCCAAGGGGAACCCCCACACGAACCGAACGCGATACCATAGACAGAGCATCGGGAAACTGGCTGAGTAGATCGCGCGAGACCTTCCCAACTCGCCAGTTAAGGAAGGTTCGGGTGAGAACAATGTCTATAAGTGGCAGGACGCACCAGCCTAGGACACCCAGGATCCGAGTGGCGAGAAGGGATCCGATGATCGACGGGCCCAAGGCCGCGATTGCGACACCCCACCAGCTCATCGGATACTGACTGCGCCTGTCCTCCCTCCAACCGAACACGGAGTGTATGCTGGCCAGGAGGTTGGCCGGCTCACGTTGCCGGGCTGCCAACATCAGTGCCGGGCCAGAACCCAGCCTCGGTTTAAGGTAACCACCTATCGTGGCATCCCGGCGAGCAATCCATCGTAACGATCGTTTCTGCTCCGCCAGCAACCAAAGACCGGTGATGGTTAGCCCGAACAGGCAAAAAAGACCACCGGCTAATAAGACCGGAAGGTGGGTGTTCACTGGCTCACTTCTTCCATGGCCGCCACCCAAGCACGATCCATTTGGAAGTAGACCAGTCGTTCCCAGAAACTTGGGCGACCACGTCCGACCTTGTATGCTCCGACAAGTTTGCTTCCGTCCGGCGTCTCGCCTGTAAACTCGAATTGAAATACGTCGTTTAACACGACAACGTCGCCTTCGAGACCGACAATATCGGTGACCTGAGTGATCCGGCGGCCGCCGTCACGGTGGCGTTCGACCTGAACTATGAGATCCACGGCGCCCACTATTTGAGTTTTTATGGCTTTGCTGGGAAGGCCCATGTTGCCCATCTGAACCATGTTCTCTATGCGAGTCAGGGCGTCGCGAGTGTTGTTTGCATGGATGGTCGACATAGAGCCGTCATGGCCCGTGTTCATTGCCTGAAGCATGTCGAACGCCTCGCTCGAGCGAACCTCACCGATAATGACCCGATCCGGTCGCATACGCAGAGCGTTTCGTACCAGGTCGCGCTGAGTGATTTCCCCGCGTCCTTCCAGGCTCGCTGGCCTTGTCTCCATTCGGACGATGTGTGGCTGTTGAAGTTGTAACTCGGCCGCGTCTTCGATGGTGATTACCCGTTCCGCCGGGTCGATCATGCGAGACATGGCGTTCATCAAGGTCGTCTTGCCCGACCCGGTGCCGCCAGAGATGATGACATTCAGCCTTGAGCGTCCGGCGATTTCCAGGATTCGCGCAACCTGGTGTGAACAACTGCCGTGCGAGACCAGGCGAGCAAAGTCCATCTTGCGCTTGGTGAACTTACGGATGGAGACGTATGGGCCGTCAAGCGCGAGGGGGGGGAATACGATGTTTACGCGGCTACCGTCCATGAGTCGCGCATCGACCATCGGAGAGCTCTCGTCGATCCGACGTCCGATCCCTGCCGCTATACGCTGGCAGATGTTTGCGACGTGGCCAGCATCTCGAAAGCGAACATTGGATAAAGTGACACGTCCTGACTTTTCGATGAACACGCGGTCCGGACCGTTGACCATGATGTCTGCGATCGTGTCGTCGTCGAGCAAGGGCTGGAGTGGGCCTAGGCCCAACATGTCGTTGACGAGCTCAGCGGCGAGTTGCCTCTGCTCGCGCGCGTTGAGTTGGATGCGACGTTCGGTTGCTATGTCGCCAACCAGCTTTTCGATTTCGGGGGTCAAGCGGTCTTGGGGCAGTGCTGCAGCCGCGGCAGGATCAAGCTGCGAGAGTGCCAGGGTGCGAAGGTCTGCGAGTTGATCCGAGGTTGACTGGCTTTGAACAGAGGTGGGCGGGGTCGGTCTTGGAATGGCGGGAGGTGCCACCGACTCGGCTTCAGTCCTCCTACGACCGAAAAGCGGTGCTGCGCTCATGCTGCTCGGCCGGACATTTTCGAGAGCAAGCGTCCTAGACCGAAGCTGCGTGCGGCGCCGGACGTGCGCCCGGCTGAAACGCCGTCGGCCACGAATGCGACTTCTCGGGCTAGTGCGAGTATACCGCTCCGGAAACCGCTTTTTGCCTCACAGGCCGGTGTTCCCAAAGTCGCTGCCTGGCCAACTTGTCTTGGCTGATACTGTATGACCACGTCGATTTGCATTTCCAACGCTTCTTCGACTTGGGTGCGTGTCAAGCCGCCTGGCTGACCCAGGCGGTTCAGCACGATGACGGCGCGGCGAACCTGGTCGGGTCCTGTCGGTATTGCGAGCAAGCGCAAGGCGTTTCTTAAAGAGGCAAGAGTCGGATCCAGAACAAGGACGCGCTGATGGGCCAGCATAAGCAGTTCGCGATACACGGGAACCGGTGCCGACGGCACGTCGGTGACGACGAAGTTGTATCGGCGGCGCAGTGCCGTCAGGAGAGCGCGGCCTGCTCCCTCGGCCACTTCGGCGGCATCCGTCACCTTTTCGTCGCCTGCGAGAACCGACAGACGCTCGGTCAGGGGTTGTGCCGCGCGCTCGACAAAGAGTTCATCGATACGCGATGGTGCCTCCAGCGCCAGACGGAGTCCTGTCCCGGTTCGTCCGCCCAGCATCATCGCTGCGTTTCCGGTGTAGATGTCGGGGTCGAAGAGGCGAGTATGGCGCTTGAGTTCCTCACCCAGGTACCAGGAGAGGTTTGCGGCAATGGTCGTGGTGCCGACACCCCCGCAGGCGCCGGTGACGGCGACAACCCGCCCGCCTTGCAAAGCGCCGCTCGACATGGGTCGTTGCGCGCAGGCCGGCCCGAACATGCGGGCCACCATCTCCTTTGCAAGTGGCTTGTAGAGGTACTCGGCCACGCCCAGGTCACGGGTCAACGAGCGATAGAAATTCATGTCGGCCCGATCACCGATCACCAACACACGCGTATTCGGCTCGACGACTTCCGACAGATCGTGCAGCGCGGCGAGTGGCGCATCCTCTCCGGTGATGTCGACGACGAGAACCTCTGGGCTGGGCATCTTGCGCAACAGGGCGGTCGCTTGCCGGA
This sequence comes from uncultured Acetobacteraceae bacterium, assembly GCA_937873095.1. Lineage (GTDB taxonomy): Bacteria > Pseudomonadota > Alphaproteobacteria > Acetobacterales > Acetobacteraceae > BOG-908. The sequence continues at coordinate 51,937 of CALMVI010000130.1, read as the reverse complement.
TGGATTGCCGCCTGATTTGTATCGACGGAACGAGGTCGGCCATGCCCTCGCGCAGCGCGGTCTCGCTTTCAGCATCAGTGACAAAGCCCATGACGCTGGAACGGTCGACCGCCTTCTGGGGCGCCTCGGCCGGTGACGGTGCTGTATTCTGTGCCAAAGTCACTGTGTCCCGGATTGAGTGCCGTTATTGTCCCCCGAGTTCCCGGTCGCGATGGTGGCGACGTCTGAGGCGGGGAGTTTCTTCACCTTATCCGTGCGAAGGCGCTCGATTGCCGCTGTGGCAATCTGGCCGTCCGAGAGGGTGGTGCCGCTTCCTCTACGGAGATCGGCGGGGTTGGCCACCATCAGGGTCAAGTTCGCTCCGTTGACGTGGCTCGGGTTCCAGGACCCCTCCCGGTAGAGGGGATCTGGACCGCAGGCAGTAAGAGTGCCGAGGCATCCAAGCGCGAATGGCACCGAACACCAGGTATGACGTAGACGGGGCATGATCGGTCCTCTACTCGACGATGAAGCCGGAGCCGGCAGGCATGTGGCCGCGCTCGGCAAGGCCGCGGCCCAGCTGCCTTGCCTGCAGGATGCGCTCGAAGTCGTTGGGCACATGGAAGCCGTCCGTAGGCGAGCGCAACGAAGTGGGGTCGCTGATGGGACGCACGATGTAGGGTGTCACAACAATCACCAGCTCGGTCTGCTGCCGCAGAAAGCTGTCGGACCGGAAGAGGGCGCCCAGGATCGGAACATCGCCAAGCCCGGGGGTTGCCTGGCCGATCTGTGTCGTCTGGTCGGACAGCAGCCCGGCGATGGCGAAGCTTTGGCCAGAGCCAAGCTCAACGGTGGTATCGGCCCGCCGCACCGTAAGCGCCGGTATGGAGATCGACACCGACGAATTGAGATAGGACGTGACGCCGTTCGCTTTGTCGAGCTGGCTTACTTCGGGTCTGACGTGGAGGCTTATCCGATCGTGTCCCAGGACTGTCGGGACGAATGCCAGACTGATGCCGTATTGCTTGAACTCGACGGAGAACGTTGCGTTGTTGCCGGTGTTGCTGGCGACAGGGATCGGAAACTCGCCACCGACCAGGAAGCTTGCCGGCTGGCCGCTCATCGTGACCAGGTTGGGCTCGGCGAGCACGTGAACGAGTTGATCCTGGGACAGCGCATCGATGGCGGCGGTCAGGTCGAAGCCTTTCTTGACGAGGTTGCCGATGTTGAACGAGGCTGCACTCGCCGCTACTCCGGTCGCCTGCTGCAAGGCGTTCTGGGTGCTGCCGGACACTCCGTACTGCGCATCCCGACCAAGCTGCGCGACCGCCGACCAGTTCACGCCGAGTTCGCGCGTCAGGCTGCGGGTCATTTCGGCGATTCGCACGTGCAGTCCCACCTGTATCGGCTCGTCCACCGTCAGACGGTTCTCGACCTTGCCGTCTGGCGGCAGAGCGCCTTTGGCGGCAGAAACGGTGCGCTCGGCGTCGGCAGGGGTAGGGACCTGACCCGAGAGGGACACGCCGGTCTCGGTCGGACGGGTGAGCACGTTCTCCTGTCCATTGCGCCTGATGGCGCCACGGGCCATGGCGGCGTCGTAGCCGGACGGCACGACCGACACCTGATATTGTCCGATGGCGTCGCCGTTCGCGCTCAAGGCGGCAACCGTGGTGTTTCCGGGCGCCACTCCGAAGACGAAAAGGCTGTTTGCACTGGCCGGCCGGACTTCGGCAACTTTGGGATCGGCTGTGAAGACGTTGGCAGCCGGCGCACGGAGGCGAACGATCTGGCCGCTTCCCGCTGACAGCGTTATTCCGGAACGCGTCGATGGCGAGTTTCCCGAAGGAGCAGCCGCGCTCGGGGCGCCGCCAAACTGACCGGCATCGGATTGCGCCAACGCGGGAGCGCTTGCTGCCGCCAGTACGGTAACGAGCCCGATTACCCTGGCGGTGCAGTTGCGGTTGCGCATCAAAACTTATATTCCCTGTCGTTGACGCCGGAAAAGACATGCATCGACGGCGCTGCCACCGTCTCGGACGGGCGATGCATGTTGCCGATCGCGCTGGACACGTCCTGGCTGTAGGTGACCGCGTGGTCCTGCAGCCCTGCGGCTTTGCCGGAGTCCACCGGGCGGACAGCCAGGCCCAGCCTGCCGAGCCTGACGGCGACGGCAACCTTTTCCGCGTCTTCTGGGGACACTTCGAGGGTTACGGTCCGAGATTGCTGCGACGTGTCGGCGCTGGTCGAGGTTCCGCCCTGAACGAGCTGCTGATCGATGGCGATCACCCGCACGTCCTTCAGCACGGTTTCGCCTGCAAACCGCCGCCCGATCGGCACAGCCGGATCATCGATCTGCTGCGTCAGGATGAGATCGACGTGATCGCCCGGCCAGATCAAGCCAGCGGTTCCGGACACGGCGTCCACCCCGACCGAGGTCGCCCGTTTGCCCGGCGTCAGAACGGCTGCCAGAAATCCGTGATCGCCAGGACGCATGACGTCTGCCGGGAGGATCATCTGGTGGGCCAGCAACGTCTGACGCACCATTGCGCCGAACAGTTCGGACCGTGCCTGAGGCGAGTCTCTGCGTGCTCCTGCGGGTACCTCGCCCTCCGGCACCTCTTTCGTTTCAAGGTCGTCCGGCTTCAGCAGGGTGCCTGCCCGAAGCGTGCCGGCTGCGGCGAGAACGTTCACTTTCTGTATTTCGACGGCAACAGGTGCGGCAGGATGCATGTAGACCCAGGCCGTCGCAGAAAAGCCGAGCAGCCCCGCGGCCATCAGCAGAAAGAGCAGAGTTCTGAGCATCGGTCTAACCTCGGCAAGCTGTCTCGATGGAATGGAAACGTGCTACGAGCCCGCGATGGCGAGCCAACTGCCGGTCGCAATCGCGGCGGCATAAGGGAGAGGACCGCGTCTGCGGAGGCGGCGGAGTTCGCACTGCCTGATGCGGACGAGGATGTTCGCGCGCGGCGCCGCGCGGATGATGCCGCGGGGTGCGAGCGAGCCCGCGACGAGGTAGATGACGGCCAACACGCCGCCGGCGATCGCTGTGCTGGCCACCATGGTTGGAACGATGGCGGGCGGCACGAACACCGCGCACGCGCTCAGCAGCTTGGCGTCGGCGCCACCGATCCAGCCGAAGCGCCAGAAAGCGTAGGTGACGGCGAACATGATTGCGCCGCACGCCAGACCCGCAGGCAGCTCGCCATGTTCAGCCCTGAGCAGCAATCCGAAGACAAGGATGAGAGCCGGGACGCGATTGGGGACTGTCCGAAAGCTGATATCGTGCAGGGCGGCGAAGGCCAGAAGGAGTGAACCTGCCAGCAGGAGGGGCACAGTACTCAAGTCCGACACGAGAACTCCTTGGCGACGAATGTGCGGAGCACGTTCCCTTGAACGACATCTGCTGGGTTTGGAGCGGCTTGCGCCCTCCAAACCCAGGAGGCGGCCTAGATGGATCCGCCAACGGTCGTGAACAGGTTGGTGAGCGTCGTGCCGAAGTTCCTGAAGATCGTGACGAGAACTAGGCCGAGAATGCTGGCAATGATGCCGTATTCGAGGGCGGTGACGGCTTTGCGGTCGGCCTTCAATGCAAGAGCGTGAACGATGAGTTTGTCCATTTGACACCTCCAAATATGCGGGCTGGTGGGCGCTCGCGTGACAGTTTCAATCAGTAGCTACGGGTTGGCATCCTTACCCGTAGATAAGCGTAACGTTACCGTTTCGGTCCGTCGAAGCTGTGTATCGCACGGAACTGGTTGCAAAATCGTTAAGTGGGCGCCGTTTCGACGATTATCGCGGAATGCCGTGGCAAGCTTGCAAACGAACCGACTTAGCAACGAACGCGGGCTTGGCTGACACCGGTTCGCGCCTGACCGGCATACTGCGACCGTCAATCGATGCTCGTGACTAGAACGCCGACCTGGCGATCACTCCGGCGCAGCGGGTGCGACGTGGCGCGGCGGAGGACGACCGACAGCAAGGCCAAGGGAACCAGGCTTCCCAGTGCCGCGTGCATCAGGATCGCCGACGGGTAGGCGACGAGGCCGAACCCGGTGGACGCCGCCAAGGCGAACAGCTCGGCCCGCGTCCAACCCTGCCGGCGCGCGTGGCGCGCGATCCAGCAAGCGGCCAGACCCGCTATCGCCAGGTCGTAGAACAGCAGGAACGGCGCGGCGACCAGTGTTCCGGCGATCAGGCCGGCATTGGCGAGTGCGCGGTCCCCATCGGCCTTGCCGCCGCGGGCGCGCCGCCACAGCCAGGCCACCGACAGGGCCGACAGGCCGGTTGCTGCGGCCTGGACCGCCGTGGCCGTGCCGGACGACGCGCCAAGCAGCGTCGCCGCGCTGTAGAAATCGACATGGGCCGCGAGCGCGTGGCCGCCCCGGGCAGGGTGGGTGTGCATGGCAACCGACAGAAAGGCCTGCCAGGTCGACAATCCGAAGCAGAGCGCAGACACAGCCACCAGCGCTGCCGCGGAGGCTGCGGCGGCCAGGGTGGCGCGCCCGAACCCGCCCGCGACCAGGGCGACGGGAACGAGCATCGCCAAATGCGGCTTGAAGCAGAGCGCGCCGAAGGCGGCGCCGGCGAGCAGGGGGCGCCGTGGAAGCAACAGCGTTCCGGCGGCGAGAAGGCTGGCCGAGAGGAACGAGTTCTGGCCCCACCCGAGCGCCCACCATGCCGGCGGGCAGGCGGCGAGCGCGATCGCAGCCAGCGCGCCCCCGCCGGCAATGCGCGTGCCGAGAACGAGCCAGGCGGCGAACGTCACACCTTCGAAGGCAAGGAAGGCCACAAGGTAGGGCAGCCGGGCCAGGGGAGCGCAGAGGAGCAGGAACACAGGAGGGTTGACGAACGGCTTTTCCTCGACGCCCGGTGCGACCACCTGGCTCTCGACGGCGCCGTGCGCGGCCTGATCGTAGGCGAGGTCCGGCGTGGCGCGGTTCGCCAGAACGCCTGCCGCGTAGAAGCTGGCGAAATCGGTCGTGGTCGGCGGAACCGGTTGCGGCCCGAACGCGCCGTGCGTCCCGGCCACCATGAACGCGAAGCCCGCCGCCTGGCCGACCAGAAGAAGCCGAGCGGCCGCGCGCCAGGTCCAGCTCGGCCGCCAGCCGCGCCAGGTCGTCATCCCGAGGCGGCGAGCGTCGAGACGCTGCACGACAGGTTGAGGCAGTCAGAGGACAGGGCAGGCGCGCGCGCGCCTCGGGCCAGGTCGGATCGAGATCGGGCGAGGATGACCGCGAGCAGGGCGGCGATCAGGAACGGCGTGGCCGGCAAGCCCACGTGCAGGCTCATGTTCCTGGCCTCGATGGGGTAGAAATACAGGATGGCGAGCAGCGACTTCTCCCAGGGCCGCCACCCGCCGAGGCTGCCGCGCGCCGCCAGCCACGCCATCGGTATGGCGAGGCAGGCGAGGTCGTACTCGAACAGGTAGGGGGTGCAGAGCAGGCTGGCGGCCACCATCGCCGCGGTTTCGGCGCCCGCTCCGGCGCGCCGCCGGGCCAGCCGCGCGAGAGCCGTCAGCGCCAGCAGGGCCGCGACAGCCTGGACCGCATAGGCCAGCGGGAGGCCTCCGTGCAGGACGCGCACGGCGGCGAACGGGCTCTGCATCTTCGGCCACGAATCGCCGTGCTCCAGCACGTGCCGCATCACCGGGGCCGCGCCGAAGAAGCGGGCCCAGGTGGCCGGCCCGAGCAGTGCGAGGGACGAGCCGGCCAGCAGCAGCACCGAGCCGGCCAAACCGGCGAGCACGCGCCAACGCCGTGCCGCGCACAACGCGATTGGCACGCCCAGCGCCAGATGCGGCTTGAACGAAAGCACGCCGAGGCAGAGGCCGGCCACGACCGGCCGCCGCTCCATGCAAAGCAGGCCGCCGGCAAAGGCCATGGCGCTGATTGCGCCGTTCTGGCCTTCGCAGCCGTTGACCATCATGGCCGGAAAGGCTGCGGCGGGCAGCAAAGGCCAGGCGGGCGGCAACATGCGCCTGAGGCACACCGCCAGTCCGCCATAGGTGGCGGCGATAAAGGCGCCCATCGCCGTCAGGTAAGGCAGCAGGCCGAGCGGGAGGCACAGGAGCAGGAACACCGGCGGGTTCATGTAGGGGAGAAACTGGCCGTCCACGGCCTGGGCGCCGACCGCCTCGGCCGCGCTCAGCACCGCAGGGTCGTAGGCGGAAGCGGGGTGGCCCTGCACCGCCAGCACCGCGGCCGACCAGAACGCATCGAAGTCGCTGACGGGCGCGCGCCCATGCGGGTCCGCGGCAACCGCCCACAGCGTCAGCGCCACCAGGTGGGTCGCCTGGATCGTCGTTACCGCGGCGGTCATCCAGCAATACGCCCTGGCGCGGTCCGGGGTCAGCCAGTCCCCCCGGCGCAGCGCCGCCAGAACGATCGCGGCCCTGCTCATGCGCGCCCGGCGACGCCGGCGCGCTTGCCGAGCACCAGCATCAGGGCGATGACCAGCGGCGGGGCAAGCGTGACGTGGAGCACGAGGCCGGCCGCGCGCGCCGCCAGCGGCAGCAGGAAGACCAGGGAGCCCACGAGTTTTTCCCAGCCGAGCCAGCCCGTCCGCAGGGCCGACGCCGCGAGGCAGGCAAGGGGGACCGACAGGATGGCCAGGTCGTAATCGTAGAGGAACGGCGTGAACAGCGTGGCTGCCGTAGCAAGCGAAGCGGCCTCGAGCAGCCGGCCGGGCCGTTGGGCGCAGACGATGGCCAGCAGCGCCAGGACGGACAGTGTGGCCACCGCCTGGGCCGCATAGCCGGTGCTGCTGGTTCCGCCTGCCAGGCGGACGGCGCCGTAGACGCTCTGCATCTTCGGCCACTTGATGGCTATCGTTTCGATGTCGGCGCGGGCGAGCGGGGCGTTGGCCAGGAAAGCGCGCCAGGCCGCGCCGCCGAACGCCAGGAGCGATGCGGCGCTCAGCCCGCAGGCGCTGCACGCGCAGCCTGCCAACGCCCGCCAGCGTCGGGCGGACAGCAGCGCCACCGGCACGCACGGGAACAGCTGCGGCTTGCAGGCCAGCGCGCCCAGGCAGGCGCCGGCGAGCAGAGGGGAGCGCTCGAGCCACAGGGCCGCGCCGGCAAAGCACGCGGCCGACAGCGCGCCGTTCTGGCCGGAGAGCCCGTTCATCAGGAAGCCGGGGAAGCTGACGATCGGCAGCACGGCCCAGCCTTCGGGCAGGATGCGGCGCAGGGCCGCCAGCACCAGCGCCATCTCCGCCGCCAGGAAGGCGGCCAGGGCCACGCTGTAGCCGGCCAGGCCCAGCGGCAGGATCAGAAGCAGGAAGCTCGGCGGATAGTAGAAGGCGAGGTAGCCGGGCGCCATCTCGTTGGCCGCGCGCTCGGTCGGCTCGATGACCGTATGGTCGTACGCGGCGACGGCCTGTCCGGCGGCCGCCAGCCGGGAGGCGGCCCAGAACGCGGAGAAATCCAGCGCGACCGGCTTGCGGCTCCAATGGGCGATGCTGAGCACGCCGACCACCAGCAGGAATGCCAGGCCCAGCCCGGCCAAGGCAGCGTTATAGGCGCGTGCCCGCTCCGGGCTGAGCCAAACGGGATGGGCGAGGGTTGAACGCAGGTTCATTACGACTGCGTTCTATATGCAAAACGCAGGTCGCGGAAGCCCCGTCGACGGGCACGCTAGAGCAGATCCCGATCAGACGGACTCGTCTGATCGGGTGAAGATGCTCGCAAAACAACGAGCTAGAGCTTGTGGAGTGAACGCAAGTGAACGGAACATGCTCTGGCTAAAGCGGCGGCGCTGTGGTTGAAGCGCGCCGATCATGCGGCAATTCCTGGATTTCGAGAAACCGATCGCCGATCTGGAAGCCAAGATCGAGGAGCTTCGGCAGATGCTGGAGCCCGGCAGCATCAACATCACCGACGAAGTGGCCAAGCTGACCGAAAAGGCCGACCGGCAGTTGCGCGCGACGTACGCAAAGCTGACGCCATGGCAGAAGACGCAGGTGGCGCGGCACGAGGACAGGCCCAAGGCGCTGGACTATATCGGGGCGCTGATCACCGAGTTCTCGCCGCTCGCCGGCGACCGGGCGTTTGCCGAGGACGCGGCCATCGTCGGCGGCCTGGGCCGCTTCGAGGGCCGGCCGGTGATGGTGCTGGGCACCGAGAAGGGATCGGAGACCGAATCCAGGGTGCGGCATAATTTCGGCAGCGCCAAGCCGGAGGGCTACAGAAAGGCGCGCCGGCTGATCGAGCTGGCCGGGCGGTTCGGCCTGCCGGTGCTGACCTTCGTCGATACGTCAGGCGCGTTCCCAGGGATCGATGCCGAGGCGCGTGGCCAGGCCGAGGCGATCGCCCGGTCCATCGAGGCGTGCCTGGCGGCCCCCATCCCCATCGTGGCGACGATCATCGGCGAGGGCGGGTCGGGCGGCGCGATCGCGCTGGCGACAGGGGACCGCGTGCTGATGCTGGAGCATGCGGTCTATTCGGTGATCTCGCCCGAGGGATGCGCCAGCATCCTGTGGCGCGATGCGGGGCAGGCGGCCACGGCGGCCGAAGCGCTGCGGCTGACGGCCGCGGACCTGAAAGCGCTGCACCTGATCGACACGGTCGTGGCCGAACCCCTGGGCGGGGCGCATCGCGAACCGGCCGAGGCGATGTCGGCGGTGGGGCTGGCGATCGCACAGGCGCTGCAGCCCCTGCTGAACCTGTCGCCGGCCATGTTGCGCGGGCAAAGGCGAGAGAAGTTCCTGGCGATGGGCCGGGAAGGCCTAGTCTAGCTAGGCCGGCTCGCCCGGCTTCGGATCGCCCCCCAACGACCGGAACAGGGCAGTCACCTCGTCGATGGCCCGTTCGGCGTCCAAGGCGTCGGTGCCTTTGGCCACGATGGCGACGCCAGAGCTGCCGTCGCGGAAATACGGGTAGCTGCCCAGGTCCAGATCGGCGTGGCGGGCCTGGATGTCGGTCAGCCCGGCGGCGATGTCGCCCTCGCGGATGCCGGTCGCGTGGACGCTGCGGCTGACGACCGGCTGGCCGCCGTGCAGGGTGGGCGCCAGCGCCTCGAACATCAGGCGCATGATGCTGGGCACGCCGGCCATGACGTGCACGTTGCCGATGGAGAAGCCGGGGGCGATGTGGCCGTTGTCGATCAGGACCGCGCCGCGGGGCATGGTGGCCATGCGCTGGCGGGCGCTGTTGAAGGTGCCCGGCGCGTAATGCGCCTCCATGCGGGCCCAGACTTCGGGCTGCTTTTCCCAAGGGACGCCGAAGGCGGAGGCGATGCATTCGCTGGTGATGTCGTCGTGCGTCGGGCCGATGCCGCCGGTGGTGAACACGTGGTCGTAGCGGGCGCGCAGCTCGTTCACCGTCGCCACGATGGTGTCGGCGACGTCGGGGATGATGCGCACTTCCCGCAAGGGTATGCCGAGCTCGCCCAGGCGCCGGGCGAGATAGACGGTGTTGGCATCCTGGGTCCTGCCGGACAGGACCTCGTTGCCGATGACGATGATGCAGGCGGTCGGGTTCATCGGCCAAGAGTAGGGTTGGGCGTCCGCGTTGGGAAGGACGGGCCGATATGGCGCGCGTTGGCCGGCCCGGCCCGGACAGCCGGATCAGAAGACCTTGATGTCTTTCTGCAGGCCCACCAGGACCCTGAACTCAGGCGATTTCTCGGCGATGCCGACGCCGCCGCCGAAGGTGACGGCCAGCGTGTCGTCGAGCTGGAACTTGATCCCTGCATCGACGAGGTTTTGGTCGGCGCCCTTGTCCGTCTTCGCGCCGCGGACGAAATCGATCACGAGGGCTGCGTCCCGGGACACCAGCATCGAGGTGGCGATGCCGAACTCCAGCTGGTCCCTGCGCGCCGTGTCGCTGGGCTGCGTGTAGTGGTACCAGCTGAACTGCACGTCGATGCGCGGCGCTGCCTGTCCGCCGAGATATTTGGTCGCGATGCCGCGCAGCGTGTACTCGGCCGTCTTGTGGCCGGCGCCGAAGGGCGAGGCGTAGTAGGCGTGCACGGCGAAGGACGGGATGTAGAGTTCGTTCTGGTTGAACTGATACAGGGCATCGGCGCCAGCGCTGCCGAGGTTGTGGCCGCTCTGGTCGCCGAACGCGTAGGGCGTGCTCACGTCGAGCTGCAATCCCGGAAGCGCGCCAAGTTTGATGACCGGCTCCACGTTGAACAACCCGCTGCCTTTCGCATTGGTGGTGTCCTGCGTGAACCGGTCATCGGTCTGCAGCTCGACAGTGCCGAGGCGCACCGGCAGCGCGTCCTCCACCTGGACGGGCACGTAGCTGCTCAGGCTTTGCGGGTCGGCGGCCTCCGCCCGGCTGCCGGCGGACAGGCAGGCGATCATGCACAGAAGCGGCCACGATCGGGCTGACCGGGCGTGCTGGAGGATTGGCGGCCAGGGCATAAGCTACTCTCGGCAGGACTCGTCGGACCGAAGCTAGGATGGCTTGCCGGCTGCCTCACGTGACAATCCTGCGACGCCGCCCGCGCCATCCGCCGCGTCCGGCAAGGCGTGTTCAGAGAAAGTCGCGCAGCAGCGGAACCAGGGGTTTGTCGGCGGCCGGCATGTCGTATTCGGTGAGCCTGGACGGGCGGACCCACGCCAGGGCCTGGTGTTCCAGGGGCTGCACGAAGCCCTGCCAGCGGCGGCACAGATACAACGGCATCAGCAGGTGAAAGCGGTCATAGGCGTGGCTGGCGAAGGCGAACGGGGCCAGGCAGGCCTTGGTCACGTCGATGCCGAGCTCCTCGCGCAACTCGCGGATCAGGGCGGTTTCCGGGGTTTCGCCGGGGTGGAGCTTGCCGCCCGGAAACTCCCACAGACCCGCCATCTTCTTGCCCTCCGGACGGCGCGCGAGGAGCACCCGGTTGTCGGTATCGACGAGCGCGCAGGCGGCCACGAGCAGGAGCGGCTTGTCCCCAGCCTCGGAGCCGCTGGTTTCGACCGACCCGAAGATGTCCTCCCGCGTGGCTTCGAAGACGGCCACCGGCTCCTCGCTGCCGCGGGCCAGGAAGTGCTGGCGCGACTGGCCGACCTCCCGGAAGTTCAGGCGCCGCAGGACACTCGCCGAAGCCGGGTTGTCGAGTGCCACGTGGGCGGTCAGCCGGTCCAGCGGCAGGTTGGCCAGCGCCCAGGAGGCGACGCGGGCGGCGGCCTCGCGCGCCACGCCGTGGCCCCAGAAACGCTCGCCGACCCAGTAGCCGATATGGCCGGTGCGCTGTTCGAGGCGGAGGCCGACGCAGCCGATGATCATCTCGTGGCCGTCATCCTGCCCGGTGATGGCCAGGTGTATGGCCTCCATGCGGGCGCGCTGGCCTGGTATGGAGGCGATCCACTCGTCGGTCAGGGCGCGCGGGTAGGGGTAGGGCAGGGGGGCCAGCATGCGGACCACCGGCCAGGAATTGACCAGGCGGTGGATGGCTTCGGCGTCGGCGGGTTCGGGTGGGCGGAGGCGGAGCCGCTCGGTGACCAGCGGCTCGAAAGGCGGTGGCGCGGGGTTAGCTGCGATAGCTGCCATTGATGTCGATGTAGCCGTGGGTGAGGTCGCAGGTCCAGGCGACGCCCGAGCCCTGACCGAGGCCCAGGTCGATGGCGATGTCGATCTCGCGCCCCCGCATGTGCGCGACGACGGGGGTTTCGTCGTAGCCGGGGATGACGGCGCCGTTGCGGGCCATCCAGGTGCCGCCGATGCCGATGCTGAGGCGGTCCCGGTCGGCGGGTTCTCCGGCACGGCCCACGGCCATGACGATGCGGCCCCAGTTCGCGTCCTCGCCCGCGATCGCGGTCTTGACCAGGGGGGAGTTGGCGACCGCCAGGGCGACGCGGTTGGCCGATGCGTCGTCGGCCGCGCCGGCGACCTCGATCCGTATCAGCTTCTGCGCGCCCTCGCCGTCGCGAACCACCATCAGCGCCAGGTCCAGCAGGACGTCGTGCAACGCGCTCGCAAAACTCTCCAGAGGTCCTGGCGGGTTGGCCGCCCGGCCGGTCGCGAACAGCAGGACGGTGTCGCTGGTGGAGGTGTCGGCATCGACGGTGGTGCGGTTGAAGGTGGCGGCGACCGAGGCGGTGAGCATGGGCTGCAGGGCCGAGGCGGGCAGGGCCGCGTCGGTGAAGACGAAGCAGAGCATGGTCGCCATGTCGGGCGCGATCATGCCGCTGCCCTTGGCGATGCCGGTGATGCGCGTCGTCGTCCCGCCGATCTCGGCGATGCGGGTGGCGGCCTTCGGGAAGGTATCGGTGGTCATCATGCCGCGCGCGGCGTCGGCCAGCCCGTGTTCTGAGGCAGAGGCGTGGAGGGCTGGCAGCGCGGCCGTGATGCGGTCGTGCGGCAGGGTCTGGCCGATGACGCCGGTGGAGGCGAGGAACACCTCCCCAGGCGTGCAGCCGACCAGTCGTGCTGCCGCGGCCGCGGTGGCGCCGGTCGCGTCGCGTCCGGCCTGGCCGGTGAAGACGTTGGCGTTGCCGGCGTTGACGACCAGGGCGCGGGCGAAGCCCTGGGGCAGGGCGGCGCGGCACCAGTCCACCGGCGCGCCGGGGCATTTGTTGCGGGTGAACACGCCGGCGACCGTGGTGCCGGCCACGAACTCCGCCAGGAACAGGTCGGTGCGGTTCTGGTAGCGTATGCCGGCAGCACTCGAGGCCAGGCGCAGCCCTGACACAGGCGCCAGCTCGGGCAGAGGAAGGGCGAGGGGAGAGATGGCGGGCGGGGCCGCCATGGAGCTACTTCTTCGCGGGTACGGGCGCCGTTGCGGCGACGGGGGTGGGCTTGAGCGGCTTTCCGTCCGGGCCGTACTGGACGATCTTCACCTGGGAACGGGCCTGCGCGGCCAGCGCCTGCGCGTCCTGACGAAGCAGCTCCTGTCGGATCTGGTCGTGCACGGCATCGTATTTCGGCGGTTGCGAGATGCTCGTGTCGAGCACCTGGATCACATGCCAGCCGTAGCGGGTGTGGACGGGAGTCTGCGTGAACTCGCCCTTCTTCAGCTTGAAGGCGGCGTCGGAGAACTCGGGAAGCATGTCGGCCTTCTTGAAGGTGCCGAGATCGCCGCCGGCGGCCGAGGCGGGGTCCTTCGGGTCGCCGTATTTCTTGGCCAGGTCCTCGAACTTCGCTCCTGCCTGGAGCTGCTTGATCACGTCGCGCGCCTTGGCCTCGCTGTCGACCAGGATGTGACGGGCATGGATCTCCGGCTCGCCGGGCTGGCTGGCAAACTGCTTGTCGTACTGCGCCTTGATCGCCTCCTCGCTGACCTGGGGCAGCACTGTCTTGACCAGGATGGCGCGCTGCAGGACCTCGTCGGCGGCGGACTGCATCTGGCGTGCGACGGCCGGGTCGCGGTCCAGTCCCTGCTTGCGGGCCATGACCTGCAGGGCGCGGCCGGATACCAGGTTGTCCAGGGCGGCGGCGAACAGCTTCTCCTGGCCCACCTGCTGGCGCTGCTCGGCCGGAACGTGGGTTTCGATCCAGGCGGTGATGTCGGACAGGCGGATGGGGTCGTTGTTGACGGTGGCGATCAGCGGGTTCTGCTGCGCCGGCGGGGTCGCCTGGGCGGACGCGGCGGGCTTCGGCGCCTGAGCCAGGGCAGCGGGCGCCAGGGCTGCGGTGGACAGCAGGGCCGCAGTCAAGGCGGTGGACAGGGCTAGGCGCATGGAAACCTCGATGTGGAAGCGGCGGCCTTATGCGCGAAACGCGGCGGGGCTTCAACCGGCGGCCGGGTGAAACTTAGGCCATGGGGTGCCTGGGCGCACGTCGTGTTGACCCACCTCTGGCCGCCGCCTATCTGCTTGCCATGTTTGCAAGTCTCGCCAGGGCCGTTTTCGGCACGTCCAACGACCGCTCGCTGAAGGCGTATCAGCAGAGGGTGCCGAAGATCAACCTGCACGAGCCGGCGATCGCCGCGCTGTCCGACGACGCGCTGGCGGCCAAGACGGCGGAGTTCCGGGAGCGTCTGGCGCAAGGGGAGACGCTGGACGCGCTGCTGCCCGAGGCGTTCTCGGTGGTGCGGGAGGCGAGCCGGCGGGTGCTAGGCATGCGGCATTTCGACGTGCAGCTGGTGGGCGGCATGGTGCTGCATGACGGCAAGATTGCCGAGATGAAGACCGGCGAGGGCAAGACGCTGGTCGCCACCCTGCCGGTCTACCTCAACGCGCTGTCCGGCCGCGGCGTGCACGTGGTCACGGTCAACGACTACCTCGCCCGCCGCGACAGCGAGGACATGGGCCGGCTCTACGGCTTTCTGGGCCTGCGCACCGGGGTGATCGTGCACGGCATTTCCGACGAGGAGCGGCGGGCCGCCTATGCCTGCGACGTGACGTACGGAACCAACAACGAGTTCGGCTTCGACTACCTGCGCGACAACATGAAGTATCGGCTGGAGGACATGGTCCAGCGGCCGTTCAGCTACGCCATCGTCGACGAGGTGGACAGCATCCTGATCGACGAGGCGCGGACGCCGCTGATCATCTCCGGGCCGGCCGAGGACTCCTCCGACCTCTACCGGTCGGTCAACCTCGTCGTCCTGGAGCTTGTGAAAGACCCGGCAACCTTCGAGAAGGATGAAAAAGCCAAGTCGGTGCATCTGACCGAAGCCGGCAACGAGCGTGTCGAGGACATGCTGCGCGACGCAAAAATCATCACCGAAGGCAACATGTACGACATCTTCAACGTGTCGGTCGTGCATCACGTGCAGCAATCGCTGCGCGCGCATACGCTGTTCGCGCGCGACGTGGACTACATCGTTCGCGACGACAAGGTAATCATCATCGACGAGTTCACCGGGCGCATGATGGAGGGGCGGCGGTTTTCCGAAGGGCTGCACCAGGCCCTGGAAGCCAAGGAATACGTGACGGTTCAGCAGGAGAACCAAACGCTCGCCTCCATCACCTTCCAGAACTATTTCCGGCTGTTCCCGAAACTCGCCGGCATGACCGGCACGGCGATGACGGAAGCCGACGAGTTCGCCGAAATCTACAAGCTGTCGGTGATCGAGATTCCGACCAACGTGCCGGTCACGCGCCTGGATGGCGACGACGAGGTCTATCGCACGGCCGGCGAGAAATACGACGCGGTGGCGACCCTGATCGAGGAGGCGCGCGCGCGCGAGCAGCCGGTTCTGGTCGGCACGGTGAGCATCGAGAAGAGCGAATTGCTGAGCGGGATATTGAAGGGCCGCAAGATACCGCACGCGGTGCTGAACGCGCGGTTCCACGAGCAGGAGGCGACGATCATCGCGCAGGCGGGCGCGCCTGGCTCGGTGACGATCGCGACCAACATGGCCGGCCGCGGCACGGACATAAAGCTTGGCGGCAATCTGGATATGCGGACGCGGCAGGAGGCGGACACGCTGCCCGATCCCGAGGCACGGGCGGCCAAGGCGGCGGCGATCCGCGAGGAGGTTTCGGCAAACCATGAGCGTGTAAAAGCGTCGGGCGGGCTGCTGGTGATCGGCACCGAGCGGCACGAAAGCCGGCGCATCGACAACCAGCTGCGCGGCCGCTCGGGACGCCAGGGCGACCCTGGGGCGAGCCGGTTCTTCCTCTCGCTGGAAGACGATCTGATGCGCATCTTCGGCAGCGACCGGATGGGCGGCATGCTGCAGCGGCTGGGGCTGAAGGAGGGCGAGGCGATCGTCCACCCCTGGATCAACAAGGCGCTGGAAAAGGCGCAGAAGAAGGTCGAGGCGCGCAACTTCGACACGCGCAAGAACCTGCTGAAATACGACGACGTGATGAACGACCAGCGCCGCGAGGTCTATGCCCAGCGCCGCGAGTACATGCAGGCGGTGGACGTCTCCGAAACGGTGGCGTCGTTCCGGCACGAGCTCGCCGACAGCCTGGTGCGGGCGCGCATCCCAGAGCGTGCGTTCGCCGAGCAGTGGGAGACGGCGGAGCTCGCGGCCGACGTGCGGCGGGTGTTCAACCTGGAGCTGCCTGTCGAGGAATGGGGCCGCGAGGAAGGGATCGACGAGACGGCCATCCATCAGCGGCTGGTCGAGGCGGTGGATTCGGCGGCTGCGGCCAAGGCGGCCAATTTCGGGCCGGAAATCATGCGCTACATCGAGAAATCGCTGTTGCTGCAGATGTTCGACACGGTGTGGAAGGAGCACCTGCTGGCGCTGGACCACCTGCGCCAGGGCATAGGGCTGCGCGCCTATGGCCAGCGTGACCCGCTCAACGAGTACAAGAGCGAGGCCTTCGCCCTGTTCAACGCCATGCTGGACGATCTGCGCGAGCGGGTGACGAGCACTCTCTCGCGCGTCGAGCTGTCGGCCGAGCCGCCGCCCATGCCGCAGGCGCTGCCGCTGGGCATGGTGGAAAACTTCGCCGCCCCCGCCTATGCCGAGGCGGACACGGTGGCGCGGTCCGACACCTGGCGGGTGGGCATGGCCGGTGCGGTGGACGCGCTAGACCCGAACGATCCGACCACCTGGGGCGGCACGCAGCGCAACGCGCCCTGTCCCTGCGGGTCGGGCAAGAAGTACAAGCACTGCCACGGCCGGGCCGCCTAGGCAGCGCCTGACCGGGGTCTTTGCGCTGGGTCCCGGCCTATGAAGCCGGGCCGAGCGCCTTCAGCTCGCCGATATGGCGCAGCACGATGCGGTGGGTCTGGGCGGCGAAGGATTTGAGCGCAGGATTGCTGCCCGTATCGGCCTCCTTGGCGAAGGCGGCGCCGTCCTTGGCATGGATGTCCTCCATGTCGCGCAGGTAGGCCGCGTCGAAGGCCGGGCCGGACAGGCTCTTGAGTTCGTCGTACTGGCGTTCGAATTGCTGGTTCAGTTTCGGCTGAATCGGGATGCCGGCCTTGTCGGCGATGGCCTTCAGCTTGCCGTTCACGAGCTCGTGGTCGTGTTCCTCGGTGGTGCCCTGGTCCTTGATGTCCTCGGTGTTGCCCTGGCTGGCCGCAATCGCGCCGGCACGGGCCTCGAACAGCCCGCCCTGGCTGACCATGGCGACGAAGGCGCGGTCGGCCGGCGATGCCGGGTCGGCGGCGCGTGCCGGAAGGCAGGCAGCGAGCGCCGCGGCGGCGAGCAGGGTGTGGGCGAACAGTTTCATGCGGGCGTTCCTCCAGCCTGGCGTGCAACATCCTTTCGGCCGCAAGAGTTCCGCCGGCCTGGCGGCCGGCCGCCGCGCGGGGCTGTAAGCTGCTCTAACTGCTCCGTTTGTTGACGGCCGAGGCGGGTGTCGTTAACTTCTCGGCATGAATGCCGTCACCCGCGCCCATCTCGCCGAGCGTATCTATGCCCAGGTCGGATTGTCGCGCAACGAGTCCGCCGATCTGCTGGAAAGCGTGCTGGGCCGGGTGAGCCGCGCGCTCGAGGAAGGCGAGTCCGTCAAGATCAGCGGGTTCGGCACGTTTTCCGTGCGGCAGAAGGGTCGGCGCATCGGCCGCAACCCGAAGACGGGCGTGGAGGTGCCGATCCTGCCGCGGCGCGTGCTGGTGTTCCGTCCGAGCCAGGTGCTGAAGGCGCAGATCAACGGTCTGGCCGTGCCGGAGGGCGACGACGAGTGAGCGGCGGCACGGACGACACCGCCGGGGCCGGGGGGCTGAAGATGCCCGAGTTTGCCGGGGAGCAGGGCCGCGTGCGGCTGCGCAAGGCGGCCGGCGCGTTCCGCACCATCAGCGAGGTGGCCGACGAGCTGCACATTCCGCAGCACGTGCTGCGCTTCTGGGAAACCAAGTTCCCTCAGGTCAAGCCGCTCAAGCGCGGCGGCGGCCGGCGCTACTACCGGCCGGACGACATCGTGCTGCTGCGCCGCGTCTCGGACCTCCTCTACACCCAGGGCTACACGATCAAGGGCGTGCAGCGCCTGCTGCGCGAAGGCGGCGGCCGGCTGGCCGACAACATTCCGCCGCCCAACGAGGCCGAGCGCCTGGCGGCAGAGGCCGAACGCGCGGTTGCCGATGCCGGGCAGATGCGGCTGACGATGCCCGAGGCGCCGGTGCGCGAGCCCAGGCGGCAGACCGAGGCCGAGCGCCTGCGGGCGGCGCTGGTGCACGCGCTGGGAGAACTGGAGTCGATACGGGCGTCCTTTGGGGTGTAGCGGGTTTGCGGCATGCTCGCCGTTTGCAAAGAGTAGAGGATGTTCGGTTCAACTTGAGCCGAACATGCGCTCGCTTCCCGAAACCGTAGGCGGAACGATCCGGCCCCCAGGCATGGGATAGGGCACCCCCGTCGTGCCCGGAAAACTCAAAGGCAGCCCGCGCGCGACCCTGGCTGCCAGGAACGCGAAGCACTGGGCTTCCAGCGCGTCACCGTCCCAGCCGACCGATTCGACAGGGTCGACTGCGACCGGCATCCAGGCGCGCAACGCCTGCATGATCGCCGGGTTGTGCCGCCCGCCGCCGCACACCAGAACCCGCTTCGGCACGCCGGGCAGCCTGGTTCCCGCGATCGCGCGCGCGGTGAACGCCGCCAGCGTGGCCGCGCCGTCCTCCGTCGAGAGCTTTGCCACCACGTCCAGCGCGGCCGCGAAATGCTGCCGGTCGAGGGATTTCGGCGCCGGCCTGGCGAAGAACGGGTCGGCCAGCAGCGTGCGGAGGGTCGCCTCGTGCGGGCGGCCAGCGAGCGCCAATGCGCCGTCTGCGTCCATCGCCCGCCCGGTGCGCGCACGCACGAAATCGTCCAGCAGGGCGTTCCCCGGCCCCGTATCGCAGGCCAGCAGCTCTGCCTGCTCGGCGGGGGCACCTGCGCCGACCCAGGTCAGGTTGGCGACCCCGCCGATGTTGACCACCAGCAACGGCCGGTCCAGCCCGGCCGCCAGCGCCGCGTGGAACACCGGCACCAAAGGCGCGCCCTGGCCGCCGCCCGCCATGTCTGCGAGACGGAAGTCGCAGGCCACCGGCACCCCCAGCGACCGCGCCAGCAGGGCTGGGTCGCCGATCTGCACCGTCCTGCGCCGCTCCGGCGCGTGCAGGACGGTCTGACCGTGAAACCCGATCAGCTCGCACGGCTCGCCCAGCATCCTCACGGCGTCGACGTGGCGTTCGGTCAGCACGAGGGCGCTGCCGTGCAGCCGCCCGGCGCCCGCCGAGGGCTCGTCGGCCGAGGATCCGATTTCGCCGATGAGCGCGGTCAGGTCCGACCTCAGCGTGTCGGAGTAGGGCAGGGTGAGCGAGCGTCCGAAGCCGGTGACCCGCTCCCCGTCCGTCTCGATCAGGGCCGCGTCCACGCCGTCCAGGGACGTGCCGCTCATCAATCCCACGACACGCATGGCTTCCGCTCCCGCCGCAGTCACGTTACGGAGCGGAACTATGAGCACCAACCCGTTCCTGGAGGAAGCCCAGGCCCGCGGCTTCGTCCACCAATGCACCGACCAGGACGGCTTGGCCGACGCGCTGAACGCCGGCCGCGTTGCCGCCTATGTCGGCTACGACTGCACTGCCGACAGCCTGCATGTCGGCAGCCTGGTGTCGATCATGCTGATGCGGCTGCTGCAGCGCCACGGCCACCAGCCCGTGCCCCTGCTGGGCGGCGGCACCACCAAGATCGGCGACCCGTCCGGCAAGGACGAGTCGCGAAAGATGCTCACGGCAGAGGCCATCGGCGCCAACATGGCGGGGATCGCGCGCAATTTCGCGCCGTTCCTGCGCTTCGGCGAGGGCGAGGCCTTCGTCGTCGACAACGCCGACTGGCTCGACGGCCTCGGCTACATTCCGCTGCTGCGCGAGGTGGGCGTCCATTTCACCGTCAACCGCATGCTGACCATGGACAGCGTAAGGCTGCGTCTGGACCGCGAGCAGCCGCTGACGTTCCTCGAATTCAACTACATGGTCCTGCAGAGCTACGATTTTCGCGAGCTGCACCGCCGCCACGGCGTGGTGCTGCAGATGGGCGGATCGGACCAGTGGGGCAACATCGTCAGCGGCGTCGATCTGGTGCGGCGCACCGATGGCGCGCAGGTGTTCGGGCTGACGGTGCCGCTGCTGACCACTGCGTCCGGCGCCAAGATGGGCAAGACGGCATCCGGTGCGGTCTGGCTCAGCGCCGAGCGGCTGTCGCCCTACGATTACTGGCAGTTCTGGCGCAACACCGACGACGCCAATGTCGGCCGCTTCCTGCGCCTGTTCACCGATCTTGGCCTGGCCGAGATCGCGCGCCTGGAGGCGCTGGGCGGCGCCGAGATCAACGAGGCGAAGAAGACGCTCGCCACCGAAGCGACCACGCTCCTGCACGGCGCGGAGGCCGCGCGGCAGGCGGCGGACACGGCGGAGCGCGTGTTCGAGCAGGGCGCCGACGAGGGGCTGCCCGTGTACGAAGTCGATTCTGCCCAGCTCGCCATCCACGGCCAGCTCTACAGGCTGTTCACCGAGAGTGGTCTGACCGCCAGCAACGGCGAGGCTCGCCGGCTCATCCGCAGCGGCGGCGGGCGTCTTAACGATCTGCCGATCGATGACGAGACCCGTATGCTGACCGAGGCCGATCTGCTCCGCGGCTACGCCAAGCTGTCGGCCGGGAAGAAGACTCACCGATTGATACGGCTCAAATAGTGCCGCCAACTGTGCGAAACAGCGCCGCGGAGAGAGCCTAAGATTATGGCCGATGACCTGCCAAGGACGGGCATTGCATCAACCTACAGCGACAGCTTCCAACCCGACCCGAGCAAACCGGGCTTGCGAACAGCGACTGGAGAGCACTACTCGCATCTCGGGTTCACCGCCGCCATCATGCCGCACGCTCGATGGTATGTTGTGCCGATGGGGACGCTGCTTCGTCTGAAAAGCAATGGTCGTTGTGTCGTCGTCAAGCTTAACGACCGGGGCGGCGGAAACGGCACGATGGCCCGTGTGCTCGACCTCAGCCATGCCGCCTACGCCCATCTTGCCGGAGTGCCCGTCAGCACGGTCTCCGATCGCTCTGCTGGCCTGCTCACGCTCGACGACATCGAGACCACGCCGGCTGGCACGCCTTTGGGGCCGGTTTCGACCACGTGAAGCCGGCAATCGCGCTCATCGCGGCCTGCTGCCTCACCGTCTCCTCATGGGCAGCGGGTTCGGGCCCTTCCGAGGATACCATCGCGCTTGCTGCGACCCCGCCATTGGGAGGAGTGTCGGTGATTTCGGCCAATGACGACGGCACGTTGCGCTGGGCGGCTTGGCAACTTGGTGCGCCCCCATCCCAATCCGTCCGCCTGACATTCTACGACGCCACCCATGCGCCGGCTCGTCCGCTCTGGTCCACCGGATGGCCGGACGCTTACAATCCGCTCGTCCAGGCTACCAGCTGGACCCATGCGGGACGCCCTGTCCTGGCGCTGACCATGCAGTTCGGCGCGGCTGCCCAACAGGTCGATCTCTATGGCCTGGATGCGGCATCGCACCCGGTCCGCATGGCGGAGATGCTCGGCGCCGCCGTGGGCTGGGTCGTGCACCCGGACCGAACCGTCCTGATCGTTTACCAGACGCCTGTTTCGGCTCTCGTCCCGCACTGCTTCGATTGGCAGGATCGGACGGGGCAACTTGCCGAAGTGAAATGTCCGGCGCAGTAGGCCGACCCGACGAGCCAGCCATCCACGCCTAGGCAAACCCGCACGCCGTTGTTGATCCCCAGCCGGCAGTTGTGCATCGTGCAGCAATTGCGCCCGCGAGCGAGCCCCGATGCGCGACCCTTCGACTCCAGTCTTGCCGAGCACGCTGCGCGGCCTGATGTGCCTGTTGCCGCTCGGCATATTATCCGCCTGCAGCGGCGGCTCGCGCCCGCCCGTGTCTAGCTACAGCGCGCCGTCCTACGCGCCCCCTGGGCCGCCATCCGACCCTTGGGGGCCCTACATCACCGAAGCCTCGCGGCGCTTCAACGTGCCCCAGGGCTGGATACGCGCGGTCATGCACCAGGAGTCGGGCGGGCACGAATACATGCGGGGCCAACCGATCACGTCGGATGCCGGCGCCACCGGACTGATGCAGGTGATGCCGGCAACCTATGCCGAGCTGGCCGCCCGCTTCAATCTGGGCCCCGACCCCTACGAGCCGCACGACAACATCATCGCCGGCACCGGCTACATCAAGGACCTCTACGACCGCTACGGCTCGCCGAACTTCCTGGCCGCGTACAATGCCGGGCCGCACCGGCTGGACGCCTATCTGGCCGGGCAGGGAGAGCTGCCCAACGAGACGGTGAACTACGTGGCCTCGATCGCGCCGTCTCTGTCGCGGGACCGGCCGCTGACCGGGCCGCTTGCGGTCTATGCCGATTCCGGGCCGATCCCGCGTTCGGAGGATCTCGTGCCGCGCGCCTATGCCCGCGCGCCCTCCGCCCAATGCTGGCAGGACCCCGACGCGGCGTACGACCCGGACGCCCCGTGCCGCAGCGCGCCGCCGGTCCGCGTGGCGTCCGCCCTGCCCGCAGCCCAACCCGTACCCGCGTCCGGCTGGGGCAACGGGCAGCCCGGCGCGCGGCCGGCGCCGTCATCGGCCCAGTGCTGGCACGACCCGGACGCGGCCTATGATCCCGACGCGCCGTGCCGTCCGCGCCCGTCCGCTCCGCCGCCCGCCCAACTCGTGCCCGCGCCGCCCACGCAGGTGGCAGCCGCGCCACCGGTCCAGGCCGCGTCACCGGTCCAGGCCGCGCCACCGATCCAGGTCGCTGCCGCTCCGCCCGCCCAAACCGCGGCGCTGCGGACGGCGCCGGACTGGCAGCGCCTGCTGGCCGTGTCTCCCGCGTCCAGGCAGGCGTCGGCCGCGCGTTACGCCGCCACCTATGTCAGCCCGATCGCCGCGGCGGCGACCGTGCGGCCTGCCCTGTCCACGGGGCGGTGGAGCATACAGATCGGCGCCTATCCCAGCGCCGGCCAGGCGCGCCGGATGGCCGAAAGCGTGCGTTCGCTGGCGCCGCGCGAACTGGGCGGCGCGCAGGCCTCGCTCGGCCAGACCGCCCCGTTCGGCGGGCAGGTGCTCTACCGCGCCAGGCTGACGGGCCTGTCCGCCCGCAGCGCCTCTGCCGCCTGCAGCGCGCTGACCGCCCAGTCCCAGCCCTGCCTCACTGTGCCGCCGGGGGGCTGACATGGCCGCCCCCGGCGGGCGAGGCCGCGTCCAGAGCCAGGTTGAGCAGCAGGACGTTCACGTGGGCAGCGCCGATGAACCCCAGCGCGGGTGCCGCCGTGTGCGCGCGGACCAGCGCCTGCACCGCCTGCTGGCTCATCGCGCGCGCCCGCGCCACCCGCGCCACCTGGCGGGCAGCGTTTTCCGGCGACATGTCGGGGTCGAGGCCTGAGGCCGACGTGGTCACCATGTCGCCCGGCACCGGCCCGCCGCCCGCCTTCGCGGCATCGCCCGCTTTCGCGACATCCCCCGTCACGCGGTCGATCAGCGCCTTGCTGGTGGGCCCGAGATTGGACGCGCCCGACTCGCCTGCGTCGTAGGGGGTAGAAACCTGCTTGGAAGAGTCCTTGGGGTCGGCGCCCATCAGGGCCGACGGACGGCCCTGGAAATAGCGGTCGCTGGTAAAACTCTGGCCGATCAGCTCGGAGCCCACGACGTGGCCACCGCGCTCGATCAGGCTGCCGCCGGCCTGGCGCGGAAACACCAGTTGCCCGACGCCCACGAACCCGAGCGGGAACACAAGCCCGGTCAGGATGGTGAACAGGGCGATCATCACGATCGCCGGACGCAGTTGCGAGATCATTTCTGGCACGTCCTCAGGCGAAGAAGTGGAAGGCGGTGAGCACCATGTCGATCGCCTTGATGCCGACGAAGGGTGCGACGATGCCGCCCAGGCCGTAGATCAGCAGGTTGCGCTGCAGCAGGGCGGCGGCACCGACAGCGCGGAACTTAACCCCCCGCAGGGCAAGCGGCACCAGCGCCACGATGATCAGCGCGTTGAATATCACCGCCGACATGATGGCGCTCTGCGGGGTGGACAGGCGCATGATGTTCAGCGCGCCCAGCTCCGGATACGTTGCCACGAAGATCGCCGGCAGGATGGCGAAGTATTTGGAGATGTCGTTGGCGATGCTGAACGTGGTCAGCGAACCGCGGGTGATCAGCAGCTGCTTGCCGATCTCCACGATCTCGATCAGCTTGGTGGGATCGCTGTCCAGGTCCACCATGTTGCCGGCCTCGCGCGCCGCCTGCGTGCCGGTCTGCATGGCCACCCCCACATCGGCCTGGGCGAGCGCAGGCGCGTCGTTGGTGCCGTCGCCGCACATCGCAACCAGGCGCCCCTCCGCCTGGGTGCGGCGGATGTAGTCGAGCTTGTCCTGCGGCGTCGCCTCGGCCAGGAAGTCGTCCACCCCCGCTTCTGTGGCGATGGCGGCGGCAGTCACCTTGTTGTCGCCCGTGACCATGACGGTGCGGATGCCCATGCGGCGAAGCTCGGCGAAGCGGTCGCGTATGCCCGGCTTGACGATGTCCTTCAGCTCCAGCACGCCCATCAGCCTGCCATCGGCCATGACGGCCAGCGGCGTGCTGCCGGCGCGCGAGACGCGGTCCACCGCCTGGGTCAGCGCCGCCGGCGGCGCGCCGGTTGCCTGCTTGAGGATGTTGTCCACCGCACCCTTGCGCCAGGACCGGCCGCCCGAGTCCACGCCGGACACGCGCGTGTTGGCGGTGAACGGGATGATCTGCGCGTCGTCGGGGGCGCTCGGCGCGACGCCGTGCCGGTCGCGCACGAAGGTCAGTATGGACCGGCCCTCGGGCGTCTCGTCGCCCAGGCTGGCATAGGCTGCGGCCTCGGCCAGTTCGCGCTCGCTCACGCCCGGCACCGGGTACAGCCCTGCCGCCATGCGGTTGCCGAAGGTGATGGTGCCGGTCTTGTCCAGCAGCAGCGCGTCCACGTCGCCGGCCGCCTCCACCGCGCGGCCGCTGGTCGCGACCACGTTGAAGCGGATCAGCCGGTCCATCCCGGCGATGCCGATGGCAGAGAGCAGCCCGCCGATCGTGGTCGGGATCAGCGTCACCAGAAGGGCGGCCAGCACCGGGATGGCGAGCGGGGTGGCGCTGTATTTGGCGAAGCCGACCAGTGTCACGACGGCGATGAGGAAGATGATCGTCAGGCCGGCCAGCAGGATGTCCAGCGCGATCTCGTTGGGTGTCTTGCGGCGTTCGGCGCCTTCCACCAGCTTGATCATGCGATCGATGAACGTGTTGCCGGGGTCGGCGGTGATGCGGATGACGAGCCAGTCGGACACCACCTGCGTGCCGCCGGTGACGGCGGAGCGATCGCCGCCCGTCTCGCGGATCACCGGTGCGGATTCGCCGGTGATTGCACTTTCGTTGACGCTGGCCACGCCGTCGACGATCTCGCCATCCGACGGGATCAGGTCGTTGGTCTCGACCAGGACCAGGTCGCCCGCGCGCAGGTCCGGGGCGGGAACCTGCTTGACGGACGCACGGTCCTTCGGGTTGGCCAGCACCTTGGCCATCGTGTCGCTGCGGGCGGCGCGCAGGCTTTCGGCGCGCGCCCTGCCGCGGCCTTCGGCGACCGCCTCGGCAAAGGTGGCGAACAGCACGGTCAGCCACAGCCATATCGCGACGGCGATGGCGAAGGCGGCCGGCGTGTGGTTGATCAGCGCCTCGATGCCGATGACGGTGGTGAGCGCTGCCACCACCTCGGTCACGAAGATCACCGGGTTGCGCATCAGCGACAGCGGGTTGAGCTTGGCGAAGCTGTCGCCCATGGCGCGCAGGATGATCGTGCGGTCGAACAGGGCGATGGTGTCGGCTTTGGCGGTGGCCATTTGGGTGATCCTTCAGGACAGGCCTTCTTTTTTGAAAAAAAGAAGCAAAAAACTTTTGATCGCTGTCGCCGATCTAACGAACTAAGAGTTTTTTGGTCCCTTTTTGCAAAAAAGGACTGCTTCCCTACCTAGAACACCTTCCCAGCCCGCATCGAAAAGTGCTCCGCCATCGGCCCAAGCGCATCGGCCGGCATGAACTGCAGCCCGCCCAGGATGATGATCACGCCGACCAGCAGGCCCACGAACAGCGGACCCGTCGTCGGGAACGTGCCTGCGCTGGGCGGCAGCTTCGGCTTGGCGGCGAGCGAGCCGGCGATGGCGAGCACGGGCACCAGGAAGGCGAACCGGCCGAAGATCATCGCCAGGCCAAGCCCGAAATCGAGCAGCGGCGTGTCCGCCGTCAGGCCGGCCATGGCGCTGCCGTTGTTCTCGGTCGCCGACGACCAGGCGTAGAGCATTTCCGACAAGCCGTGCGGGCCGGCGTTGCTCAGCGACGACACGCCGTTTGGCAGAACGAGGCTCGCGCCTGCTCCTCCCAGGATGAACAGGGTCAGGATCAGCACGGCGAGCATCGACAGCTTGATCTCCCTCGCCTGCACCTTCTTGCCGAGATACTCGGGCGTGCGCCCGACCATCAGCCCCGCCACGAACACCGAGAGCAGCGCGAACACGACGATGGTGTAGAGGCCCGAGCCGACGCCGCCCGGCGTCACTTCGCCCAGCTGCATCAGGAACATCGGGATCAGCCCGCCGAGCGGCGTGTAGCTGTCGGTGAAGCTGTTGACCGCACCCGTCGACGTGCCGGTGGCGCTGGTGTTGAACGCCGAGGACAGGGCCACGCCGAAGCGCACGTCCTTGCCCTCCATGTTGCCCATGGACGCGCTGACGCCGGCATGGGTCATCAGCGGGTTGCCGCCAGCCTCTGCGGCATAGGTGCCGGCGATGGCGAGCGTCAGCAGGATCGCCATGGCATAGTACAGCGACCGGCCCTGCTTCTTTTCGCCCACCAGGTGGCCCAGCATCAGCGGCAGCGCGAACGGTATGGCCAGCAGCAGCCAGTTCTCGAGCACGTTGGTCAGCGCAGACGGGTTCTCGAAGGGATGGGCGCTGTTGGCGTTGAAGAAGCCGCCGCCGTTGGTGCCGAACTCCTTGATCGCCTCCTGGAACGCCACCGGCCCCAGGGCGATCGTCTGGCTGCCGCCGTCGAGCGGCGTTGCGGTCGCGTAGGCTGACAGGGTTTCCGGCACGCCGGCGGCCAGCAGGATCGCGCCCGCAACCACGCAGACCGGCAGGAGCAGGTAGAGCGTGACCCGCGTCAGGTCGACGTAGAAATTGCCGAGCGTCTCCAGCGCGCTGCCGGTGAAGGCGCGGATCACGGCCACCGCGGCCGCGATGCCTGTGGCGGCGCTGAGGAAGTTATGCACGGTCAGGCCGAACATCTGGGCACCGTAGGAGATCTGGCTTTCCGGCACGTAGGCCTGCCAGTTCGTGTTGGTCACGAAACTTGCCGCCGTGTTGAACGCAAGCCGGGGCGACATCGCGGGCACGTGCTGCGGGTTGAACGGCAGCACGTCCTGCAGCCGCAGGATGGCGTAGAGCACGACGAAGTGCAGCGCGTTCAGCATGATCAGGGCGAAGGCGTATTCGCGCCACGTCATGCCGCGCCGCGGGTCGACGCCCGCGACGGCGTAGAACCCGCGCTCGACCGGCCCCAGGACAGGGGTGAGGAGGGTGCGGCCGCCGCTGAACAGGACGGCCATGTATCGTGCGAGCGGGAAGGCGGATGCCAGGACGAGCGCCAAGACGAGCGCGATCTGTGCCCAGCCGATCAATGTCATCTCAGGTCGATCCTAAACTCTTCCGGCTCGCACCGGTTCCATGCGGCATGTCCGCATGACAGGCGCGAGGCCGATCGGTATCGGGGTTGTGAGCGAAGCGGTCACGCGAGCCGGTGTGACGCGCCGATCAGCGTCACATCCTCAGAAGTCTTCGGGGCGGACGAGGGCCCATACGAGATAGACCAGCAGCAGCGCCGAAACGGTCCCGCCCATCACCAGGTCGAGCATCAGATGCGCTCGCACAGTTCGGCGTAGGCCGCCATCACCAGGATGGCCCCCGCGCCCAAAGCGATCACCAGGACATCAGCCATAGCGCGGCGCCCCCTTTGCACCACGGTTGGTGAGTAGGATGGCCAGGCATAAAAATGCCATGTGAAATACGACTGCGGCGGCCGGCGGCGCGGGTGCCCGGCCGGGGTGCCGCAGGGCGCGCAAATGGGGAGTGGCCGGCCGGTGCACGCGCCTGTATCGTCGGCGGGCCGACGGGCGCGAAAAGGGGATCTTCGGACATGGCTGGATCGGTCAACAAGTGCATCCTGGTCGGCAATCTCGGCCGTGACCCCGAGTCGCGGACCATGCAGAACGGCGGCAAGGTCGTCTCGTTCTCCGTCGCCACCAGCGAGTCGTGGAACGACAAGAGCAGCGGCGAGCGGCGGGAGAAGACGCAGTGGCACCGCGTCGCCATCTTCAACGAGAAGCTGGGCGAGATCGCCGAGAAATACCTCAAGAAAGGGTCCACGGTGTACCTGGAGGGCGCCGTGGAAAGCCGCAAATACACCGACAAGGACGGCCAGGAGCGGGAGGTGACCGAGATCGTCCTGGCCCGCTTCCGCGGCGAGCTGACGCTGCTCGGAGGCAGGGGCGAGGGCAGCAGCTTCAGCGGCGATGCAGGGGGCTACACGCCGCGCGAACGCACGCCGGCCGCCCGGCCCGCGGCCGTCGGCCGGGCGGGGGGTGGGGGCGCCCCTTCCTGGGAGCCGGCGACCGGCGACCTGGACGACGAGATACCGTTCTAGGAAGCCGGCCAGGGCGCGGCATGTCAGCCAGCGAGGTCGACGCCCCGGCCCGGCGGAGGCGGCCGCGCGGTGCCCTGGGCGCCCGGACCGTGCGGCGGCGCATGATGGCGGCGGGTGCGCTGCTGACGGCATCGTCCTGCGCCACGGTGCCGCCGCCCGCCACCTCGGACCCCACCGGCCTGGCCAGCGCGGACATGCTGCGCGTGTTGACGGCCTTCCACGCATCGGGCGCCAGGCCGGTGCCGAACCTGACCGTCAGCCAGGCCCGCGCGCAGCCCACGCTGCCTGATGCTGCCGTCTTGGTCGCCGGGCAGATCGGGGTGCCCGCCAAGATGGCCGTGGCCGATGTGACCGACGTGGCGATCCAGGGTGCCGCGGGCCCGCTGGCGGCCAGGGTGTACAACCCGAAGACGCTGCGCGGCCCGGCGCCGGCCGTCCTGTACTTCCATGGCGGCGGCTGGGTGACCGGCACGCTCGATTCCAGCGACGCCTCGGACCGCGCGGTCGCGGAAGCCACCGGTGCGATCGTGGTGTCGGTCGCCTATCGCCTGGCGCCGGAAGCCAGGTTCCCGGCCGCGCAGGATGACGCGCGCGCGTCCTACCGCTGGCTGCTGGACAACGCGGCCAGCCTTGGCGCGGACCCCAGGCGCATCGCGCTGGCCGGCGAGGGCGCAGGCGGCACCCTGGCCATCGACACCGCGATCGACGCGCGCGACCACAACCTGCCCGCGCCGGTGCACCAGCTGCTGATCTACCCGGCCGTCGGCACCGACCTGACCACGCCCTCCTACAACGAGCTGGCGAGTGCTGTGCCACTGAACCGGGCCGCCGCCGAGTGGTACCTCGCCCACGCGACCAGGAGTGCCGCAGACCTGCGCGATCCGCGGCTGAACGTGGTGGGGGCGGCGGACCTGCATGGCCTGCCGCCGACCACCATCGTGTCGGCGCAGATCGACCCGCTGCGCTCGGAGGGCGAGGCGCTGGCGCAGAGGCTGCAGGGCCTGGGCGTGCCGGTGGAGCAGCGCACCTATCCTGGGGTCACGCACGAGTTCTTCGGCATGGGAACCACGGTGCTGCAGGCCAGGGAGGCCGAAGAGTTCGCCGCCATGCGCCTGAACGCGTCCTTCGCCGCGGCCGCACCCCCTCCGCCCAGGCCGCGCCACCGCGCTCGACACCCCCACCATGGCGGCTGACGGCGCCGCCTTGAGCAGCACCATCCAGACTGGACTCAGTCTGGATGATCGAGCTGCTCGACAAGCCAAGGTGGAGCGGGTCGGGCTGGCATGGTCAGCATGAACCCGCTCTAATCGACTGGTTTGGCACCGGCGCGCTGCCCATGTAGAAGGCCCGACCAGCAGCGACCTTAGGCACAAGCACAGTTGAGCGACCACACCGAAGGACCGGACGACAGCGGCGACACGCAACCCGTGACGCTCGAGGAGGAGATGCAGCGCTCCTACCTCGCCTATGCCATGTCCGTCATCGTCAGCCGCGCTTTGCCGGACGCGCGCGACGGCCTGAAGCCTGTGCACCGGCGCATCCTGTTCGGCATGCAGGAGAGCGGCTACACCCCGGACAAGCCGTACCGCAAATCCGCCCGCATCGTCGGCGACGTAATGGGCAAGTACCATCCCCACGGCGACGCCAGCATCTACGACGCGGCGGTGCGCATGGCGCAGCCGTTCTCGATCCGCGTGCCGCTGATCGACGGCCAGGGCAATTTCGGCTCGGTCGACGGCGACAGCCCGGCGGCAATGCGCTACACCGAAATGCGCCTGGCGCGCTCGGCCACCTACCTGCTGGCCGACATCGACCGCGACACGGTCGACTTCATCCCCAATTACGACGAGAGCGAGCAGGAGCCGGTCGTACTTCCGGCCGCCTACCCGAACCTGCTGATCAACGGGGCCGAGGGGATCGCCGTCGGCATGGCGACCCGGATACCGCCGCACAACCCAGGCGAGATCATCGACGCGTGCCTGGCGCTGATCGCCGACCCGGCGACCTCGCTGGACGAGCTGATGAAGATCGTGCCGGCGCCCGATTTTCCGACCGGCGGCCTGATCATCGGCCGCAGCGGCATACGCAGCGCTTTCGAAACCGGGCGCGGGTCGTTGACATTACGCGCACGCTGCGAATTCGAGGAAATTCGGAAAGACCGCACCGCCATCATCATCACTGAACTGCCGTATCAGGTGAAC
The DNA here is from genome assembly GCA_937873095.1 of uncultured Acetobacteraceae bacterium. Lineage (GTDB taxonomy): Bacteria > Pseudomonadota > Alphaproteobacteria > Acetobacterales > Acetobacteraceae > BOG-908. The sequence continues at coordinate 21,271 of CALMVI010000130.1, read as the reverse complement.
AAGGCGACGCTGCAGGAGCGCATCGCCGAGCTGGTGCGCGCCAAGCAGATCGAAGGCATCGGCGACATCCGCGACGAGAGCGACCGCAGCGGCATGCGCGTGGTGATCGAGCTGCGGCGGGACGCGACGCCCGAGGTGGTGCTGAACCAGCTGTTCCGGTTCACCAACATGCAGATCAGCTTCGGCTGCAACATGCTGGCGCTGGACCGCGGCCGGCCGCGCACGATGGGCCTGCGCGACCTGCTGATGTGCTTCATCGACTTCCGCGAGGAGGTGATCCTCCGCCGCAGCCGGTTCGACCTGGCCAAGGCGCGGGAGCGCGCGCACCTGCTGGTCGGCCTGTCGATCGCGGTCGCCAACATCGACGAGGTCATCCGCCTGATCCGCGCCAGCCCGGACGCCAATGCGGCGCGGGCGGCGTTGATGGCCGTCGACTGGCCGGCGGGCGACGTGGCGGCGCTGCTGGCATTGATCGACGATAGCGGCAACCTGATCGTGAACGACCTAGTGCGCCTGACCGAGACGCAGGCGCGCGGTATCCTGGATTTGCGCCTGCAGCGCCTGACCGGTCTGGAGCAGGCAAAGATTCAGGACGAGCTGGGCGAAGTGGCCGCCCGCATCACCGAGCTGCTCGACATCATCGCCAGCCGCCCGCGCCGCATGGAGGTGATGCGCGACGAGCTGCTGCGCGTGCGGGCCGAGATCGCGACGCCGCGCCTGTCGGCCATCGTGGATTACGCAGCCGATCAGGACGACGAGAGCCTGATCGAGCCGGGCCAGATGGTGGTGACGATCACGCGCGACGGCTTCATCAAGCGCACGCCGCTCGAAACGTACCGCGCACAGAACCGCGGCGGGCGCGGGCGCATCGCCTCCGGCACGCGCGGCGACGACATCGTGGCGCGCAGCTTCAACGCGCACACGCATCAATGGGTGCTGTTCTTCTCCAGCGGCGGCAAGGCGTTCCGCGAAAAGGTGTGGCGCCTGCCCGAGGCGAGCCCGACCGCCAAGGGGCGCGCGCTGGTGAACCTGCTGCCCGAGCTCGGCGCGGACAAGATCACCACCGTGCTGCCTCTGCCGCAGGACGAGAGCCTGTGGGAAAGCCTGCACCTGGTGTTCGCGACGTCGAGCGGCACGGTGCGGCGCAACCGCCTGTCGGATTTCGGGCGCATCCGCACCAACGGCCTGATCGCGATGAAGCTTGACGAGGGCGACCACCTGGTGGGCGTCGCCACCTGCCGCGATGGCGACGACGTGTTCCTGGCAACCCGTCTCGGCCGCTGCATACGCTTCCAGATCACCGACGACACGCTGCGCGTGTTCGCCGGCCGCGACAGTTCGGGCGTGCGTGGCATAAAGCTCTCGGTGCATGACGAGGTGAACAGTCTTGCGGTTTTGCGCCACGTCGATGCGAGCAATGGCGAGCGTGCGGCCTTCCTGCGCACCATCGCGGCCCGCCGGCGCAACGCGGGTTACGAGGAGGAGGCGGCCGAGGTGGCGGCAGAGCCGTCCGCCAACGAGAACGGCCAGGAGGACGAGGACCAGTCGGCCGAGCTCGTGCTGCCGCCGGACCGCATCGCCGAGCTCGAGGCGGCCGAGGAGATCCTGCTGACGGTGACGAATGGCGGGTTCGGCAAGCGCTCCTCGGCCTACGACTACCGGGTGACCGGGCGCGGCGGACAGGGGATCACCAACATGATGCTGGCGCCGCGCAACGGCACCGCAGTGGTGGCGACGCTGCCGGTGCGGCGCGGCGACGACATCATGCTGGTGACCGACGCCGGACGGCTGATCCGCGTTCCCGCCGACCAGGTGCGCATCACCGCGCGGCAGACGATGGGCGTGACACTGTTCCGGCTGAGCGAGGGCGAGCAGGTGACGAGCATCTTCCCGGTGCTCGAAATGGTGGCCGCTTCCGGGGACGACAGCGCGGGCGACCCGGATGTCGAGCCCGCCGATGCCTGAACGCTGCGGCGTTTACCCCGGAACGTTCGACCCGGTGACGAACGGGCATCTCGACATCATCGGCCGCGCCGCGCGACTGGTGGACCGGCTGGTGGTGGGCGTGGCCGAGAACATCGGCAAGGCCCCGCTCTTCGGCCTGGAGGAACGCGTGGAACTCGTGCGTGAGGAGTGCGACGGCATCGCTGCGCGCACCGGCACGCGCATTGATGTCGTGAGCTTTTCCACGCTGCTGATCGGGTTTGCGCGCTCGGTCGGCGCGGGCATGCTGATCCGCGGGCTGCGCGCGGTATCGGATTTCGACTACGAGTTCCAGATGGCGGGCATGAACTATCGGCTGGACCACGACATCGAAACGGTGTTCCTGATGGCGAGCGAGCGGCACCAGTTCATCTCGTCCCGCTTCGTCAAGGAAATCGCGCGGCTGGGCGGGGACGTTTCGAGTTTCGTGCCGAAGCTGACGCTGGAGCGCACCATCGCACGCGTGCGTAACGGTAAGGGAGACAACGATGTTTAGACGGGCTTTGCTGGCGGCCTGCGTGGCCGCACTCGGCGCGGCGCACGCCCAGGATGCTGTGCCGATGGCCGCACCGGCGCTCGACCCGCAGAACACGGTGTATCTGGACCTGCCGTCCGGCAGGGTTGTCATTCGTCTTCGCCCCGATCTGGCGCCCAAGCACGTGGCACGGGTCAAGCAGCTCTGCCGCGACGGCTTCTACGACGGAACCCCGTTCCATCGGGTGATCGAGGGGTTCATGGCGCAGGGCGGCGATCCGACGGGAACAGGAGAGGGCGGCAGCAAGTATCCGAACCTTCCTGCGGAGTTCAGCGACACCGCGCATTTCCTGCGCGGCACGGTGGGCGCGGCGCGCAGCCAGGACCCGAACAGCGCCAACAGCCAGTTCTTCATCATGTTCGCCCCCGCGCCGAGCCTGGACGGAAACTACACGATCTGGGGCAACGTGGTGTCCGGCATGGACAACGTGGACAAGATCAAGCGCGGCAGTGCGGACGACAACGGAAAGGTCGATGCGCCCGACCGCATCATTCACATGCGCGTCGCGGCGGACGTGAAGTAACGGCCCTTGCCGGCCAAAGGAGTAGCAATGTCTGACGATCCGGAAAACACGCTGTATCTCGACCTCAAATCGGGCCGCGTCACCATCCAGCTGCGGCCCGACTTGGCGCCCAAGCATGTCGAACGCGTGAAGATGCTGGCACGGGAAGGTTTCTACGACGGAACGCCGTTCCACCGCGTCATCGAAGGGTTCATGGCGCAAGGCGGCGACCCTACCGGCACCGGCACCAGCGGCAGCAAATACGGCAACCTTCCCGCCGAGTTCAGCCGCACGGCGAAGTTCGTGCGCGGCACCGTCGGCGCCGCGCGCACGGGAGACCCGAACAGCGCCAACAGCCAGTTCTACATCATGTTCGCGCCGGCGCCGCACCTGGACGGGCAGTACACCGTCTGGGGGCAGGTGACGGACGGCATGGAGCATATCGACAAGATCAAGCGCGGCAGCGGCGGCAGCGGGTCGGTGGCCGACCCCGACAGGATCGTGAAAGCGAGGCTGGGGGCGGACGCAGGCGCGTCCTGACCGGGAGCGTACGCCGGCACGCAAGGGTTGACCTGGGGCGGTCCATGCCCTTCTACACAGCGCGGGAGAGCCTGTAGCTCAGTCGGTAGAGCACGAGACTTTTAATCTTGGGGTCGTGGGTTCGATTCCCACCGGGCTCACCAAACCCGCGCGCACCGGCCGTCGGTCTGGACCGGCCAAACGCTTTTACGTGGTCAGCGCCGCGGGCGCTGATGCGGCCACAAGGCTTTCCAGTTCGCGGGCGCGGTGGGCCGCGGTGTGAGAGGCCAGCACGCGCGCGCGCGCCGCTTGGCCGATGGCCGCCCGCCGCTGCTCCGGCCATGCGAGACATGCCGTCACCTGCGCGGCTGTGTCCGCCACCACGATCTCCCGCCCGGCGGTCAGAAAGTCGCCCAGCCCCGCCCAGCCGTCCGAGATGATGGGGGTTGCGCAGGCGGATGCTTCGAAAAGCCGCACGCTCGGGCTGTAGCCGGCGGCCACCATGTCGGCGCGCGTCACGTTCAGCGTCCAGGCCTGGCTGTTGTAGAATTCCGCATGGTCGCACGGCGACAGATGCTCGATCCGTTCGACGTTGGCCGGCCAGTCGACGTTGCCGGGGTATTGCGGCCCGGCAACAACGAAGCGGAGGTCGGGCGAGCGTCGCGCGGGCTGCAGCAGCAGGCGCTCCAGCATCGGTTGCCGGTCTGCGCTGTAGGTTCCGAGATAGCCCAGTTGCCATCGGAACGGCCGAAGCGGGGCGGGCCGGTACAACGCCGGGTCGACTGCGCAGAACAGCGCGTGCGCCCTGTGCGCGCCGTAACGCTTCTCCAGCAAATTCAGGGTCGGGCCGCCGGTGAACGACAGGTAGAGGTCGTAGCGCGGGATCGTGGCGGCCGAGATGTAGCTTGCCTGCCCGCGCGCCAGCATCGCGAGCGTCACCGGCGTGTCGATGTCATAGAACGCCAGAAAACCCGCCCAGGGACGCACGCGCTCGGCGACGGCGATGCCGTCCACGACGTATGAGCCGATGACGACGAGGTCGGCCGCTTCGATGTCACCCCGGAACGCGTCCAGGTCGTCCACCGTGTCGTACAGCGCCAGCCTGCAGAAATCCGGATCGGGCAGGTCGCGTTGCTGCGCGTACCAGGGGCGGTCGCATTCAAGGAAGAGGATGTCGTGGCCGCGCGCCGCCAGCGCTCCGAGCAGCGCGCGATACGTGGTGGCGTGTCCGTTGCCCCAGGACGAGCTGAGGGACAGGCCGATGACGACGATGCGCCGCGGCGCGACGCTCACGCCGCGGCACTCGACCGGCGGCGGGCCTGCATGTCGCGCAGCAGGACGTCCACCTCGCCGGCGCGCCGGGCGTAGCTGTGCTGCGACACACAGCGGGACCGCGCCGCCTGCCCGATCGCCTGGCCGCGTTGCGGCGTGAGCGTGCGCAGGATCTCGGCCACGTCCGCCCCGTCGCGCGCCACAAGGATTTCTCGGCCAGGCTCGAAGAAGAGTTCGACTCCCTCCCACGCGTCGGTGATCACGCAGGCAGCAGCGCCCGCCGCTTCGAACACGCGCGTTGCCGGGGAGAAGCCGGTTGCCGCCATGCTGTCGCGCGCGACGTTGAGCACCGCGAGCGCCGAACAGTTCAGCGCGTTGTGCTGCGACGTCGGCACGTGCCCCAGGCGACGGACGTTGGCCGGCATTGGCTTGTCGGCCCACCCGGAGCCGCCGAGCAGAAAGCGCCTGTCCGGCAACAGGCCAGCCGGGCGCAGGAAGAAATCCTCGACGCGTGCTTCGCGGTCGGGCAGGCGGTTGGCCAGAAAGCCCAGATCCGCCGCAAAGGCCGGATCGGGTGCGACGGGGAAGTGCAGGGCGGGGTCGAGCCCGTTATAGATCGGAACGCAGGCGCGTGCGCCGAACTCGGTGTAGGCCCGCACGACGGGCGGGCCGCCGCCATAGGTCAGCACCATGTCGAGCTCCGGCAGCACGCGGTGCAGGACGTGGTCGGGCGCGGTGCGCAGCGTCGCCAGCGTCGCCGGCGCGTCCACGTCCCAGAACAGGCGCAGCGCGTCGGGGCGTGCGTGACGCACGATGCCGGCCAGCAGCTCGTCGTCGTACACGCCGACGCCGCTGGCCTTGACAGCCACGTCGGCGAGCGACGCCTTCGACAGCACGTGCTGCACGCCTGCGGCCGTTGCGGGATAGACCACGACCCTCGCCCAATCGGGCGGATCGATGTCGCGATGCGCCTGCCGGTCGAACGCATCCGGCTCGTAGAAGGTGATGTCGTGACCATGCGCCGCCAGGGCTTGCAGCAGGCCGCGGTAATAGGTGGCCGCACCGTTCCAGTACGACGAAAGCAGGCTGGACCCGTAGAAGGCGATGCGCATCAGGCGGCGGCCGGTGTGCTACGCAGTCCGGCAACGATGCCGAGCAGTTCGGCCGCGCGCACGTCGCAACTGTGACGGGACCGGATGCGCGACAAGCCTGCTTGCGCCAGCGTGCGGGCCAGACCGGGTTCGTGGCCCAGCATGCGCATATGCGTCGTCATCTCCTCGCCCGTCCTCGCCAAAAGGTAGTCCGTGCCGGTGCGGAACAGGCCCTCGCTGTCCTGCCACGGTGCGCTGATCAGCGGTATGCCGCAGGCCAGCGCCTCGAAGACGCGTATCGTCGGTATCCCGGGAAGCACCCGGCTGTAATAGCGTCGCGGCACGTGAACGGTCATCGCATGCCCGGCGAAGGTGTCGGGCACCGCCGCATTGGCGATCCACCCGTGGTAACGCGCGCCGTAGCGGTCCAGCATGGCGCGCGCCTCCTGCGGATAGCGCACGCCGTGCACATCCAGTGTCACGCCGGCCCGTTGTGCCGGGTCCAGCAGGAAATTCTCGATCTCGGCGGTGCGTTCGCCCTCGCCCCAATTGCCGATCCACACCGCGCCGTGGCGGTGCCGCTCCTCGGCGGGGGGCGTAAACAGCGCGGTGTCGGCTGCCTCGTGCCAGACGAATGATCGTCCCGTCCAACCCCAGCGCTCGTAGATGCGGGCGAGTGCGGCGCCGAACGCCAGGATCGCGTCGTAGCCGGACAGGTCGAAATGCCGGATCGCGTCCGGCTCGCTGACGGCGCGGTGATGCGTGTCGTGGAACAACAGGGTAAACCGCATCTGGCGGCGCAGCCTGCCGATCTCGCTGACGATTGCAGGGTCGTTCCATTCGTGCACGATCACCACGTCGGCGCCGTCGACCGCCCGCGCCAACTCGTCAACGCAGGAGTATGTCAGGGACGGCAGCCCGGCAAACATGCGGCCGAAGGCCTCCACCGGCGCACGGCCTTGATCGGCGACGAGGTTGGCCAGGCTCCAGCCGTGGGCCGGCTCGCAGGCCGCGACGTCATGGCCCAGCTTGCGCAGCGAGCGCAGCACGCCGCGCTGGAAATGCGCGTTGCCGTTGTTCCAGCAGGAGACGAGCGAGTGGGTGAAATAGACGAAGCGCATGCCCGGCGTCAGGCGGCGTGCAGCGCGCGCTGGCCGACCCTGCGATGAACCTCCAGCGTTGCAGACACGGTCGCGTCCAAAGTGTAGCGGCGCGACCGCTGCAACGCGGCAGCACCCAGTTCGGCCGCGCGTCCGTCGTCGTCGGCAAGGGCGGCGATCGCGCTTGCCCAGGCCACCGGATCGCTGGCCGGCACGAAAATGGCAGCCCCGGACCACAACTCCCGAAACGTGGGGATGTCGGACAGGATCAAGCTTGCCGCCTGCTGCGCCGCCTCGAGGACCGCGAGCCCGAACGGCTCGTACAGCGAGGGTGCTGCAAACATCGCGGTCTCCGCCATAAGCCGGTGCAGCACCGCTGGCGGCAGGTTGCCGATGCCGCGCAAATGCGCAAACTCCTGCCCCGAGCTATCCGGCGCGCTGGCCGGACCCGCCGCCAGCACCGGCACGTCCAGCAACGCCGCAGCCGCGTCGAGCACGGCCACGTTCTTCCCTGTGTCCCACAGGCGCCCGGCTGTCAGCACCGCGCGCCGGCGTTGCGAACGATGCAGGGGCGGCTGGTTCAGGCCGTTATGCACGACGGTCGCCGGCCGTTCAGGCCCGTACACCCGGGCGAGCGCGGCCGCGAATGCGCCGCTGGGCGCGATCACCGCATCGGCCAGCGCAAGACCCTCGGCCGTGGCCGCGTGGTGCCAGGCGATGTCGGGCGGGCGCGCGCCGCCGCGAACGGCGTCCCACCACGTCGCCATGCAGGAATGCGCAACCGCGACAGTCGCCATGGGCCATGGCCGGGATGCGAGGCACGGGGCATGCAGATGGGCGGCGCGACACCCCGCGGCGCGCGCCTGTTCCAGCAACGCCAGCACGGCCGTGTCCAGTTCGCCGCGGCTGGCTGCGGTCCAGTCCAGCGGCAGACCGGTGTCCAGCAGGCGGCAGCCTGCGATGCCGGCCGCGGCGTCCCGCTGCGCCGGCTGCGCGCGCGGTCCCATCACGGCGAGCACGCTGGACAGACCCGCCTCGGCCAGGCCGCGCGCCAGCGCCACGCTGTAGCTCCACACGCCTCCGACCGCATCGGTGGTGACGAATATCGGGTCCGCCACCGTGTTCATGCCGCCAGGCAGTCGGCTTCCAGTGCGGACAGGCTGAGCGGCGCCGACTCCTGGATGTCGGAAAATTGCGCGAACTGGCCGAGGTAGTGGTCGAGCGCGCGTTCCCACGCGTCGTCGTCGGGCGCGCCCCAGCGTTGGCGGTAATCGGGGCTGCCGGGGTAGGGAAACATCGGCACCGGATCGTTGGCCCACACGCCGCCCGCCTGCATACGGGCGCGCCACGCGTCGATCTGGCCGGAATCATCGCCGGGCATCTCGATCAGATTGGCCTGGACGAAGGGAACATGCCGGCGCGCCGTGATCAGCCGGTCGGTCAGGTCGTCCGTGCTCATCCGGCACAGCTTGTCGAGCGCTGCGCGGCCGTCTTCGGTCAGGCTTTCCACGCCCGCCTCGATCGACACGCAGCCGGCGCGGCCAAGCAGTTCCAGCATCGCCGGCTTCCACAGATCGATACGCGTCTGCATGCCAAACGTGATGTTCCGCCCGACCAGCGCTTCGAGCAAGGCCGGTTGCGGCAGGAATATCTCGTCGATGAAATAGAGGTAGCCGGCGCCCTGTGCCCGCAGCGCATCGATCTCGTCCAGCAGGACGGGCAGGTCTCGCCGACGATAGCCGTCGCGGAAATCGATCTTCGCGCAAAACGTGCAGTGGTAAGGGCACCCGCGGGACGCTTCCACTTCGGCGCCGGGACCGGCGGGCGTCGTGTCGAAGCGGTGATGGTGGTGGTGGTGGCGCGCCACCCAGCCGTCCGGCCAGCGCAGGGCGGGCAGATCGGTGAAACGCGTGGCCTGCACGCCGCCCGTCAGGCGCAGCTCGCCGTGCACCAGTGTGGCCGCACCGGGCACGTCGGTGCGCGGCCAGGCATCGGCAAGCGCCAGCACCGCCTCCTCGCACTCGCCGCGAACCACCACGTCGACGCCGAGTTTACGAAGTGTCGCGCGCGGCGTGGACGATCCGTGCGGCCCCACGGCGACGATTGTTCCGCCACGCCCGTCGAGTGCCGCCACCATCTCGCGCGGCACACGCAGTTCCGGCGGCGCGCAGCGCCAGAACAGGTAGCTCGGCGCGGTCGGAACCACGGTGATCTGCGGCGCGAAATCGGCAACCGCCTGGGCGAGATCCTGGGCGGAGGTTGCGTTGATGTGCCCGTCCAGCATGAGCACATCGTGGCCTGAACGCTCCAGAAGCACCTTGCATGCGCCGAGCTCGATCGGCAGATGCGGCTCTCGGCAGCCGAAATAGATGCTGTTCTCGAAATGCCAGGGCGGGTTGACGAGTGCCACCCTCACAGCGCCGCCTCCGTCACCGGTGCGCTGACCGCACCGAAATGCCCGGCGAGCCGGGTCAGGCCGTCCCGCCAATGCAGCGGCGCAGGCAGCGAGAGGTCGCGGCGGATCGCCGCCGTGTCGGCCACGAAATATCGCTGGTCGCCTGGCCGCCAGGCCGAGAAATCCACGTCGATGCGCCTGCCCAGCAGCGCTTCGAGATGTTCGACCAGATGCAGCAGGCTGATCGCGTTGCCCGGCCCGCCGCCAAGATTGTAGGCGCGGCCGGCAATCGCGTCGATGTTCGCCCAGGCAGCCATGTAGGCATCCACCGCGTCGCCCACATGCAGCACGTCGCGCACCTGCCGGCCGTCGCCGTAGATCGTCAGCGGCTCGCCCGCGATCGCGCGCAGCAGGAAATGCGCAACCCAGCCCTGGTCCTCGGTTCCGAGCTGCCGCTCGCCGTAGATGCAGCTCATCCGCAGGACCGCCGTGCGCAGCCCGAAACTATGGGCATAGTCGAGCACGTACTGGTCCGCGCTGCCCTTGCTGCAACCGTAAGGGGTGTGGAAGCAGAGCGGCCGCGCCTCGCCGATGCCGCGCGACCGCAGCTCTGCGTTTCGCGGCAGGTAGGCATCGTCCTCGCGCACCAGATCGATGTCGGCGAGATCGCCATAGACCTTGTTGGTGCTTGCAAAGATCAGCGGCGCCTGCGGATTGCGCCGCCGCAGCGCCTCCAGCAAGGTAACCGTGCCGCGCGCGTTCACCTCGAAATCCGCGAGCGGGCTTGCCATGCTGGTGGTAACGGCGACCTGGCCCGCGAGGTGGAAGACGGCGCAGGCCTGGCTTGCGGCTTCGCTCAACGCCGCTTCGTCGCGCAGATCGGCCAGGACCAGGGCGATGCGGGTCGGGTGGCGGCGCGCAAGCCAGCGCACGTTGCGTTCCACGCCGGCGCGCGCCAGCGCGTCGTACAGCACGACGTGGTGTCCGGCCGATGCCAGCCGATCGGCCAGGTTGGCGCCGATGAACCCTGCGCCGCCTGTCACCAGCACCGGCCTGACATTGCCGGCAAAACCCGTGTTGCGGCCGCGGGTGAGGGCGACGAGGTCTTCCACCCCGGCCACCCCGCGGGCGAGCAGGCGGCCCAGGCATTTCGGCTCGCCAGCCCGGTCGTCGATGCCGAAATGCGCGTCCGCATCGCGCGGGTCGGCCCGGCTGTCGTCCGTCAGGTCGCGCCAGTACACGCGCTCCGCCGAACACGACAGCGCGCCAAGAAACGCCTCGGCCTGCAGGGCGATCTCGTGCCGCCAGGTGGAGCGCCCTGCCTGCGTGATCCACAGCCGCGCGCGCGGGTTGGCATCGCGCACGGCACGCTCCGCAGCACCGAGACGCTCGTCCAGCGTCGGGCCATCGAGCGCAGGGCCGTCGATCTGCGCGGCCCCGCCGGCCTCCACGTGCAGGCCGACCGCCGCCACTGCGTCGAGCGCGCGCCCTCCGAGCGCATGCAGGCGCTCCTCACACCCGTTCGCGTCCAGCCCGAACACGACCTGCTTGCCTCGCCCGGCCGCAGCCCGTGTGGCGGCCGTCAAGGCGCTTGCCGCGTCGGCATCGTTCCGCGAATCCGTCCATTCGAAAACGCGGAAGTGACGGTCGTGCGCATCGAGAAATCGCGGGAGGCCAGGCTCTGCCGACGCCGCGTCGAGGCTCGGCAACAGCTCCAACCCTTCGCTCAGGCGAGCCAGCATCCAGCCGAGCCAGGCATCTTCGGCAAGCTCGGCCGTGCGCAGCGCAACGCGCAGGTGGCGCGCGCCAAGCCCGTGCAGCCGCGTCTGCGCCCGCTCGACCGCTGCGTGATCGCCCACGGCGAAACTCGCGCAAAACCCTAGCCGCTCCGCGTGATGCGGCTCGATCATGCGACCAGGCCGTGCGTCTCTAGCTCTCGCCGTGCCTCCGCCACGCGGTCCACTGCGGTCTGCCGCGAAACCCACTCCGCCAACTCGTCGAAACTGTCCTCGAAACTCCTGCGCGGATGGAAGTCGAGTTTCTCGCGCGCCAGCGTGATGTCGGCGAAGCAGTTGCGTATGTCGCCGGTGCGCGCCTTGCCGGTGATCTCCGGCGTAAGATCGGGGCGGCCCATGGCGGCGGCGAAACTGCAGGCCACCTCGGACACGCTCACGCTCTGGCCGCTGCCGATGTTGAACACGCCGCCATCGGCGGCCGGCTCGTCCAGCGCCAGCAGGAACGCGCGCGCCACGTCCTCCACATGCACGAAGTCGCGCCGTTGTGCGCCGTCCTCGAACACCATAGGGCGTTGCCCGTTCAGCAGCCGCGAAGCGAAGATCGCCAGCACGCCGGTATAGGGGTTGGACAGCGCCTGGCCCGCACCATAGACGTTGAACAGCCGCAACGCCACGGATTGCATGCCGTAGGCCGGCGCAACGGTCAGCGTCAGGCGTTCCTGGACGAACTTCGATATCGCGTAAACCGAGGCGAGACTTGCAGGCTTGGCCTCGGGCGTCGGCACCGGAACCAGAACGTCCCCGTCCGGGCCCACAGGGTTCCAGTTGCTGTCGCCCGGGCGGCGCATCGCGTCGTCGACGATCGTTCCGGACGGCGTGACGTAGCGCCCTTCGCCGTAGATGCTCATCGAGGACGCGACCACCACGCGGCCCACGCGGTGCTTGATCAGCGCCTGCAGCAGAACCGCGGTGCCATGATCGTTGACCGAAACGTAGCGGTCGATCGCATACATGCTCTGACCGACGCCGACCTCGGCCGCAAGGTGCACCAGCTTGTCCACCCTGGTCAGCGCGCGTTCGACGATTCCGGGGTCCCGAACGTCGCCCCGGATGAATTCGACCTCGTTCAGCACCGGGTTGCGCGCACCCGGCGGATGCACCTGTTCGATCAGGCTGTCGAGCACACGCACGCGATGGCCTGCTGCCAGCAACGCATGGGCGACGTAGGTTCCGATGAAGCCTGCGCCGCCGGTGATCAGAATGGTCTCTGGCATTACCGGAATCCGTTCGCGGGACTGTTCATCGAATCGACACTAACCTCACGAACAAACCTCAGGAAAGTAGATGATCCTTCACAGGCTCGTGACTTGTCAATTCTCCCTGCGTTCCGATCGCGGCTGCATGCGCGTGCAATCCAAGTGCGCAACCTGCCGTCGGGTGTCCCAGCGCAGTGGCGCCGCCCGGTTGTCGGCCCGAGAGCAATCAGGCCTGGTTGGTGACCACGACGACGCCGTTCGGAATGCTCATGGCGCCGGGCTCCAGCAATGTTGCTTGCACCAGGTCCGGATCGCGCCAGGCGCTGTGCGGGCTCGGCTCGCCTGGCACGGTCCCTGCCGCGTCCTGGCAATGCCCGCTGGCCAGTTCGCGCGCCTCGGCTTCGTCAGCGCCGTTCACCCAGCATTCGCCGCGCAGCCTGCTGCTGCTCCATGCCGGGTCGTCCATCCGGGCCGGTATCGGTTTCATGTGGAAGATCGGCATGGATGGGACTCCTCGGCCTCGCGGTCGGGCAGGGTTACGCCGCGCCGGCTGCTTGGTTTCAGCCGCGCCGCCAGGCAAGCCACCCCGCGGCCGCCAGGCAGGCCAGCGGCACCGTCATCTGCAACGGCCGCAGCCGGGCGAAGAACAGCGGCGCCTCCTGCCGCCTGGCTGCTGCCGGGTCCATCACGGCCAGGCTGAGATAGCCGGCCGCAAGCAGGCCCAACTGCCCGAGGATCCAGGGCAGAAGCAGCGCGCCCGCCGCCAGCAGGTACAGCCAGACCACGGTCACGATCTGCGCCGGGCGCTCGCCGCCAGGGGTGCGGAAGCTGAGCCCGCGCCTGACGCCAGCGAGGAACGCCAGGATCGCGGCACCCCAGCAGACCAGCCACGTCATCGCCAGGCCCGACCACGCTCCCCGCGCCAGCCAGGCAGCGAGCGTCAGCAGGGGGAACGGGACCATTGCCGAGCCGCCCATCACCAGGCCCAGCACCGGCACGTCCTCGCGCTCCTCCACCGTGAACCTGACCGATGCGGCCGACCCCTGCGTCATGTCACCCTCTCGCCTGATCCCGTGCGCAACCCAAACCCGCGTCCGGCCGTCACGTTCCACGACACCAGCCAGGGAGAGGGACGATGCCCGACCAGACACCGAACCAGTATGCGATGCAGGACCCGACCAAGCAGTATCCGCAGCCGAAATTCGACAAGCAGCCGCAATCGGCACCCGGCCTGGCCCAGGAGATGGACCCCAAACCGGACCATGGCGAGACGAGCTATCGCGGCTTCGGCAGGCTTGCCGGACGCCGCGCGATCATCACCGGCGCCGATAGCGGCATCGGCCGCGCCGCGGCCATCGCCTTCGCCCGCGAAGGTGCCGACGTGGTGCTGAGCTACCTGGACTCCGAGCAGAAGGACGCCGACGAGGTCGTGGCGCTCGTCGAGAAGGCCGGGCGACGCGCCTTCCCGATGCCCGGCGACATCGGCGACGAGGCGTTCTGCCAGCGCCTCGTCAGTCACGCCCAGGCGCGCATGGGCGGACTGGACATCCTGGTCAACGTGGCGGGCAAGCAGACCGCGGTGGAGGACATCGCCGACCTGACGACCGAGCAGATCGAGGCGACGTATCGCACCAACGTCTACGCCATGATGTGGCTGTGCCGCGCCGCCATACCGCTGATGCAGCCCGGCGCCACCATCATCAACACCACCTCCATCCAGGCCTACCAGCCGGCGCCCATGCTGCTCGACTACGCCGGCACCAAGGCCGCCATCGTCGCCTTCACCCACGCGCTGGCCAAGCAGGTGGCGGCCAAGGGCATCAGGGTGAACGCGGTGGCACCCGGTCCTGTCTGGACGCCGCTGCAGACTTCGGGCGGCCAGCCGCAGAGCAAGATACCGGATCTCGGCTCGTCGGTTCCGCTCGGCCGGCCCGGCCAGCCGGCGGAACTGGCGCCGATCTACGTGCTGCTCGCCAGCCAGGAGAGCAGCTTCGTCACCGGCGAGATCTACGGCGTCACTGGAGGCAACCACCTGCCTTGATGGATGCCTCCCCAGCCGAGCAGGCGCGGCCCGGGCTGCAGCCGGTCCGCACCGGCGACGTGCTGCCGCTCGGCCAGTACGCCGCACTCGGCGACGGGCGCAGCGTGGCGCTGGTCGGCACCGACGGGTCGGTGGACTGGCTGTGCGTGCCTGGCCTGGACAGCGAGCCGGTGTTCGACCGCCTGATCGCTGCCGACCAGGGCGGCCGCTTCTCCATCACCCCCGACCAGCCGTTCACCGTCACCCGCGCCTACCGCCAGGACAGCAACGTGCTGGAGCAGGTGTTCACCACCGCATCGGGCCAGGCCCGGGTGACCGACAGCCTCAACAGCGGCATCTCCGGCCGCCTGCCCTGGACCGAGCTCGGCCGCCGGGTGGAGGGGCTGAGCGGCTCGGTCGAACTGCTCGTCGAGTTGCGGCCGGGGCGGCGGCTGGACCAGGCCAACCCCTGGCGCGAGACCGTCTCGCACTGCTCCATCCTCCACATCGACGGCCTGGTGGCCGCTTTCCGCGCCAGCGAGGACGTGGTCCGCACCGTCGAGGAGGACGGGCTGTTGCGCGCCGTGCTGACCACCCGGCCCGGGTCGCGCAGCACGCTCGCCTGGCTCGCCACGGCCGACGAGCCGCTCATCCTGCCCAGCGTGGAGTCGATCGACGCACGCATCGACCGGTCCGACCAGTCCTGGCGGGAATGGGCCGGCAACCTGACCTATCTCGGCCTGTATCAGAGCCAGGTGCGCCGCAGCGCGCTGGCGCTCAAGCTGCTGCTGTACTCGCCGACCGGGGCGATCGCCGCTGCAGCCACCATGGCGCTGCCGGAGCGCGTGGGCGGGGCGAAGAACTACGACTACCGCTACGCCTGGGTGCGCGACGTGGCCTACACCATCAAAGCTTTTCTCAGGGTCGGCGCGATCGAGGAGGCGCGCGCCTCCTTCGCCTGGCTGATCAACACCATACGCGCCCACGGCGCCCCGATGCGGGTCATGTTCCGGCTGGATGGCGCCCCGGCCCCGCCCGAAGAAACGCTCGACATGCCCGGATATCGCGGCAGCCGGCCGGTGCGCCGTGGCAATGTGGCGCGCGATCAGACGCAGCTCGGGCTGTTCGGCGACGTGATGGAGGTGGCCGCACTGTTCGTGGAGCAGGGCCACGTGCTGGACCTGGCGACCCGCAGGCTGCTGGCCGAGCTGACGGACCGCTGCGCCGATTTGTGGCGCGGGCTCGACTCAGGCATTTGGGAGCTGCCTGACCTGGAGCATTACACGACGTCGAAGATCGGCTGCTGGTCGGCGCTGAACCGTGCGGCCAAGCTTGCCGAACAGGGCCAGATCGACGCCAGCCACGCCGACCGCTGGCGGCGCGAGCGCGACCGGATCGGCGCGTGGATCGACAGCCGATGCTGGTCGGACGCCAAGCAGAGCTACACGATGCACCCCGGCACCGAACGGCTGGACGCTTCCGTGCTGCTTGCCCTGCCGTTCGGCTTCGACCGGCGAGAGCGGCTGGCCCTGACCCGGGCAGCGATCGTGCGGGAACTGGGCCGCGGGCCGCTGGTCTATCGCTATTCCGGCGCGGAAGAGGAGGAGGGCACGTTCCTGGCCTGTGCGTTCTGGGCGGTCGAGGCGCGCGCGCTGCTCGGCGAGCGGACCGTGGCGATCCGCGAAATGGATGCGCTGCTCGCGGCGACCGGAGGCAATCTGGGCCTGCTCAACGAGCAGATGGACCCAGATGGGTCGGACATGCTGGGCAACATGCCCCAGGCGCTCAGTCACCTGGCGATGGTGCTGTGCACGGTTGCCGTCAACGACGCGTGACGGCCCGCCGCTCAGGCGTTGGGGCCCGTCGTCTCTGCGCTGGCCAGCCGTTCACAGAAGCCTGGCCAGCGACTCGAACTCGGCGACCGACAGCGTTTCCGCCCGGCGGTCGGCCGCGATCCCGGCCCGATCGAGCAGCACCTCGCCGCCCAACGGCCTGAGCGACCCGCGCAGCATCTTCCGTCGCTGGCCAAACGCCGCGGCCGTCAGCCGCTCCATGGCGGCGAACAGCTCCGCATCCGGCTGCGCAGGCCGCGGCACGAAGCCGACCACGGCGGAGCACACCTTCGGCGGCGGGGTGAACGCAGCCGGCGGTATGCGCATCAGCAGCGAGACGGTGCAGGTCCATTGCGCGAGCACCGACAGCCGCCCGTACTCGGCCGAGCCCGGACGGGCGGCGATCCGCTCGGCCACTTCCAGCTGGAACATCAGCGTCATGCGCTCCCACGCGCCGGCCTGGCGCAGCCAGCCGATCAGCAGCGGGGTCGCTATGTTGTAGGGCAGGTTCGCCACGATCTGCCTTGGTGCGGGCGCCAGCGCCGCCAAGTCGGCGCTGAGCGCGTCGGCTTCGACGATGTCGAGACGGTCAGGATAGGAGGCCGCGAGTGCCCGCATCGCTTCGGCCGCGCGCGGATCCACCTCGACCGCGATGACCTTGGCCGCCTGCGTGCCGAGCAGCGCGCGCGTCAGGCCGCCAGGGCCGGGCCCGACCTCGACGACGTGGCGTCCGGCGAGGCCGCCTGCCTGGCGGGCGATCTTGGCGGTCAGGTTCTCGTCGAGCAGGAAATGCTGCCCGAGCTTGCGGCGGGCGTCCAGCCGGAACTGTGCGATGGTGTCGCGCAGCGGCGGGGCAGGGGTCAAAGAATGAACCGGCTGAGGTCCCCGCGCGCGGCGAGCGGGGCCACCTTCTCGTTCACATAGGCCGCGTCCACGCGCACCGTGTCGCCGGCGCGGTCGGAGGCGGAGAAGCTCAGCTCTTCGAGGAGTTTTTCCAGCACGGTCGCCAGGCGGCGCGCACCGATGTTCTCGACCCGTTCGTTGATGTCGGCCGCAAGGTTGGCCAGCGCGTCTATGGCGTCTTCGGCAAACTCCAGCGCCAGGCCCTCGGTCTGCATCAGCGCCGCGTATTGGGCCAGCAGGTTGTGCTCCGGCTCGGTCAGGATGCGCCGCAGGTCGGCGCGGCTGAGCGGCGCCAGCTCCACCCGGATCGGCAGCCGACCCTGCAGTTCGGGCAGCAGGTCGGCGGGCTTGGCCAGGTGAAAGGCGCCGGAGGCGATGAACAGGATGTGGTCGGTCTTGACCGGCCCGTACTTCGTCGAAACGGTGGTGCCCTCGATCAGCGGCAACAGGTCGCGCTGCACGCCCTCGCGCGACACGTCGCCGCCGCGAAAGCCGCCCTCGCTGCTGCGGGCACAGACCTTGTCGATCTCGTCGAGGAAGACGATCCCGTCATTCTCGGCGTGCTCGACCGCTTCCTTCGTCAGGCGTTCGGTGTCGACCAGGCGGTCGGCTTCCTCGCGCGCCAGCACGGGACGGGCATCGGCAACCTTCATCCGCTTCTGCACGGTGCGGCCGCCCATCATGCCCCGCATCATCTCGCCAAGGTTGATCATCTGGCCTGGCGGCACGCCCGGCAGGTCGATCTGGCCGATCGCCGCGCTGCCTGTGTCGGCAACCTGCACGTCGATCTCCTTGTCCTCCATCTCCCCGGCGCGCAGCATCCGGCGGAACTTGCCCTTGGTGTCCGAACTCGCCGTGGCGCCGACCAGGCCGTCCACGATGCGGTCCTCTGCCGCCTGCTCGGCGCGGGCGGCCACCACGCGGCGGCTCGTCTCGCGCCCCATGTTCAGGCTGATCTCGACGAGGTCGCGCACGATGCTGTCGACGTCGCGCCCGACATAGCCGACCTCGGTGAACTTCGTGGCCTCCACCTTCAGGAACGGCGCCTGCGCCAGGCGGGCGAGGCGGCGGGCGATCTCGGTCTTGCCGCAGCCGGTCGGCCCGATCATCAGGATGTTCTTGGGCACCACCTCGTCGCGCAGCCCGTCGGGGAGCTGGGCGCGGCGCCAGCGGTTGCGCAGCGCGATCGCGACGGCGCGCTTGGCGTCGCCCTGTCCCACGATGAAGCGGTCCAGCTCGCCAACGATCTCGCGCGGTGTGAAATCGGCCATGTCAGCAATCAGCTCTCAGCAGTGTCGTGTGGGCGGCGTCGGTGCGCGCGGGCGGTCAGAGCGTTTCGACGATCAACGACGTGTTGGTGTAGACGCATATCTCCGCGGCTATCGCCATGGCCCGTCTCGCAACCTGCTCGGACGTCAGACCGTCCACGTCGATCAGCGCGCGGGCCGCGGCCAGGGCGTAGTTGCCGCCCGATCCTATGGCGATCACGCCGCCCTCAGGCTCCAGGACGTCGCCGTTGCCGGTCAGGGTGAAGCTGTGCGCCGAATCGGCCACGGCCAGCATGGCCTCCAGCCGGCGCAGGTAACGGTCGGTGCGCCAGTCCTTGGCCAACTCGACGCAGGCGCGCTCGAGCTGGTTGGGGAAGCGGTCCAGCTTGGCCTCCAGACGCTCCAGCAAGGTGAACGCGTCGGCCGTGGCGCCAGCGAAGCCGGTAAGCACGCTGTTGTCGCTGCCGATCCGGCGCACCTTGCGCGCGTTGCCCTTCACCACGGTCTGACCCATCGTCACCTGGCCGTCGCCGGCCATGGTCACGCGTCCGCCGTGGCGGACACAGAGTATGGTCGTGCCATGCCAGCCCACAGTGTCGCGGAGGTCGGGTGCCTGATGCATGGGCGGTAGTTAGACCCGCCGCCCCGCCAGACAAGCGGCGCCGTCAGGCGGCCCAGGCGGGCCGACGCGACGGGTCCCCTCGGGTCCGTCCTTGCTTACCCGCTCTTGCCCGTCGCCCTGCCCGGTCCGCGTCAGGGCGGTCAGCCGACGGCAAGCAGCCGAGGGGTCTGCTTGGCGGAGAGCTGCCGCAGCAGGCCCGGCACGTCCCTGGCAGGAACCGGCTCGGCATAGTGGAAGCCTTGGCCGAACCTGCACCCGAGATCGGTCACGAAGCGCGCGGTCTCGGCGCTTTCGATGCCCTCGGCGACCATCTCCACGCCCAGGCTGTGGCCGAGCGCAGACATGGCGCGCACGCAGGCTTCAGCCCTCGGGTCGCTGGCGATGTCGACGACGAAGCTCTTGTCGATCTTGATGCGGTCGAACGGCAATTCGCGCAGGTGGAAGAAATTGGAGAAGCCGATGCCGAAATCGTCGAGCACCACGCGGGTGCCCTGTCCCTGCAGCAGCCCGATTACCTCTCGCGCGACGTCGACATCCTCGATCATCGCGCTTTCGGTGACCTCGATCTCCAGCCTGCGAGGGTCCAGCGCACCTTCCGGCCAGGCAGGCGGGTTACGGATCATCGCGATCAGCTCCCGCAGCTGCCCGGGCGACACGTTGAACGCGAAATACAGCGCGGGCGGCCATTCGCGTGCGTCGGCAATCACCCGCCGCATCAGCGTCTGGCTGATGAGGCCGGCAAGCTGCATGTCTTCCGCGATGGGAATGAAGCAATCCGGCAGCAACATGCCGCGCGCGGGGTGCTCCCAGCGGGCAAGCACCTCCAGCCCGACGACCCTGCCGCTGTCCAGCTCCAGGATCGGCTGGTAATGCGGGACGATCTGGCCGCAGCCGATGGCGGTCCGAAGCTCCTCCCTCAGCTGCGTGCGCACCCGCCCTGCCTCGGAGCGCTTTGCGTCGAAGACCTTCCAGCCGCCGCCTCCTCCTTCCTTGACCTGGCCGAGCGCCGACTGGGCGGCCTGCAGCAGGGTGTCGGCATCGGCGCCATGATCGGGCGCCATCGCCAGACCGATGCTGACGCCGCACTGAAAATCGTGCGGCCCGGTGCGCAGCTTCTCCGTCATCGCGCGCAGCACGCCGACCGCCGCCGACTCGGCCCCGTCCCGACCACCCGGAGCGTCCAGCAGTATCGCAAACTCGTCGCCCCCGAGGCGTCCCAGCCGAAGCGGGCCGGGCGCCAGGCGGCGCAGGCGGTCGGAGGCTGCAACCAGCACCTCGTCGCCCGCACGGTGGCCGAATGCCGTGTTCAACGCCCCGAAACCGTCCAGGTCGATGAGCAGAAGTGCCGCAGGCCCGCCGCCGGCCAGGCGCGCGGCCAGCGTATCGGTAAAACTCTGCCGGTTCGCGAGCCCGGTCAGCGGGTCGAGCCGGGCGCCGCGGAACAGGTCGACCGCGTTCTGCCGCGGCGCGCGCGCCTTGCGCCGCCGGCGCCAGTACAGCCACGCGAGCCCTGCCGCCACGATGCCCGTCACCGCGAGCAGCCAGCCTGGCGCGCGGGCCAGGTCGGTCAGCATGCCAGCCCTTCTTTGCCGAATAGCTTGGAGACGTGATCCACGTCCGGACACTAGCCGCGATGAATGGCCAACCGGTTAACCGCGGCGTCAGTCGACGCCGCGCCGGCCCGCGAAGAAAGCGCGCAGCAACCCGGCCGACTCGCTTTCCCGCACGCCGCCCACCAGTTCCGGCCGGTGCAGGCAGCCGGGCGCGCCGAACACGCGCGCGCCATGCTCCACGCCGCCGCCCTTGGGGTCGTAGGCGCCGAACACGATGCGGCGCAGGCGGAAGTGGACGGACGCGCCCGCACACATGGCGCAGGGTTCCAGGCTCACCCAAAGGTCGCAGCCCACCAGCCGCGCCGTGCCGAGGCGCGTTGCCGCAGCACGCATGGCCAGCAGCTCGGCATGCGCGGAGGCGTCGCGCTCGGCTTCCACGCGGTTGCCTGCCCTTGCGAGGACCCCGCCATCCGGCCCGGTGACGACAGCCCCCACCGGAACCTCGCCGCGGGCCGCCGCCAGACGCGCTTCCTCCAGCGCCATCTCCATCGACATGGTGTACCTGTCCAGAACCGCAGTCGGCGATTAGAGCATTGCGCGAGCATGTTTGTCGGTTCAGGTGATTCCACCTGAACCGGCCTTGCTTGTCTGATGATGTCCCCGCCCTTTCCTGCGAGAGAGGGG
>CALMVI010000129.1 GCA_937873095.1 uncultured Acetobacteraceae bacterium | reverse complement strand
CCTCAGAATCACCCCGATCCGAGCCGATACAAGCGAAAACTAGCGCGCATGGGGCCCTGCCCCTGGACCAAGCTGGGGTTTGAAACCCAAACCCCCAATTCCGCTGGCCTTTGCTCTACGCTATTGTTTCCTTGAGCATTACTCCCGGCCGGTGATTCCACCCGGTCGGGAAATGCTCTAGGACGCCGGCTCCTCTTCGGCCAGCATGCGCTCGGTCTCGGGCGGCTCCAGCTGCCACGGCACCACGAGCACGCTCACGTCTGCGCCGCCATGGCGGAGGATCTCCGCGCGCAGACGCTGGGTGCGGCCGGTGTGCAAGGCCGCCTCCCACCAGTTGCCGCCCACCAGCTCGCTCAGGATCACCATCACCGGCCGCCGCGGGCAGCGCTCCCGCAGGGAGACCACCTCCCGCAGCAGCGGCGCCAGCACGCTCCGGTAAGGCGACCCCTCGACGACCAGGACGGGCGGCCGCAGCCCTGCTTCGGCCGCGGGCCGCTCGACGAAATCCGCCCATTGCGCGCGCAGCCGGTCCTCGTGCTGCTGCGCGTCCGGCCCGTCCAGGTCGGTCAGGTGCAGCGCCACCACGTCCGGCGACAGCCGTGCCGCCATGTGCACCGCGCGGTGCGCCATGCGGTCCCATCGCTCCAGCGGGATCACCACGCAGGGGGGCGCGTGGTCGGCCAGATCCATGCGCCGCCGGCTGCCCGCCAGCACCTGCCGGTCCAGCCCCGCGTAGTAGCGCCGGATCGCCAGCAGCAGCCCGAGCGTCAGCGGGATCACCACCAGGGTCAGCCAGGCGCCCTCGGTGAACTTGGCGACCAGGATCACCGCCAGCGCCGTCGACGTCGCAGCCGCGCCAAGGCCGTTGATCCCCAGCCGGCCGCGATCCGCCCCGCCGCGCCCGTGACGGTGCCAGTGCACCGCCATGCCGGCCTGGCTGAGCGAGAAGCTCAGGAACGCGCCCACCGCAAAGAGCGGGATCAGCCGGTCGGTGATGCCGCCGAACACGATCAGCAGCCCGCCCGCGCCCGCCGCCAGGAACAGGATGCCGATGGTGTAGACCAGCCGCCGCCCAGGGACGGCGAAGGCCTTGGGAAGGTAGGAGTCGGCCGCAACGCCCCGGCACAGCCTGGGGAAACCCACGAAACTCGTGTTGGCCGACAGACACAGCACCGCCAGCACGCTGGCGATGGTGACGGCGTAGACCGCGCCCCGCCCCGCCACCGCACCCACCAGCTGCGAAATCACGCTCTGGTAGCCGGGCTTGGCCTGGTCCATCGCCATGATGCCGTAGCCATGCGCCAGAAAGGCGATACCGGCCAGCAGCAGGCCCAGCACGACCACGATCGCCGCCAGCGTGCGGTGCGCGTAGCGCACGCTCGGCTCGCGGAACGCGCCCACCCCGTTGCTCACCGCCTCCACCCCGGTCATCGCCGTGCATCCCGCGGCGAACGCGCGGACCAGCAGCCACAGCGTCACCGGCGCGGTGGCACGGGCGGCCGGCGGCAACGGTGTCACGGGGTGCGGATGCGGCGCGCCCAGCGCCTGCCAGATGCCCGCCGCCAGGATGCCGGCCAGGGTCGCGATGAACAGGTAGGTCGGCAAGCCCAGGGCCACGCCCGATTCCTTGGTGCCGCGCAGGTTGACCAGGGTCAGCGCCACCAGGATCGCCAGGCAGAGCGGCAGCGTGTAGCCGTGCAGCGCCGGCACCGCCGAGGTGAGCGCGCCCACGCCTGCCGAGATGCCGACGGCCACGTTGAGCATGTAGTCCAGCATCAGTGCCGCCGCCGCAAGCAGCCCCGCATTCTCGCCCAGGTTCTCGCGCGCGACGATGTACGACCCGCCATTGTTCGGGTAGGCCTCGATCGTCTGCCAGTACGAGGCGAACAGGATCGCCAGCAGCAGCAGGATGATCCAGGTGATCGGCTGCACCACCCCCAGGCTGGCCGTCCCTGCCACCGCCAGCACGGTCAGCATCGCCTCCGGCCCGTAGGACGCCGACCCGAGCCCGTCGAGCCCCATGGCCGGCAGGCCTTCCAGCGCGCCGATCTTGCGGCCGCCGGCCTCCCGGTTGGCCAGCCGCCGCCCGAGCACGATCGTCGTCAGCGACATGAGGCAGGACCTTTCCGGGCGGCGCGGCCAAGCAACGCGCGGCCACGCCGCCGGATCGCCGACTCGTTCGAGGCGCGGGGTATGCCCCGCACCGCCCGGTCTGCTAGCACGCTCCGCGAAATGGTGTTCGGAGGGCGGCATGGGGCGGTTTCTGGTCACCGGCGGGGCGGGTTACGTCGGCAGCCACCTGGTGCTGGCCCTGCTGGACCGCGGCGACGAGGTGGTCGTGTACGACAACCTGCGCCAGGGCCATCGCGGCGCGGTGCCGCCCGGCACGCGGCTCGTCGAGGCCGACATCGCCGACATGGCAGGGCTCGACGCGGTGCTCGCCGACGGGCCGTGGGAGGCGGTGTTCCACTTCGCCGCCCTCAGCCTGGTGGGGGAGAGCATGCAGCGGCCGTTCTACTACCTCGCCGAGAACGCGGGACTCGGCATCGGCCTGATCGACGCCTGCGTGCGCCACGGTGTCACGAAGTTCGTGCTGTCCTCCACCGCCAACCTGTTCGGCAACCCGCAGCGCATCCCGATCGACGAGGACGAGCGTATCGAGCCGGGATCGCCCTACGGCGAAAGCAAGCTGATGCTGGAGCGCGCGCTGTACTGGGCCGGCGAGATACACGGCCTGCGGTCGGCCTGCCTGCGCTACTTCAACGCCGCCGGCGCCGACCCGCAGGGGCGGCTCGGCGAGGACCACAACCCCGAAACCCACCTCATCCCCCTGGTGATCGACGCAGCACTGGGCCGCCGGCAGGAGATCGCGGTGTTCGGCCAGGACTACCCGACGCCCGACGGCACCTGCATCCGCGACTACATCCACGTGGCCGACCTGGCCAACGCCCACCTGCGCGCGCTCGGCCAGCTGGAGGCACGCTCGGTCACCTACAACCTCGGCAACGGCGCGGGGCATTCGGTCAGGGAGGTGATCCGAACCGTCGAGCAGGTGAGCGGGCTGTCGGTGCCCGTCCGCATCGCCGGCCGGCGCGCGGGCGACCCCGCCGTGCTCGTCGCCGGCTCCGGCCGACTGCGGTCCGAAACCGGCTGGTCGCCGCACTACGCCGAACTGCCGGTGATCGTGGAGCACGCGCTGAAATGGCGCGACGCCCACCCGGACGGCTACGGCAGCAAGTAGGCCAGGTCTTGAGGTTCTCCGAGCCGACAGCGTCGGCCCGGCCTTGCCTGTCCACCTGGCAGACGGCGGCCTTCAGACAGCAATGACGACCGAGCCGAAGCCCGATCGTTCAAGGTCGACATGTCTGCGTGGGTCCGGGCGGTCCGCGACGACGGCGCCGGAGGTCGGGGGCTTGGACGCTCCAAGCCGCCAGGGTCGTCTTACGCCAGCTTGAGGGCCGACGCCGCGAGCTTGCCGCGCTCGCTGACCACTTCGTAGGTCACCTTCTGTCCGTCCTTGACCGTCGTCAGGCCAGCCGCCTGCACCGCGGTGATGTGCAGGAAAACGTCCTTGCCGCCGTCTTGCGGGGAGATGAATCCAAACCCCTTGTCCGGGTTGAACCACTTTACCGTCCCGATCGCCATAGATACGCACTCCTCTTGGAACACCAGCCTATAGACCCCTATGTCACCGAGGAACAGCCCCCCGCGGGGGAGCGCCCTGACGCTGCTCGCACCAGGCGGGCAGGGCGCGCATCGAGGAGTCTTACAATGGCCACCATCGCAGTCGCCGCGGTGCTCACCCTGATCCTGGCAGGGGCAGGGGGGGCGCTGACCGAGGTAGGGCCGTGGTACCGCGCGCTGCGCAAGCCGCGCCTGCAGCCGCCGGACTGGCTGTTCGGCCCGGCCTGGACGGTCATCCTGACGATGGCGGCGGCAGCCGGCGTGCTCGCCTGGCGCGGCGCCCCGGACGCCGCCGGCCGCACCCAGGTGGCGCTGCTGTTCGGCGTCAACTGGGTGCTGCACCTGCTGTGGAGCCCGCTGTTCTTCAAGTTCAAGCGCCCCGACTGGGCGCTGGCCGAGAACGCGTTCCTGTGGCTGTCGGTGCTGGCCCTGTTCATCGGCCTGCGTCCGTACTCCGTCACCGCAAGCTGGCTGTTTGCGCCCTACCTGCTGTGGGTCAGCTTCGCCTTCTGGCTCAACTGGGCCATCGTCCGCCTCAACGCGCCGTTCACCAGAACGGCACCAGCCACATAGGGTGGGGTCACGCGCGCGCCGGAAACGGCTACGCGGCCGTAGGGTGGGGTGCGTTTTGACACCCCACCAAGCACACGGCAAAACTAAGCCCGCCTCAAGCAAAAACATCCGCCGGCGTGTCCGCCTTCAGCGACGCGCCCAGCTCGCGCCCGATGCGCTCGGCCTCCTTCGGCAAACCCTCCAGCGTGCGCTTGAGCAGGAACGTGCCGTCCGCACGCGCCACCAGCCCGGTGATGCGAAGCCGGCCGTTCGGCAATATGCGCGCGTGCCCGCCTATCGGCGTGTGGCAGGTGCCGTCCAGCACGCCCAGCAGCGCCCGCTCGGCCGTCGCCACCGCGCGCGCCTGCGGATCCTCAATCGCCGACAGCATCTCCAGCAGCTCGACATCGTCCTCGTGCACCGTCACGCCGACGATGCCCTGCGCCGCCGCCGGCACCATCACCTCGGTGTCGAGCACCACGGACGCCTCGTGCTCCATGCCTAGCCGCTTCAGCCCGGCGAGTGCCAGCAGGCTCGCCTGGCAGTCCCCCGCACGCACCTTGGCCAGCCGCGACTGCACGTTGCCGCGGATCAGCGCCATGCGCAGGTCCGGCCGCGCGTGCAGCAGCTGCGCCTGCCGCCGCACCGACGACGTGCCGACCAGCGCGCCGTGCGGCAGCGCGCCGTAAGGGTCGTCGGTCGCCTCCACCGGATGGCCGAAGATCAGCGTGTCGCGCGCGTCCTCGCGCTTGAGGGTGCAGGCGAGCACGATGCCGTCCGGCAGCCTGGTTTCCAGATCCTTCAGGCTGTGCACGGCGAAATCGATGCGCCCGGCGATCTGCGCCTCGTCGATTTCCTTGGCGAACAACCCCTTGCCGCCGATATCGGCCAGCCGGCGGTCCTGCACCGCGTCGCCGGTGGTCTGGATCGCGTGCTCCTCGAACACGTCCATGCCGCGCAGCACCGGGCACACGCCGCGCAGCAGGTCCAGGAAGGTGCGTGTCTGCACCAGCGCCAGAGGCGAGCGCCGCGTGCCGACGCGCAGCGGCAGGGTGCGCGAATGGCGTTTCGTCCGGCGCCTGGGCGGCGCGGGGGCGCCGGCCTCGTCGTCGGCGAGCAGGGTGGTATCCAGCAGCACGGCGTCAGCTCCCGTTATTCTTATGGCGTCGCGAAACCGCACAGATGGGCCAGGTCCTTGAAGAAGATCTTCACCTGCGCCGCCGGCTTCTTGCGGGTGATCTTCTTGTTCATGTAGGAATCCCAGGTCATCTTCTGGATGTCCGGGTCGCGGCACAGGGCGACGAAGCTTTCGCGACGCTTGTCGGTGCCGTACCAGAACCACTGCATCACGCCCAGCACCAGGAACACCGTGCCGTGCGCCTTCATGAAGCGGCGGCGGGGTTCGCGCAGCACGCGCGCGTCGCCGGTCGCCACGAATTTTTCCACGGCCTGCGCCGCCAGCCGCCCGCACTCCATGGCGTAGTAGATGCCCTCGCCGGACGCGGGCGCAACCACGCCCGCCGCATCGCCCGCCAGGACCACGTCGCGCCCGTTATCCCAGCGGCGCATCGGCTTCATCGGGATCGGCGCGCCCTCGCGCCGGATCGTCGGCGCGTCAGCGAGCCCGGAGGCGGCCCGTAGCGCGGTGACCGAGCCGCGTATGGAAAACCCCTTCTTCGCCGAGCCCGATCCCACGCTGACCGTGTCGCCATGCGGGAACACCCAGCCGTAGAAATCCGGCGACAGCCTGCCCTGGTAGAAGATGTCGCAGCGGCCCGGCTCGAACAGCCGGCCCAGCACGTCGCGAGCGTGCGCGGGCGCGCTTACGATCTCGTGATAGGCGAACACGTAGGGCACGCGGTCGGCCCCCTTCACGCACTGCCTGGCGACGGTCGAGCGGGCGCCGTCCGCGCCCACCACCACGCGCGCCCGCACGCGATGGGCCGCGCCGTCCCTGTCGCGGAACACCACGGCGGCGACACCGTCCGCATCGTGCTCCACCCGCTCGAACGACCCGGTCCGCCGCTCGGCGCCGAGCTGTGCCGCGCGCGCCCGCAGCCATTCGTCGAAATGCTCGCGGTCGACCATGCCCACGAAGCCGCCGTCGATCGGCATGTCGACCTGCACGTCGCGGGGCGAGACCATGCGCGCCGAGCGGATGCGCGCCACGATCTGCGAATCGGGGATGTCGAAGTCGCGCACCAGGCGCGGCGGGATGGCGCCGCCGCACGGCTTGATCCGCCCGTCGCGGTCGAGCAGCACCACGCTGTGCCCCGAGCGGGCCAGGTCGGCGGCGGCCGTTGCTCCCGCAGGCCCGCCGCCAACCACTATCGCGTCGTAGGTCGCGTCCGTCATCGCCAAATCCTTCATGCTGCCGCCACCAAACCCAGCGCGCTGCCATCGGCCGCCGCCTCTGTCCGAAACACGCGGGCGGCCAGCCGCGCCGCCGCCAGGAACAGCGCCGCCTGGCCGAGAAACACCGCCGCGTATGCCAGTGCGGGAGAACCCAGCAGCGCGCGGGAAAGATCGCTGCATCCGGTGCTCAGCAATCCGCCGCATCCCATGGCGACGGCCTGTGCCGCGCCCCAGACGCCCATGCGCACGCCCGCGCGCGCGCCGCGGCCTTGTCCGGCCAGGCCGAGCATCGCGCCGATGGCCGACACTGCGAACGCCCCGTTGGCGACGCCCAGCAATGCCACGTCGGCCCGGATCGGCCAGCCGGGCACCAGCCCCGCACATGCCAGCCCGAGCAGGCAGGCGGCCGAACCCGCGCAGCCGCCCATCGTCCAGCCGCGCATCGCGCGCGCCCGCCCGGCGCCCGCCAGCGACCCGCCGAGCGCCACCAGCGCCATGCCTGCCAGCACGCCGGCCTGGTGCAGCCCGGTCAGGCCCGCGGTCTGCGCCGGGGTCAGGGAGAGGACGGCGCCGGCGAACGGCTCCAGCACCAGCTCCTGCGCGCTGTAGGCGAGCATGGAGACGAATACGAATACGGCGAACCGGCGTGACGCTTGTTCCCGCCACACATCGGCCAGCGCCGCGGCGAAGCGCGGCCGCTGTGCCGCCGCCGGCGCGCCGCCCGTCCGTTCCACGCCCCAAACAGCAAGCGAGCCGGCCAGGAACGCGCCGCCGGTGACCAGGCCGGCCAGCCGCACCAGCGCGTGCATCGAGAACGGGTGCAGCGCGTGGCTCGACACGCCGGCCGTCAGTATCGCGCCGAAGATCATCAGCAGCCAGAACGAGGTGGCCGCCGCGGGCCGCCGCGCCGGCGCCACCTGCACCGCCATCAGCGCCAGCGACGAGGTGCCGACCGCGCCCACCCCGGCACCGACCAGCGCGAATGCCGGCACCGCCAGCGCGATGCCGGCCAGCGCATGACGCGCCATGACGGCCACCGACGCCGCGGCCAGCAGCCCGCCCGCCGAGAGGATGGCCAGCCCGCCTATTATCCACGGGGTGCGCCGCCCGCCGACATCGGACCCGAACCCCAGCCGCGGCCGCAGCAGCTGCACGGCGTAGTGCAGCGCCACCAGCGCCCCCGGCACGATGGCGGGCAGCGCCAGTTCCACCGTCATCACCCGGTTCAGCGTGAAGGTGACCAGGGCCACCACCGCGCCCAGCGCCGCGTTGACCACCCCCAGCCGCAGGATCGCTGCCCAGCTCATGCGAGCGAACTCATGGGTGCATCGCCCGCAACGCCAGCGCGCTGACCAGCATGCCGAGCACGTACAGGCTGGTGCCGGTCGCATTGTACCAGGGCGCCCGCTCCCGCGGATCGGCCAGGAACCTGCGCATCAGCAGGCCCTGCACCGCCAGCAGCAGCGCCACGCAGCCCGCGTGCAGCCAGAAACCCCACACCAGCAGCAGCGCCACCACAGCGGCCTGCGGCACCGCCATCACCACGCAGGCCAGCCGCGCGGCGCGCGCCGCGCCGAGCATCACCGGCAGCGAGCGCACGCCCATCAGGCGGTCGCCCTCGATCGCCTTGAAATCGTTCAGCGTCATGATGCCGTGGGCGCCCACGCTGTACAGCGCCGCCGCCGCGATCACCCGGCCGTGCGGCGATCCGCTTGCCATGATCGCGGCGCCAGTGAACCAGGGCAGCCCCTCGTAGCACGCCCCGCAGGCCGCGTTGCCCAGCCAGCCGTTCAGCTTCAACCGCCATGGCGGCGCGGAATACGCCCAGGCCAGGCCCAGGCCGAGCACCGTCGCCCCGAACGCCCAGTTGCCGAGCGAGGCCGCGACGCCGAGCGAAAGCAGCGTCCAGAGCCCGGCGACATACAACCCGCCATGCCCAGGCACGCGCCCCGACGGAATGGCCCGCCCCGGCTCGTTGATGGCGTCCACATGACGATCGTACCAGTCATTGACCGCCTGGCTCGTGCCGGTCACCAGCGGGCCGCAGAGCGCCACCCCGGCCAGGACCAGCGCCCAGCGTCCGCCGACCGGGCGGCCGGCAGAGACGATGCCGCAACCGAACGCCCACATCGGCGCGAACCAGGTGATCGGCTTGAGCAGTTCGCCATAGGCTGCGGCGCCGGTGCGCGGCTGGCGCGGCGCCACGCTCATCCCGCCGCCGCCGGCGGCAGCGTTCAGGGCGTTAATTCTGCTCATTGGTCGCCAGATCCCCCAGGCCGTAGCGTCGCAGCTTCACGTAGAGGCTCTGGCGGCTCAGCCCCAGCATCTCGGCGGCCGAGGCGCGGTTGTCGCCGGTCAGCTCCAGCGCCGCCTCGATGCAGAGCTTCTCGATCACGTCGGTCGATTCCCGCACCAGGTCCTTCAGCGGCACGCGCCCGATCAGCCCGGTCAACTGCTCGATCGAGCGCGGCACTGCGCTGGCCGCGCGCGGCTCGGACTGCAGCCGCGGCCCGATGTTGCGTATGGCGAACCCGAAGGAGGGCTGCCCGCCATTGCCGATCGCGACGGCGGAGATCTCCACCGGCGCGGTGCCCGCATCCTCGCCGCGCACCACCGTAGTGAAGAAGCGCACCGACCCGCGCTGGCGCAGGCTGGTGATCAGCACGTCCAGCTCCACGCCGGAGCTGCCCACCCAGCGGTCCAGCGACTCGCCGCGCGCCAGATCCTCGTCGGCGACCCCGGCCATTTCGAGGAACGCG
Source organism: uncultured Acetobacteraceae bacterium (assembly GCA_937873095.1). Classification (GTDB taxonomy): domain Bacteria; phylum Pseudomonadota; class Alphaproteobacteria; order Acetobacterales; family Acetobacteraceae; genus BOG-908. Next base: position 2,227 of record CALMVI010000129.1, on the reverse strand, counting down.
GCGTTGGCGGTCAGGATGTTGCCGGTGCTGTCGGTGACGACGAAGCCGTCCGGCGCGCTCTCGACCAGCTTGAGCAGGTTGCGCTTGACGTCCGGCACGCGCGCGGCCTCGGCGGGTGCGGCCGTCATGCGCACCAGGAACAGCGTCGTGTTCTCCTGGCGGAACAGCGAGGCGGCGATCAGCAGCTCCGCCCCGCTTCGCGCCAGCCGGGCGGGGAACTCCTCGGCGCGTCCGTCGGCGCGGATGGCGTTGAGGTGGGCCCCCACGCTCTCGACCGTGTCGGCGGAGAAGATGTCGCCCAGCGCCTGGCCGGACGCCTGGTCCTGCCGTCCGCCGAACAGCGCGCGCGCGGCCGGGTTGGCTTCCACCACGCGGTGGCGCTGCGTGTCCAGGATCATCACCGCCTCGGACGACATCTGGAACAGCAGCCGGTAGCGCGTCTCGACCTCGCGCATCCTCGAATAGTCGCGCTCGAGCGTCTCCTGCGCGGTCATCAGCCGCTGCTGCAGCGCAGACATGGCGCGCAGGTCGCGGCCGAACGCCACCATGCGCCCGTCCACGCCCACCTGCACCGCGCAGTAGAGCACCGGCACCGACCGGCCGTCGGACGCCGCGTGGTTCAGGTGCCGCCATTTCGGCTTGGCGTTGTGCATCGCCGCGTCGGCCAGCAGGTGCGTGACCTTGGGCCGGCTGTCGGCCACCACCGTGTCGACCAGCTTGCGGCCGGCCCACTCGCCGCTGGTGTCGAGATCGCCCGCCAGCTCCTCGCTCTGGAAGGCGGCGTCGCGGATCGTGCCGTCGGCATCGACCACCAGCGCCACGTCGGACGCCGTCGCGATCAGGGTCGCGACCGACTGCGCATCGAGCTCGCCCAGCGAGCTGTCCGGGGAGACGAAAGTTCTCACGAGAGACGAGATCCTCCATTGCATGACCCGCTTCCCGCCTACGACCGCAATGTTGGTGTTCGACGCAGTGTGGCTGTCGTCCGGTCCTTGCCGTGAGATCTCGGGGCCGCCAGAGCCGGGACCGGGGCCGAGCCGGCCTGCGCTGGGCGCGTCAAGCAGCGCATGCCCGCAGCCCGAGCAGGCGGTGCGCCTCCCGCAGCGCCTGGCGGCCATCCGTCGCGGTCGCGTCCGCGCCGACCAGCCCGGCCAGTTGCGGATGCGCCAGGAAGGCCGGGCCGCCCACCATCACGCCGATGCCGCGGTTGCGTGACTGCGCGCGTATCGCCCGGATGTCGCGGGCCAGCGCGTCCAGGCCGCCGCTGTTGCCCAGCGACACGCCGACGATGCCGAACCACTCCTCGCGCACCAGGACAACCAGTTCCTCGCTGGTCACCCTGGGCGCCTCGCGCACGCGCCATCCGCCCTGCCGGAAGAAATGCGCCACCATCGCCAGGCCCAGCCCGTGCTGCTCGTCCGGCGCCTGCACCAGGAGCGCGCTCGGTCCGGAGGGGAGCGGCAGCATCCGGCCGCTTCCCTGGTCCAGCATGCGCATCGCCTGCGTCAGCCGGCCGAGTCCCAGGGTGACGTCGGCGAAGCTGCAGGTGTCCTCCTCCCACATCTGGCCGAGCCGCCGGGCGACCGGCGTCAGCAGGTCGAGCAGGATCGCCTCGGTGGGCAGGCCGTCCGCCCGCAGCCCCGCCACGTAGGCCACGGCCTCCCGCTGCGTGCCGTCCAGGACCAGGCGCAGCAGGCGGCCGACCCGGTCGGCATCGGGCGGCACGGCGCCGGGGCAGGAAGCGGCGCCCCGCCGCGCGGTGAGCAGCCTGGGGATCACCTCGTCGGCAAAGGCGCGCGTCAGCACCGTTCGGCAGTCGGGCCAGCGATCGGGCCTGCCCGCCGCCGCACGGCCCGCTGCCGCACGGCCCGCTGCCGCACGGAACGACTCGGCGGGCGGCCTGCCGCCCGGCGCGCAGTCCGCGGTGTTCCAGCCTGTGTGGGGGGATGGCAGCTGTTCCATGGGCACCGAAGCGGTTGCCCATTCTAGGGCATCGTTCCCGCAGAAGTGTCAAGCTAGATTTACGTAAAGCTTCCTTGACACTTCTTCCCGGTGCGATCTAGCGTCGGCAGGTGAGCAGGCGGTCCGTGACCGTTCTTGCCGGGGAGCGTCGAGCGATGATCGCATACTCTGTCATAGGCCGGATGGTGGACGCGGTGGACTGCAGCCCATGGGGGGCGGCCACCGGCCGGCACGTCCAGGCCCCCGCCGGCGCCCGCCCCTGGAC
>CALMVI010000128.1 GCA_937873095.1 uncultured Acetobacteraceae bacterium | reverse complement strand
CGCCGAACGGGCAGGCCGGCACGCAGTAGCCGCAGCCGTTGCAGATGTCCTGCTGGACGACGACGGTGTCGAACTCGGTCTTGAACAGCGCGCCGGTGGGGCAGGCTTCCAGGCAGGGGGCGTTGTGGCAGTGCTTGCACACGTCGCTCAGCATCAGCCAGCCGGACTGGTAGGGCGCCTGGTCGTTGTCGCGCACGCTGTAGCCGGCGGTGTGGCCGCAGGAGCCCTTCTGCGAGGGGGAGCGGGCGCTGTCGGATTTTTCGATAAAGGCGACGTGGCGCCAGCTATTGGCCGAGAGCGCGCCGGTGTTGTCGTAGCTCTGACCGGTCAGGCCGATGTTGTCGGCGGGCAGGTTGTTCCATTCCTTGCACGCCACCTCGCACGCCTTGCAGCCGATGCAGACCGTGGTGTCGGTGAAGAAGCCATAGGATTTGCCCGGCTCGATCAGCACCTGCGCCGTCAGCTCGGACTCGTTGGGGATCAGGGAGCGGAACTGCGAACCGGTCTGCTCCAGCGCGCGAGGGTGCATGTCCATGGGTGCGGGGCGCCTAGACGGAGATGGACGTGGCGATGTTGCCGATCGTGTTGGGCGCGGGCTTGTAGGTGACACGGATGCGCGACTGGTGACGCTGCAAGTTGGCGAGCTGGCCGGGTTCGGTGCCGCAGGCATGGCCCACGGTGAACAGGTGGCCGACGCCGGCGTCGTCGGTCAGCTGGAAGCGGCTCTCCTGCACGATGGTGACGGTGCCTGTCATGGTGTTGGCCACTGGGCGGTCTGCCTTGGCGGTGAGGCTGCAACAGAGCACGGGCGGGTCGGGTTGCGTATCCCGCGGCGGTTCACGTCCGCGCCACGTGGGCGATTGCTGTTGGTGCGTGTGGCCGGGAACGGCTAGGCTGCGCCGATGACGGCGCTCGCCAAGATACCGGTCCGGATGTCGGTCGACGAGTTCCTGGTCTGGGAGCCAGGGGACGGCCGCGCCTGGCAGCTGGTGGACGGGGAGCCGCAGGCGATGTCGCCGGCCAGCCGTAGCCATGGCACCGTGCAGGGCGAATTGGCGCGCCTGATCGGCAATCATTTCGAGGCGCACGGTAGTCCCTGTGTGGTCGTTATCACCCCTGGCGTGGTGCCGCACGTGAACGCGGGCTTCAACATGCGCATTCCCGACCTGGCGGTGACGTGTTCGCCGTCCGACACCGAGGAGACGGCGCTGACCGACCCGGTGCTGATCGTGGAGATCCTCTCGCCGAGCAACCAAGCCGAGACTTGGGCCAATGTGTGGTCCTACACGACCGTCCCCAGCGTGCGCGAAATCCTGGTGCTGAAGTCGGCCGCGATCGGGGCGGAGGTGTTGCGTCGCGGCGCTGATGGGGGGTGGCCGCGGGAGCCCGAGCGGGTGGCCGACGGGGAGTTGCGGCTGGAGAGCATAGGGTTCGCGGTGCCGCTTGCCGAAGTGTATGCGCGGACGCGCCTGCGGCGTGCTTCCGGGACCACGGCGGCATGACGGCGCTCGCCAAGATACCGGTCCGGATGTCGGTCGACGAGTTCCTGGCCTGGGAGCCGGGGGACGGCCGCGCCTGGCAGCTGGTGGACGGGGAGCCGCAGGCGATGTCGCCGGCCAATCTTACGCATAGCGCGTTGCAGAGCGAGTTGGCCCGGCTGATCGGCAACCATCTTCTTGCACAAGGCGGCAAATGCTCAACGTTCACCGCGCCCGGCGTGGTTCCGCATGTGAACGCCAAGATCAACATGCGCGTTCCCGATCTCGCAGTCGCCTGCGCCACGATCGCAACGGAAGGGACGGCGCTGCCCGACCCGATGCTGATCGTGGAAATCCTCTCACCCAGCAACCAGGTGCAGACCTGGGCAAATGTGTGGTCTTACACGACCATTCCCAGCGTGCGCGAAATCCTGGTGCTCAAGTCGGCCGCGATCGGGGCGGAGGTGTTGCGTCGCGGCGCTGATGGGGGGTGGCCGCGGGAGCCCGAGCGGGTGGCCGACGGGGAGTTGCGGCTGGAGAGCATAGGGTTCGCGGTGCCGCTTGCCGAAGTGTATGCGCGGACGCGCCTGCGGCGCTCGTCCGAGGGTGGAGTTCGGTGACGGCGCTCGCCAGGATACCGGTCAGGATGTCGGTCGACGAGTTCCTGGCATGGGAGCCGGGGGACGGGCGCGCCTGGCAACTGGTCGACGGGGAGCCGCAGGCGATGTCGCCGGCCAATTTCACCCACGGCACGCTGCAGAGCGCCCTGAGCAAGCTGATCGGCAACCACCTCGATGTATCTGGCAGCGCATGCGTCGTGGTCACTGCGCCCGGCGTGGTGCCGCACGTGAACGCCGGCATCAACATGCGCGTCCCCGACCTGGCTGTGACCTGCACCCCGATCGAGACGGAGATCATGGCAATGCCCGACCCGGTGCTGATCGTGGAGATCCTGTCGCCGAGCAACCAAGCCGAGACCTGGGCCAATGTGTGGTCCTACACGACCATTCCCAGCGTGCGCGAAATCCTGGTGCTGAAGTCGGCCGCGATCGGGGCGGAGGTGTTGCGCCGCGGCGGCGATGGGGGGTGGCCGCGGGAACCCGAGCGGGTGGCCGACGGGGAGTTGCGGCTGGAAAGCATCGGCTTTGCCATGCCGCTTGCCGACATCTATGCGAAGACGCGCCTTCGGCGTGTTTCCGGGAGCACGGCGGGATGACGGCGCTCGCCAGGATCCCGGTCTGGATGTCGGTCGACGAGTTCCTGGCCTGGGAGCCTGGGGACGGGCGGGCCTGGCAGCTGGTTGATGGGGTGCCGCAGGCGATGTCGCCGGCCAGCATCACGCACGGCTTGCTGCAAGGAGAACTTGGCAGCCTTGTTCGAAATCACCTGAAGGTCAACAAGAGCTGTTGCCGGCTTGTCGTGGCCCCTGGTGTCGTGCCTCGTGTGAACGCCAGCCACAACATGCGTGTGCCCGACTTGGCGGTCACGTGTTCGCCCTCTGTTGACGAGCAGCATGCGCTGAGCGAGCCGGTGCTGATCGTCGAGATACTCTCGCCCAGCAACCAGGCCGAGACCTGGGCGAACGTGTGGGCCTGCACGAGCATTCCGAGCGTACGCGAAATCCTGATCCTGCAATCCGCGGCTATCGGCGCCGAGGTGTTGCGCAGGGGCGGGGATGGCAGCTGGCCTCAGGAGCCGCAGCGGGTGACCGAGGGCGAATTGGGGCTGGAGAGCATAGGGCTGTGTTTGCCGCTGGCGGAGGTTTACGCCGGAACGCGGCTGCACCGATGATCGGCCTCCCTGACCCCGCGGCGGCGTTCACACGCTTGTAGGTTGCTTGGGGCGCGAAAACAGGCCACGGGGTGGTCTGTGAAAAAACTCCGTCAATCCCTGGCCGACCGTGCCGCGGCTTTCGTGCATGACTGGTCCATTCCGCGCCAGTTGGCGGGGCAGAGCGTGCAGTCCAAGGCGGCGGAGAGCGAGCTGTCGCGTGGGTTGCGGCCGCGGCTGGAGCAGGCCGACACGGTGGGCACCAGCGTGTGCCCGTTCTGCGCCGTCGGCTGCGGGCAGCTGATCTATGCCAAGAACGGCCGCCCGATCCACATCGAGGGCGATCCGCGCAGCCCGGTGAACCAGGGGACGCTGTGCCCGAAGGGGGCGAGCACGCTGGGCGTGCTGCTCTCGCCGCAGCGGATCAACACGGTGCTCTACCGCGCGCCCAACGCCACCGAGTGGGAGGAGCGGCCGCTCGACTGGGCGATGGAGCGTATCGCCCAGCTGACCAAGCAGACGCGCGACGAGACGTTCGTCGAGACCCTGCCGGACGGCCGTGTAGTCAACCATACGCTGGGCGTGGGCTCGCTCGGCGGCGCGACGCTCGACAACGAAGAAAACTACCTGATCAAGAAATTGTTCAACGGAGGGTTGGGAATCGTCAACGTCGAGAACCAGGCCCGCATCTGACACTCATCCTCGGTGCCCAGTCTGGGTACCTCCTTCGGCCGCGGCGCTGCCACGATGTCCCTGTGGGACCTGGAGCGCAGCGACTGCATCGTGATCATGGGCTCCAACATGGCGGAGAACCATCCGATCGCGTTCCGGTTCGTGGTCGAGGCCAAGCGGCGCGGCGCCGATATCATCCATGTCGACCCGCGCTTCACGCGGACCTCGGCGCTGGCCGACGTGCACGCGCCGATCCGTTCGGGCAGCGACATCGCGTTCCTCGGCGGCATCATCCACCACCTGCTCGAGAACGATCTGTGGTTCCGCGACTTCGCGCTGGCCTACACCAACATCGCGCACATCATCGAGGACGCCTACGCCGATCCCGAGCAGAATGACGGGCTGTTCTCCGGCTTCGACCGTACGACCGGCTCCTACTCGACCGAGAGCTGGCAGTACAAGGGCAAGCACGCGCCCTCGCCGAGCGGCGACCACCGCGTGCTCGACCAGGCCAACGAGGGCGAGGACAGCCAGAGCATGGCGGAGTCGCCGCCGCCGGAAGACCGTACGCTGCAGCACCCGAACTGCGTGTACCAGATCATGCGGCGGCACTATGCGCGCTACACGCCGGAGATGGTGGAGCGCGTCACCGGCTGCCCGCGCGACACGTTCCTGCGCGTGGCCGGGTCGCTGGCGCGCAATTCGGGGCGCGAGCGCACCGGCGCGTTCTGCTACGCGGTGGGCTGGACGCACCACACGACCGGCGTGCAGATCATCCGCGCCGCCACCATCATCCAGGGGCTGCTCGGCAATGTCGGGCGGCCGGGCGGCGGCATCATGGCGCTGCGCGGCCATGCGAGCATCCAGGGCAGCACCGACATCCCGACGCTGTACAACATGCTGCCGACCTACCTGCCGCAGCCTACCGCGTTCCACCGGCACGCGACGCTGAAGGACTACCTGCGCAGCGAGACGCCGGCCACCGGCTGGTGGTCGAACATGCCGAAATACGTCGTCAGCCTGCTCAAGGCCTGGTACGGCGAGCATGCGACCGCGCAGAACGAGTACGGCTACCAGCACTGGCCGAAGCTGACGGGCGACCTGTCGCAGCTGCCGATGACGATGGCGATGTGCGACGGGGTGATGCGCGGCCAGTTCATCCTGGGCCAGAATCCCGTGGTGGGCGCGGTCAACTCCGACCTGGTCGAGCGCGGGATGACCAGGCTGAAATGGCTTGTGGTGCGCGACTTCGCGATGACGGAGACGGCCAATTTCTGGCAGAAGGGCCGTCTGGTGCAGCGCGGCGACATCACCCCGCAGGACATCGGCACCGAGGTGTTCTTCCTGCCGACAGCGCTGCCTGGCGAGAAGGACGGGACCGTCACCAACACCAGCCGCCTGGTGCAGTGGCACGACGTGGTGCTGGACGCGCCGGGCGACAGCCGGTCCGACCTCTGGTTCATCTACCATCTCGGCAAGCGCCTGAAGCAGCTCTACGCCGGCAGCGAGGGTTCGCGCGACGCGGCGATGCGCGCCCTGACCTGGGACTACCCCGAGCGGGGCGAGCGCGCCGAGCCGGACGCCGAGGCGGTGCTGCGCGAGATCAACGGCTACACGGTGGCCGACCGCAGGCAGGTTGAGAAGTACCAGGACCTGAAGGATGACGGCAGCACGGCCTGCGGCGGCTGGATGTATTGCGGCGTCTACCCCCGGGACGGCCACAACGTCGCGCGCTCGCGCATCCCTGACGGGCCGGGCGGGCCCGGCAGCCATCTCGGCTGGGCGTTCGCCTGGCCCGCCAACCGCCGCACGCTATACAACCGCGCCTCCGCCGACCCGGACGGCAAGCCGTGGTCGGAGCGCAAGAGGATGATCTGGTGGGACGAGGGCCAGTCCAAATGGACCGGCACCGACGTGCCCGACTTCGTGGCGACCACGCGGCCGGATTACAGGCCCGATTGGAGCAGCCACCCCACCGGAATGGCGGCGCTGGCGGGCGACGCGCCGTTCATCATGGAGGCGGACGGCAAGTGCCAGATCTTCGTGCCCACAGGGCTGAAGGACGGGCCGCTGCCGACGCATTACGAGCCGGTCGAGAGCCCGGTCGGCAACCCCATGTACGGCCAGCAATCCAACCCGACGGCGCATGTCTGGCGCCGGCCGGGCAACGACGTGCATGCGCCGGGCGACGGCCGCTTCCCCTACGTGTTCACCACCTATCGCCTGACGGAGCTGCATTGCGGCGGGATCATCGGCCGGGTGACGCCGCATACGGCCGAGCTGCAGCCGGAGGCCTTCGTGGAGGTCTCGCCCGAACTCGCGGGCGAATTGGGCATCGCGCATCTGGGCTGGACGGTGCTGTCCACCCTGCGCGGCGAGATCGAGGTGAGGGCGATGGTGACCGAGCGCATGCGGCCGTTCACCATCGACGGCCGCATCGTGCACCAGGTCGGCATGCCCTGGGTGTACGGCTGGGAGGGCTACGCGCGCGGCGACATCGCCAACGTGCTGCTGGCCATCACTGGGGACGCGAACACCAGCATCCACAGCACCAAGGCGGTGACGGTGAACCTTCGAGCCGGACGGCTGACGCGCCCGGGCGGGGTGGGCCGTGGTCAGTGAAGCGGGGGCCAGTGAGGCGGGGATCAGTGAAGCGGGGATCAGTGAAAAGGGGACCAGTGAGGCCGCCGACGCGCTGCGACGGCTGGACGAGATCCTGGCCCAGCGCCCGAAGCCCGAGCAGCACCTGTATTCCTACTGCACCGAGCGCCTGACGGAGCTGCGCGACAGGATGATAGAGACCGGCGCCGACCGCGCGAGGCTCGCCCATGTGAACGCGATCATCAGCGTGGTGATGGCCGGCCATTTCCCGCTCGGCGCGGTACCCTGGGAGGAGCTGCAAAAGGCGCGCGGCTGGCTGGCGGAGCTGGTGTCGCCGTCCGACCTGCAGCCCTGACCATAACCGCTCTACGCCGCCGCGCTCTCCCAGCCAGGCGCCGGTGCGTAATGGGTCCGCGCGTAGAATATCCGGCCACGCGCGCCGGCGACGGCGTAGACGGGGTGTTCGTGACCCCAATTGTGGTGGGCGAGGAACTGCGCCATCCGGGTCATGTCGTGGTAGATGCCGATGCCGAGCGCCGGCACTGCGATGGTCTCTGCGACCTGGGCGGGGGTGGGAGTCCAGTCCGCGGGACGGTACGGCGATCCGATCGGCGGACCGGTCAGGTTGTGGATGGTATCGAGCGTGTGGGCGATGTTGAAGCCGAGCTGCTGGTCCGGGCCGAGCGCCGCGGTGATGTCGGGCGGCGGCAGGCCGGCGCCCTGGGCGATCTCGCCGCGGGCCTCGTCGAAACTCTGATCCAGGCCCGGCGTCTCCCTGACCGCCCAGTTCGTCAGCGAACGTATGCCCGGCAGCATGGTGGCGACAGTAGCTGCGGGACCATTCGCGCTATCGACCTGGCGCATGCCGGCCCGCACCCAGCCCTTGCGCATCACGTCGTAGCGCATGCCCGGCGCGTTGAAGGTGACGAAGGGGACGCCGTAGAGCAGTCCGAGCAGCTGGGCCACGCTGCCGCCGAGGGAATGGCCCACCATGATGCAGCGTCCTCTCGGCGGGCCGATGATCTTGTTGATCGGCCCGACCGCCGCCCTGACCAGTTGCAGCGGCGCCGTCGATAGCGCCTTCATCACGTAGTCCTGCGTCACGTTCTGCAGCGAGGGGTCGAGCGGCACCGTTCCGCGGACCGCAAAGCCGAACCATCCGCCGCGGCTCCAGATTGCCGCGCGAGACAATATGGCTGGACTCTCGTAGACGCCGACGAGGCGGAACCCCGCCTGGGTCAGCGCCTTGGCGCTGTGGTCCTGCGCCGGCTGCGTTGCGGGGAACACCGCGTTGGTGACGTCCACGTGATAGACGGCGTCCGCCATCAGCGCGCATTCGGCGTAGGTGAACATTAGCCTGTCTCCAGCGCCGGTTGAGCGCGCGGTCGATGGGTGTCGGCGTTATTTCGACTTCACGACCTCTTCGGCCGCCTTGGGGTCGAGCTGCTTGGCCTCGTCGAGGAGGAATTTTCCTTCCTCCTTGTTGCCGTGCTTCATCTCGTCGAGCGCTTCGACGGCCAGGTTGTGGGCCTCCTCGGCGCGGTCTGGCAGATGCGGCTTGCCGTGCTTGAGGTTTACGTCCTCGGGGGCTGCGTCCTTGGAGGCCTCGGCCGGCGGCTTGGACTGGGACATGCGCGCTCCTGCGGTTCGTGTCAGTTGCGGATGAAAGGGCGCCGGGCGGCTCGGGTTCCTTGGCTTCTTACCTTCGACCGAGCTTTGGGTTAGAGCAGCACCATCCGGGCTGGACTCAGCCTGGATGGAAGCTGCTCGCCAGAGCGAAGCTGGAGCGGGTCGGGCTGACACAGTCGGCGTGGACCCGCCCTGGGCGTCCGGCGGATCGGTGCATTTTCGGGGGTGGACGTCGCATTGGCCAAGATACGTGTCGCGGTGGTCGGCGTCGGCAACTGCGCGTCCTCCCTGATCCAGGGCATCCATTTCTATGCCGGCGCCGATGACGGCGACCGGGTTCCGGGGCTGATGAACGTGGTGCTGGGCGGCTACCACGTGCGCGACATCGAGGTCGTGGCGGCGTTCGACATCGCCCACGGCAAGGTGGGGTGCGACGTGGCGCAGGCGATCCTGGCGCCGCCCAACAACACGCGGGTGTTCGCGTCGGTGCCCGAGTCGGGCGTGGTCGTGCAGCGCGGGCCGACGCTGGACGGGCTCGGCCGCTACGTGCGCGACGTGGTGGAGGAGTCCTCGGCCGAGCCGGTGGACGTGGCCGCCGTGCTGCGGGAGGCGCGGGCGGAGATGGTGATCTCCTACCTGCCGGTCGGCTCGGAGAGGGCCACGCACCACTACGCCGAGGCGGCGCTGGCGGCCGGCTGCGGGCTGATCAACTGCATCCCGGTGTTCATCGCCTCCGATCCCGCCTGGCGCGCGCGGTTCGAGGCGGCGCGGCTGCCGATCCTGGGCGACGACATCAAGAGCCAGGTGGGTGCGACGATCGTGCACCGCGTGCTGGCCAACCTGTTCCGCGACCGAGGGGTGCGGGTGGACCGCACGTACCAGCTCAATTTCGGCGGCAACACCGACTTCAAGAACATGCTGGAGCGCGACCGGCTGGAAACCAAGAAGCTGTCCAAGACGCGCGCCGTCACCAGCCAGCTTGCCGAGGCGCTGTCCGACAGCGACGCCCATGTCGGGCCGTCGGACTACGTGCCGTGGCTGGAGGACCGCAAATGGTGCCACATCCGCATCGAGGGCACGACGTTCGGCGACACGCCGCTAAACTGCGAGCTGAAGCTGGAGGTGTGGGATTCGCCCAACTCCGCGGGCGTGGTGATCGACGCGGTGCGCTGTGTGAGGCTGGCGCTGGACCGGGGCGTGGGCGGCGCGCTGACCGGGCCTTCCAGCTACTTCATGAAGAGCCCGCCCGAACAGTTCACCGACACCGAGGCCAAGCGCCACACCGAAGCGTTCGTGGCGGGCGCCGAGGAACGGTAGCCGCCCCGTGCGCCTGCATCTGGTGCGGCACGGGCACACCGAGGCGCTGGGCCGCACGCTGACCGGGCGTTCGCCGGGGGTGGGGCTGAGCGAACTGGGCAGGGAGCAGGCGGCGCGCGTGGCGCTCGCCCTGGCTTCGGCAGGGATCGCCGGCGTGTTCAGCTCGCCGCGCCTGCGCACGCGCCAGACGGCCGAGCGGATCGCCGGTGCGGCGGGCTGCATCGTCGAAACCGAGGAGCGGCTGGACGAAATCGATTTCGGCGCGTGGTCGGGGCGCGATTTTTGCGACCTCGATGGCGACGAAGCCTGGTCTGCCTGGAACGCCAATCGCAGCCTCGCGGCCACGCCCGGCGGTGAGACCATGCTGCAGGCGCAAGCCCGCGCGGTGGGTTTCGTGCAGCAGCTGAGCGCGCGTTACGCTGGCGCCAGCCTGGTCCTGGTCAGCCATGCCGACATCATCAAGTCGGTGCTCGCCTACCTGCTCGGCATGCCGGTGGACCTGATGCAGCGCATCGAGGTGTCCCCTGCGAGCCGCAGCGAGGTGGCGTTCGAGGGCGCGGTGCGGGTGATGTCTGTGAACTTAAGGCCAGGGGCGCTGCCCCATGCGCGCTAGCATAGGACAGATTTTGCGTCCTGT
>CALMVI010000127.1 GCA_937873095.1 uncultured Acetobacteraceae bacterium | reverse complement strand
GTCGAGCCCGAGCCCGCGGCGCACCGCGCCCAGCGGGTCGCCGCCCCCGCCGCCGACGCCCGACAGCTCGGCCAGGGCGGCGCCGATCTCGGCGATCTGGATGGCCGAGAGGTCCTTCACCGACGTGCCGAACAACAGATGCGCCAGCACCTCGTCCTGCGGCAGGTCGGGCACGCTGCTCAGCGTGATCTTCGGCGCATCGGCGTAACCGCCGACGGTCAGCGTCGCGGTAATGTTGCCGGAGATGCTGTCGGCCACGAAATCCAGCGACGGGTCGATCTTGCCGGTCACTCCGGTGCCGTCGAAGCCCACCTCGCCCTTGGAAAAGGTCAGCGTCGTGCCGGCGACGCTGATGCTGCCGCGCCGCATCTGGAACCCGCCGCCGATCTGCGGGGCGCTGCTGGTGCCGCCCACCGTCAGCTTGCCGCCGAGTTCGCTGTCCAACCCGTGGCCGCGCACGAAGATGTTGCTGGGCGCGTCCAGCTCCAGCGCCAGGTGCACCATTGCGGCGGGCGCGGTGCTTGGCGGCGGGGGCGGCTTGTCGCCCGGCCGGCGCACGTGCAGCACCGCGACGCTGGGCGGCAGGGCGTTGGGGATGTTGATGTCTGCCCGGCGCACGAACACCCGTCCGGACGCCTGCATGTCGCCGGACGCCTGGCCGTGCACGCTGAGGTCGGCGTCCAGCGTCGCCGTCAGCAGGTCGCTCGCCAGCGGCTGGGCATGGTCGGCCGTCAGGTGCAAATTCACCGGCAGTCCAGGCGCCAGCACGCCCACGCTGCCGCTGGCCGACAGGGTGCCGCGGCCCGCTTTCGCCGAAAACCGCTCGATCCGCACCGTGTCGCCCGCCGCCACCAGGCGCGCGCCGATGTCGGTCAGGTGCACGCCCTGGACGAAATCCTGCAGTTCCCCGCGATCGAGCGTGACGTCGCCGGCGATGCGCGGTGCCGCCGCCGTGCCGCTGACCGCCGTGTCCAGCGCCAGGTTGCCCGACGCGCGCTGGCCGCTGGCGTTCAGGACCGGATCGAACAGGCGCAGGTCGGCCGTGCCGGTCGCCCGCATCGCGATCGCCCCGCCGGCCCGCAGCGGCGCGGTGCCGCTCACGGCGAGCTGCAGCCTGGCGCCCGCGCCGGCATGCGCGTCCAGCCGCGCAGCCGTGCCGGCAAGCTGCACGGCCGCCGACAGGGAGGCCGCAGGCAGGGCAGAGGCCGGACCGGTGCGCATGCGCACCCCGCTCGCCTGCAGACGGATCGTGCCGAGCGGCGCCGCCGGCGTGCCGCCCAGCCGCGCGTCCGCGGTCAGCAGCCCTGCGGCCTGCAGCGAGGGCGCGAACGGCCGAACCAGGTCCGGCGTGACGTTGCGGAGGGCTGCCGTCAGCGACAGGACGGGCGCGATCCGCCCGGCCACGTCGAGCGTCGCCCCGTTCAGCCCCAGACGAAGCTGGTCGACCGCGGTCGCGGCACCATAGCCGATACGGGCCGGCGCACGCAGGCGCAGCGCTTCGCCCCTGTAATCGGCCGTCAGCGCCTGCAGCATCACCTGCCTGGCAGGGGCGTCGAGCCTTGCCGACGCGGCCAGCGTTGCGGGCGCTCCGGACACGCTCAGCGACGCGGTGGTGCGTACCGCCAACGCGGTCTGCGGTCCGTCAGCCGTGACGCGGGCGTTGCCGGCGACCCCCGAGGCGGCGATCCCGTCGGCGGCCAGCACCAGCGCCACGACCGGGTCGGCCGCAGGGTCGCGCACCGTCCCGGTCAGCGACAGGCGGGCCAGCGACGCGCCGGCAGCGGCGACGTCGCGTCCCTGAACGTCGATCCTGACGTCCGGCCGGCCTCCCGCCTGGGCCGTCGACAGCTTGGCGGCGAGGCTGCCGGACAGGGCCTGGCCGATCAGCGGCGAGACATCCGCCAGGCGCGCCAGGCGGGCCGACACGGTTCCGCTGGGAACCGTGGCGCCGTGCGCCAGCACCAGGTCGGCATCGGCGGCCAGGGATTTCCAGGCGGCCCTGCTGACCAGCACCTGCAGCCCGCCATCCGGCCGGTGCTGCACCGACGCGTCCAGACGCAGCGGCGACCCGGCGAGCCGGCCTTCTGCTGCGAGGCTGCCGGACGGGTTGGCGGGCAGGCCCTGCGCCTGCAATGAAACGTGGACCGGCCCGCGCGGAACCTGCCTGGTGCCGACCTCGCCCTTGATGTCGGCCTGCACCGCCAGGCCCGATGTCGGCCCGTCGACCCGGCCGGCGGCGTCGAGCGCGCCCACCAGCTGCGGCCAAGCCGCCCCGAGGTCGGTCAGCGCCACGCGCCAGGCCAGCGCCAGGCCGGCGCGGCTATCGGTTCCGGTGACGGAGGCGTGGACCGCCCGGCCGTCCACCACGGCCCTGGTGACCGTGATGTCCTGCCCGAGCAGGCTGGCGGTGACGCCGTAGCGCGTCGGCCCCAGCAGCGTCGGCACCGGCGCCTGGCCGCCGGTGAACGCCGCCGTGCCGTCCACCGTGACACCCGTCTGCCGGCCATGCACGGCCAGGGTGGCGACGGCTTCGGTGCGGCCCTGCAGGGCCACGTTGCCGATGGCCGCCAGCGGTGCCAGGTCCGGCACCACCGTGTGCACCCTGGCCGCGATGTCGCCGGCGGTTCGGGCGGTGCCGTCCGCGCTGACCAGCGGGTGGCTCAGGGTGAACCGGACCGGCACGTCCGGCTTGTCGAGTTCGGCGTGCAGGGTGAGGTCCAGCGGCGCCGCGGCGAACAGGTCGGGCTTGGGCGGCGGAAGCCGCAGGCCGGCCAGCACCGCATGGCCGTCGACCAGGCCGCGATTGCCGGTCACGTCCACGGTCAGCCGGTCGACGGCCGCACCGCCGCCGTGCAGCCCGCTCAGCACGGCATGCGCCGCCACGTCCGGCGTGGTGAACGGCCCGTGCACATGGGCCTGCAACGCCATGCCGCCCCAGGACAGGTCGGCTCGCGGCGCCATGGCCGGCGATGACGCGTCCACGTCCAGCGAGGCGGCGCGGCCCACGAGGTCGATCGTGCCGTGCGCGTCGGCGTGCAGATCGCCCGCCCTGGCGGTCAGGTCGGCGCGCTCGGCACTGCGCGGGCCGGCGACGGTGCCGTGCACCGACAGAGCACCCAGCGCCGGCAGCCTGGCCAGCCCGGCCACCAGCCCGCCCGCCGGCTCGCTTGCGTCGAGGGCGGCCCGGATCGCGCCGGCATCGACCTGCCCGTCCAGGGTGTAGGCGCCCTGCCCGTCCACCCGGTCCACCCGCAGGCTGGCCGCGGCGTCATCGAGCGAGCGGAACGCGCCGGACCCCGCCACCCGCACCGACGACGCCGATCCCGCCACCGGCGCACCGATGTCTATCCTGGCCTGCAAGGCCCGCAGCTCGACCCGGACCGGCAGGCTGAACCCGCCGGAGGACGGCGCGGCCGGCTTGGCGGGCGCGGACGCGACCGCCAGCCGGGGCACGCCGACATGCTCGGCCGTCAGCCGGTCGATCCTGGCGACCCGCCGGACAAGGGCCAACGGCGACCAGTCCAGCACCACCCCGTCCAGAGTCAGCCAGGCGCCCTGCGCGTCGCGGATTTCCGCATGGGCCAGGCGCAGCGCATCGGGGAAGCGCCCGGACAGCCCGTGCAGCACCACGCCGCCGCCGGTCAGGCTCGACACCTCGCTTTCGATGAGGCGGCGGCCGGGCGCGGTGTTGGCCGCGACCAGGACCAGCAGCACCACAGCCATCGGCAGCAGCAGGACGGCGCCGCCCGCCCAGAGCAGGGCGCGGCGCAGCCGATGCGGGCAGGGGGCCTGACCCGTCAAAACGCCTGCCCCAGGCCGAGATACAGCTCGAAGCTGTCGCCATGCGGCGGCTTGGTCGTCGGCACCGCCACGTCCACGCGGATCGGCCCGATCGGCGTGTAATACCGTGCTCCCACGCCCACGCCCTCCTGCAGCTTGCCCCCGAACGGAGCGCTCGACGTGTTGACCTGCCCCGCATCGGCAAACACCACAGCACCGATGTTGTGCCACACGCGCTGCCGCAATTCGACGGTTGCCGCGTCGATCGCCGCCCCGCCCTCAGGATAGCCGTCTGGAAACAGCGGCCCGAGCGACTGGTACTTGAACCCGCGCACCGTGGTGGAGCCGCCGCCGTAGAAGCGCTGGTCGGGCGGCAGCTCGAACTGGGTGGCGCCCTCGGCACTGCCCACCAGGCCGCGGAACGCCAGCACGCTCGAGCCTGGCCTGGCCAGCCCGATGGCGTGCAGGTCAAAATAGGTGGACGCGGTGCCCTGCAGGATGACGAAGGTGCTGCTCTGCCCGGACAGCGACTCGGTGGGCGTTGCCAGCACCGTGCCGCGCAGGCCGTGGGTGGGGTCGTCCAGCGGGTTCGGCACGTCTGTGCTGTCGTAACGGGCGGTCAGAGGCAGTGCCAGCAGGGTGTAGTCCCGCGTGGTGCCCTCCTGCAGGATGCTCTCCTGCGTCGCGCTGACCCCGGCGCTGACGCTCCAGCGGCGCGACAGCTTGCGCGTCAGCACCGCGCCGGCGATCTCTGCGGTCTGGTCGTAGCTGTCCAGGTTCTGCCTGATGGCCGACAGGTCCAGCTCCAGCGTCTGGTCGCGATGGTAGTAGTCCGGCTTGATGAATTGCGCCCGCGCCGTGTAGCCGAGCCCGCGGCTGTCGCTGCCGCCGAGGTCGGTCGCGGCCGCCGTCAGGTTCAGCCGCTCGGCGTTGCCGAACAGGTTGCGGTGCGACCAGGTGACGCCCAGGCTGCCGCCGAGGTCGGTGGAGAACGCGGCATCGAAGCTGACCGCGTGCAGCTTGCGCTCGCTGACATCGACGCGCAGCGGAATGCGCCCCTCGGCATCGAGCGCCGGCGCCGCACTGATCTTCACCCCCGAGAACACGCCGGTTGCGGCCAGGTCCTCACGCGCCGCCTCGATCTTGCTTGGCTGATACAACTCGCCGGGGTGCAGCAGCAGCCGGCGGCGCACGTAGCGCTCGTTGGTGCGGCGCAGGCCGGTGATGCCGATCTGCCCCAGATCGACCCGCGGCCCCGCCACCACGTGGAACGAGACGTCCAGCGCGTGCGCGTCCGGCGCCAGGGTGGCGTTCGGCGGATCGACCCGCGCCAGCGCGTAGCCGCCTTCCTGAAGTGCGGTCAGCAACGCTCCGCCCGCCGCCAGCACGTCGGCGGCGACGGCCGGGGCCCCCGGCGCCAGGGTGAATTTTTGCCGGGCCGCTTCCGGCACCGCGCCGTCCAGCGTGACGCGGCGCAAATGAAACAGCGGCCCGCGGTCGATCTGCACCATCACGGGTGCCACGCTGCGCGCGGGCAACGCGTCCAGCGCGTCCGGCAGGCCAGGGTCGTCCATCGTCCGCCCGGCGATGGTGACCGTCAGCTTGGCCTGGTAGTAGCCGAAACTGTCCAGCGCCGTGTGCAACCGCCCGGTATCGGCTCGCGCCCGTGCCACCAGCGCGAACGGCCCCGCCGGCGCCCGCGTCCGCAGCGCCACCAACTGCGAGCTGCCGGTCAGGGCGGCGTCCAGGGCAGCGTTGCCGGTCGGAGAGATTTTCACCGTGTAGCCGACCGGATCGGCCGCCCAGGCGCGGAACGGCAGCAGGGCCACGCCGGCGAGGCATAGGGCGCGGCACGCCGCACGGGGACGAAGCATGGCGGCTGATTAAGGCAAGAAGGATGGCCGGGCTAGTCTCGCAGCCTGCCAGGCGACATACACCTGCTCTGGGGTGTATGAGTCTTGAACCGGTCGCTCACGAGTAGCACAGACAGGTGGCGAAGTGCCCGGTCGCCTCAGAACCAATTCTTCGATTGCCGCTTTTTTGGCCCCTACCGGACTGGCTCGAAGTTTCGGTAAGCCACTTTGAGATCCGACTTGCCTAGAAATTTTCGCGATAGGACGAATTGCACTGAGTCGTTCGTAAAAGCGGCATCTGCTAAGCTTACGCCACAGTCATCGCCCGATGCTGTATCACATAGGCTTGTGTCAAAATACCGGCTTATCGGCCTGTCGCCCGCGAGGTCAATCATGACAAAAGTCAAACTGGACCGCAAAGGGATGTCTGACGTAATCATGGCATTGCCGTCTGTCTCTCTACCCGCAAACCACGCTGATGGAAAGGTGCTCTCGAGAAAAACAAGCCTTTTGGAGTCGTCAGAAAATATGACTTTTCCTCTTCGTTCATGAATGACAGGTATGACTCGCTTTTTATCGTAGTATAGCTCCTGAAACGAACCAGGATAGAGAAGATGGCCCTCTGGCTTGGACGTGTGCCTTCCAACGATCCGCTGATCGTGGTTGTAATCAACATCTTTCGAGAAGTCGTAAATCATCTCGAAATCGCTACTTTGAATGTCTCTTTGAACGAAATGGCTAGGGAACATTCGTGAAAATGCCAGAAAACGATGGTTTGGCGACAGTGTGGGATTATAGCATGGGAAGTCCTCGACAAAACGCCGGCTCGATGCATCGAACAGAAAGACGCCAGAATAAGGTGCTGTTGATGTCTCTATGACAAGGTACTTGGATATACCTACTCTCGATATCGAGCTGACCGAGCCTAAGTCTTCCGGGAACTCCACCTGTGAGATTGTTGCTCCGTCCTTAAGTTGCAGGACAGTTTGAGACTCTCCACGCTGTAAATCTGGGGGTCTCACAGAGACGGTCACCGACCCGTCCTGAAGTTTAGCGTCATAGGAGTAAACCAACGTTCCAACGGGGCTTACGACCGACATCGTACTGTTTTGGCTCCACGCCTTGCCGAGTTCTAGCTGGTTGAACGCAATCACTAATATTGCGTAACGAAGAGCTGCCAGTAAGAGTGTGTGACATGAACCGAGAGTGGCGTGACGTGATTTCATCAATTTGACTCCTCTCGCACGTCAGCCGTCCAGGCCGGCGACCAAGTTTGATCTGTATTCCGGTGACCAAAACAAGCCTGGTCTGTTGAGTAGTTATCAAAATGAGAACTTAAGGCTGGCCCTTGAGTTGATCTGGTGCAGGCTGGACATTTGTCCTCGATTGTTCGTGTTGGGGCAAACAAGTTGGCATTATTGGCGTCCACCGCGATAATGTTATCCCCACACCTTCCATAGCCGTCCGTCGAACCAACCGGGTTTGCTGCCACCATGGTGTTTGTCATGGTAACGTTGCAAGCTCCGATGACAGAAGTTACCGCGACATATACGTTGTTTGTGTTCGTCCCTGACACGACGGCATCCGGAGGAAGGCTTGGAGAGTTCTGACAGTCTGCGCTAGCCGCTGTGGCCAGCAGAGGTTTTATATCCCCATGCGATAATGAAATGCCTGTGCCGTTCAAAGTAGTCTGACTCATGAAAGTACGACCGAGTCGAACGCTTTGAAAGGTGCATACTCCGCCATTGTCGGTTGCGAGATACGCTTGTGTTGGCGTTGCATTAACGCCGGCGGTGCCTGCGGTACACTGAGCTTCAGCAGGACTATTATAAACTGAGTGTCTTGCCTGCCCTACGACCAGAATAGGAGTTGGAAAGGTAAATATACCGCCTCGATCATAACCGCACTCAGAATTAGTTACGGCAAAGGTGAAGTTGTAGTAAGTGCCTATTGGAACGGTATTCAGCGGCGCCGATATGTTGAAACTTTGAGCAGTAATTAAGGACATTGTAGAAGTTGAGCAACTTTCGCCCGAGTTTGGGCCAAAGTAAAAAAGGATTGGTCGCTTGTAGATAATAGGTGATGAATCCATATGGCTCGTTGCTGTTAACAGTAATCATTCCTGTGAACGAATTAGCGACTAAGTCGCCGGTCGCGCCGCCGGTGCTGAGCGGAATAGGTCCGGTTCGATCTGAAGGAACGTAATAGAAATTACCTACAGCGAACGCATCCCCTGTCTCGTTAACAATATCGATATATGAGACTTCTTCACCTACAAAGCCGAAGAACTTGGGATAGCTTTTACCGTCTGCGAGTAGATGAAACTCCTGCCCATTTGAAAGAACGATTTTGATTTCTTCAGTGCGCTGCTTTTGAGGCTGGACTTCAAACCCCAAAGCTTTCACCCTTGGCAACCTAAGCCGAATTCTGTTTGTTGATCCGCTCCAGAGCAAATCCCCGGAATACGCGCAACACCATCCCGGCCAATTGCGCTTACTTTGCAAAACAACAGCGGAATCAAAGGAAATTGGAAGGTTTCCAAGGCTAACGCCGTTCGATTGATATGGCTGGCTTGCAGCTTCTGGAAAGCCGGTTAAGCCTTTAGCTAATTGCCAAGCTGCAATCGTACTAAAGGCTGTTGCTGGAGCTGCCATTTGGCCCGCAGCTACCGGAGTCACAGGTAACAAAGACGCTGCTACGAGCAATCTTAGCTTCATGGCTACCTCGGAAAGAGCAAGTCATTGCGGAGACAGTGTCGCAGCATGCCGAGGTCGTTTCGGTAAGTCAAAATCTTTGTGTGTTCAAGCTGCCGAATTGCCATCGTGCTATGGTTGCCGTTCACGCGGCGGGCAGCCACACGCTGAACGTCGATCCGCTGCCGGCCTCGCTCTCCATTAGCAGCACGCCACGGTGCCGGTTGACGATGTGCTTGACGATGGCGAGCCCGAGACCCGTGCCGCCCACGGCGCGCGAGCGCCCGGTGTCCACCCGGTAAAACCTCTCGGTCAGCCGCGGCAGATGCTGCTTGGGGATGCCCGCTCCGTCGTCACACACTGAAAACACCAGGCCAGGCCGCGCCGGCCACCGCCCCCCAGGCTCGGCCGCCTCCAGCGTTACCCGCACCACGCCGTCCTGCCTGCCGTATTTCAGCGCGTTGTCCAGCAGGTTCTGCGCCACCTGCTCCAGCTGGTCGGCGTCGCCCGGCACGCTCGGCAGGGCCGCGGGCGGCGCCCAGTTCAGCCGCACCCCGCGCTTGGCGATGCTCAGCTGCAGGCCGGCCAGCACCCGCTCCACCACGCCCCGCACGTCCACCTGGTCGGACGGCGGCTGGTGCTCGGTGATCTCGATGCGCGACAGGCTGAGAAGGTCGTCGATCAGCCGGTTCATCCGCTCGGCCTGCTCGGCCATGATCCCCAGGAACTTTGCCTGCGCCGGCGGGTCGTCCGCCGCCGGCCCGCGCAAGGTCGCGATGAAGCCGATCAGGCTGGCCAGCGGGGTGCGCAGCTCGTGGCTGGCATTGGCCACGAAATCGGCCCGCATCCGCTCCACCGCCCGCTCCCGCGACCGGTCCGACAGCACGGCCAGCACGCCCGTGCCGCCCGCCAGAGGCGAGTCGAGCGCCACCACCATCGCCTGCAGCTCCCGCGGGATGGGCACCGGCACGCGCAGATCGGCCGATTGCGGCGCCGCGCCCGAGCCGCCGGCCAACGCGCGGTCGATGGCGGCGCGAAGCTGCGGGTGGCGCAGCACGGCCGCCAGGTCGGCGCCGAACGCCGCCCGCGCCGCGGCATTGGCCCGCAGCACCGCGCGGTCCTGGCCCAGCACGATCAGCGGGTCCGGCAGCCGCTCGACGATCGACTCCTCGGCCCGGAGCAGCCGGTCCACCAGCGCCGCCCTGGCGCGCGCGGTATCAGCCAGGAGCTGCAGCTCGTTGGCCACCTCGCGCCCCATCGACGGCGGGACGGCCCCGGACGGCGCCCCCGCGTTGATCCGGCCGAGAACGGCGGCCAGCGCGCGCTGCTCGCCCATCCACGCCACCGCCAGCCGGCAACCCCACAGCGCCACCAGCAGGGCGGCCAGCAGGGCCGGCACCGCGGCCGCGTTGCCGGTGGCCCAGAGCAGGACCAGCGCGGCCACCGGCACGCCGGCGATGACCGCGGCAAGCCGGGCCGGCGGCACGCCCGACCGCCGGCGGCCGCCCCTACGATCCCGGCGAGGACAGGTCCGTGGGCGCCGGGCTGACCACCGTCGCCCCGCCCGATTGCCCGATCTGGTAGATCGCCAGCGCCCGGTTCACGTGGCCGTCCGGCAGCAGCACGATCGCGCCGTCCACGCCGGAATACCCGTCCGGCTTGGTCAGCGCGCCGATGCTGAAATCGTTGTCCTCGGCCAGCGCCTTGCCGATCAGGGTGGCGTCGAAGGCGATGTCGGCGATGGGCGGCGGGCGGTCGCCGTACTTGCCCTGGAACGCGGTGACGAACCCGTCGCGCTGGGTGGCATCGGGCAGCGCGTACCAGGCGCCGGCCAGGCCGCGCAGCCGTGACGCGCCCGACGCCCAGAAGGACGGCCCCAGGATGCGAACCTGCGGCGCCACGACGTCGTAGCGGGGCAGCGCCTCGGCCAGCCGCCGCAGATCCTCGCCCCGGGCGGCCAGCAGCAGCGTGTCGAACGAGGGCGGCTGCACCGGCTGTGCCGCCAGCACGGCGGCCTGCTGGCGCGATTCCGGATTGGTCGATTCGCGCATCGCCTTGATCCTCGCCTCCAGCTCGCTCGTGCGGCTTTCGTAATTGGTCAGCGTGTTCAGCGCGGCTTCCACGCTGCCCGCATCCTCTCCGCCGCGCTGGATGCTGGGCGGGTCGAACCCGGCCTGTCCGGCCGCGTCCACCAGTGCGGCCTGCATCGCATCGCCGAACGCGCCGCCGGGCAGCAGGGCCGCCAGGTGCTGGCGCCCCTCCTGCCGCGCCGCGGCGACCAGGCGGCGCACCTGCTGGGCGGGCGTGATGCCGAGAGGCCACACGCCCGGCGTGGCGACACTCGGATCGGAGCTGAACGACAGCACGGGCACGCCGGCCGGCATCGCCGCCCCTGCGACCGCCTGCGTCTCCTCGGCGGTGAGCGGCCCCAGGATGACCGGATCGCCGGCGGCGATGGCCGCGCGCGCCGCGTCAGCCGCGCGTGCGGGGTCGCCGCCGGTGTCGTGTATGTCCAGCGGCGGGGTGCCGGGGGCCGACGCGGCCAGGCCCGCCGCCTGCTGCATCGCCCCCCCGACCGCGGCGTTGGGTCCGCTCAGCGGCAGCAGCAGCGCCATGCGGCGCGGGCCTTGCTGCGGCAGAGGCGGCGGTGCGACGGTCAGCGGCGGTGCGGGTGCTGCAACCTGCTCCATGGTCTGCCCGCAGGCCGACAGCAGCGATCCGCAGGCGAGGATCACGAATGTCCGATGACGCCCCAACAGCCGGCGAGACATGTCCATCCTCCGATGCGGCGCCGGACCCGACACGGGCCGAGGCCGACACCCATGGACTTGTGCTGGTTTCCACCCCCATCGGCAACCTCGGCGACATGACGTTTCGAGGGGTCGAGGCGCTGCGGCGGGCCGACCTGATCCTGTGCGAGGACACCCGCCTGACCGCCAGGCTGCTGACCCATTACGGCGTCTCCGCCAGGACCGAGCCGTTGCATGATCATAACGAGGCGGCGCGGCTGCCAACGGTGCTCGCGCGCCTGGCAGGCGGCGCGCGCGTGGCCCTGGTTTCCGATGCCGGCACGCCGCTGGTCAGCGACCCTGGCTACCGCCTCGTGCGCGCCGCGATCGCCGCCGGCCACGCGGTGACTGCGGTGCCGGGCGCCAACGCGGCGGCGATGGCGCTGGTCCTGTCGGGCCTGCCGCCGCAGCCGTTCCTGTTCGTGGGGTTCGCCCCTCCCCGCCAGGCCGCCCGCCGCGCCGGGTTCGCCCGGCTGCGCGCCGCCGAGCGCGCCGGGCTGCAGGCGACCCTGGTGTTCTACGAGGCGCCGCACCGGCTGGCCGAAGCGCTGGCCGACATGGCGCAGGATTTCGGCGACCGCCCGGCCGCTGTCGCGCGCGAGCTGACCAAGCGTTTCGAGGAGGTGCGGCGCGGCACGCTGTGCGAACTGGCCGGCCACTACGCGGCGCATGCCGCGCGCGGCGAGATCACCATCGTCGTAGGGCCGGCGCCGGACGAGCTCGAACACGATCTGGACGCGCTGCTCACCGCCTCGCTGCGCACCCAGAGCGTGCGCGAAGCCACGGCGGCCGTCGCCGAGGCCACCGGCCTGCCACGCCGACAGGTGTACGCGCGCGCGCTCGAGCTGCGGACGTAGTGAAAAACCCTGAATGTGGGGGTCTGGGGTTTCAAACCCCAGCGGGGTCCAGGGGCAGCGCCCTGGCCTTTCCCTATGGGAGAAACGGGTTCGCCCCCAACTGCGCCAGCACCGCCCAGGCAGTCGCCGCGACGTGCGGCCGGCGGTAGTAGAGAAAGTCGGCGGCATGCGTGTCGAGCCCGGTGGACAGGCCCGTGGTCAGCGTCGGCGTGGTGCACGCATAGACCAGCCCGCCCGGCGAGGTTTGCGCCCGCAGGGTCGCCATGAACC
Organism: uncultured Acetobacteraceae bacterium; assembly: GCA_937873095.1. Classification (GTDB taxonomy): domain Bacteria; phylum Pseudomonadota; class Alphaproteobacteria; order Acetobacterales; family Acetobacteraceae; genus BOG-908. The sequence continues at coordinate 6,189 of CALMVI010000127.1, read as the reverse complement.
GTGCGGCCGTCTCCGGCTGGCCAAGACGCCTGGCCGCCAGCGCGGCGATGGCCGTCCCTTCGAGCCAGATCCCGTCCCGGTCGTCGTTGAAATCCACGCCCTGCATCCGTGCTGGCGGGCCCACCGGCAGGCCGTGCCGGGACAGCACCCAGCCGAGCGCGCCCTCCCAGGAGGGCCGGCCGCCCTGCGCCAGCAACGGCCACAGGTTCGCGTCCACGGCGGAATGGGTGTTCAGCGTGCCGTCCGGCCGCAAGCCGGTCGCGAACCGCGCCTCGCCGGCCATCCACATGCTCTGGACGAAGGCGCGCGCGTGGGCCGCCTGCTCGGCCCGCCCGAGCGCGGTCAGGGCGGCGTACAGGTCGATGTTGTGTTCGGTGCTGACCCAGGTCAGGCGCTGCGGCGTCGGCTCGAAGCCCAGCCAGCCGCCCTGGTAGCCGCTCGGACCCCGCACGGATTCGAGCCAGTCCGCGGCGCGCAGGGCGGATGCGCGATACTCGCCGCCCAGGCCGACCCACAGCAGCATGGCCCAGGCGACGACGCCGGTCGCAGTGCCGGCCTGGTAGCCGTCCTCCACCCAACGGGCGCCGGCGGCGTCCCACCACCCGGGCAGCGCGTATGCGCCATGTCCGGCGGGGCCGGCACGGTAGCCGTTGCGCAGACGGCCGTCCTGCCAGAAACGGTCGTGCGACTGCGCATGGGCCAGGGCGTCGCCGATCCGTTCGGCTGTCGGCCGGTCCCCTGCGGCGAGCAAGGCGAGCCCCGCCACGGCGTTGTCGTAGACATAGGCGCAGTTGGCCTGCGTGCGATCGAAATCGCCCTCCCCGGCCACGTCGTAGCTGTGCAGCAGGCCCGGCCCGCCCAGGGCGCGTGCCCGGCGCGACAGCACGCCGGCCCAGTCGGTCGTGGACTGCCCCGCCAGGGCCGCGGCGCCCGCGGAGGCGAGCAGGCCGCGCCGGGTCGGCAACGGTCCGTGTTCGTAGCCGGCAACGGTCGCGATCGGCATAGTCTCCTCGAGGGGGCGAACCCGACGGAGGACATGTGCTTACACCAAGTCAGGATCAGCAGCACCGTCCCGCCGCGTCAGCCGTGTGGCGAGATCGCCGTGCGGCAGCGTGGTCGGCGGCAGGCGCGGCGTCCATCGTCGTTTCGGTGCTGCTGGTGGACCGTCCGGTGGCCGAGTTGGCGCACGGCCTGCACCGGCCCGCCTGGTGCGTCTGGCTGACCTGGATCGCCGACGTGCCGGTCCCGGGCGCGGTGCTGGGGCTGGCCTGCGCCGGCCTGGCCTGGCTGTGCGGATGGCGGCCGTCCGGCGCCGGCCGGCTCCTGCTGGTGGCGTGCCTGACCACGCTCGCCGCCATCGAAGCCAAGGACGTGCTCAAATTGGCCTTCGGCCGTCCCTGGCCGGAGACCTGGGTGAACAACAACCCGTCCTGGATCGGCACCCACACCTACGGCTTCCGCCCGTTCCATGGCGGCGCGGGCTGGGCGTCGTTCCCGTCGGGGCACACCACCGCCATCGCGGCACCTTGCGCGGCGATCTGGCCGCAGGCCGGGCGATGGCGTCCCGCGCTGGCCGCCCTGCCCTGCCTGGTGGCGGCGGGGCTGATTGGCGCGGACTTCCACTTCGTGGGCGACTGCATCGCCGGCGCCCTGCTCGGGATCGCGTCGGCCGGCTGCGTCAGGCTTGCTACAGATAGTGCTCGGCCAGCGGCTTGAAGCCGTTGAACCCGGTGCTGGCGTAGGTCGTGACGTAGGCGCCGGCGGCCAGGATCTCCACCCGGTCGCCGTCGCGCAGCGCCAGCGGCATGCGGTAGGCCGTCTTCTCGTAGAGGATGTCGGCGCTGTCGCAGGTCGGGCCGGCGATGATGACCGGTCCATCCTCGGTCCCGTCATAGGGGGTGCGGAACTCGTAGCGGGTCGCCTCGTTCTCGGTCTCTGACAGGCCACCGAACTTGCCGATGTCGAGATAGACCCAGCGCAGCGGGTCGTTCTTCAGGCGGTGGCTCGCAAGCACCACCTCAGTGCTGACCACGCCGGCATCGCCCACCATGTAGCGCCCAGGCTCGAGGAACATCTCGGGCGGATGGTTGCCGAAATGGAAGCGCATGGCGCGGTCTATCCCGTGGGCGAAGTTCTCGATCGCGGGGATCTCCTCCTGGTAGCGGGTGGGGAAACCGCCGCCCAGGTTGATCATCCGCAGCCTGACGCCCGCCTGCTCCAGCTCGTCGAACAGCATGGCGACCTGGCCGATCGCCGCCTCATGCGCCTCGGCGCTCGTCTGCTGGCTGCCGGCATGAAACGACAGGCCATAAGGCTGCAGGCCCAGCTCGCGCGCCCTCAGCAGCAGCTCGGCGGCCAATTCCGTGCCGGCGCCGAACTTCCTGGCCAGCGGAAACACCGAGCCCACGGTTCCCACCGCCAGCCGGCAGAACACGCGCGCACCCGGCGCGTTCTGCGCGATCTTCTCCAACTCTTCGCTGCTGTCGAAGACGAACAGGTCGATGCCGGCCAGGGCCGCGGCACGGATGGCGTTCGCCTTCTTGATGGTGTTCCCGAACGAGATGCGGTCGGCGGTGACGCCCGCCTGCAGGCACAGCTCGATCTCCTCCCAGCTGGCAGCGTCGAACCGGCTGCCCAGGGCGTCGAGGCGCTGCAGCACCGGCCTGGCGGGGTTGGCCTTCACCGCATAGTAGATGCGGCCGTCCGGGAACGCGGCCCGCATGGCGCGAAAGTTCTGCTCGACCCGGTCGAGGTCGAGAACCAGGCACGGCGTCGGCGGCTTCTCGGCCGCCAGGAAATCCGCGATCTTCGGTGTCACTCAAGAACCCTTCGCCGGCATGTGCCGCCTGATTAGTGACGGCTTTGGTGCCGCGCAACCGCGGCCGCCTCGACCACGTTGCAACCGTAACATCTCACGGTAGCCGACAGGTTAATGGACCGCGCAGGCGCAGACCCAGCCCCCATGCCGAAGGCCCGCGGCGACATGCTCAGCGCCGAGGCGGTGGCGCGGCGTCCGGACGCCGCCCGGCTGGGGCGGATGGCCCACACGCCGCTCGACATACCCTGGTCCGGCTGGAAGCGGGTGATCGTGCGAACCGGGCGCGAGGTGATCACCGACCGGATCTCGCTGTCGGCCGCCGGATGCGCGTTCTACGCGACGCTCGCCCTGTTTCCCGCCATCTCCATGCTGGTGTCGATCTACGGGCTGGTGTTCGACCCATCGACCGTCGGGCCCCAGATGGCCCAGCTTCGCGGCCTGCTGCCGCCCAGCGCCTACCAGCTGATCGCCGACCGGGTGCAGCTGCTGGTCAGCAAGCCCGCAGGCACGCTGACCGTCAGCCTGACCGTCAGCATCATGGTGGCGCTCTGGTCGGCGGCGACCGGCACCAAGTCCATCCTGGGGGCCCTCAACCTCGCCTATGAGGAGCGGGAGACGCGCAGCTTCCTGCAATTTCAGATGACCGCGCTGGGCATGACGCTGGGCGGCATACTGGCCGCGGTGATCGGGCTGGCAGCGCTCGTGCTGCTGCCGGTGCTGGAAGACTTCTTCCACGTCACCGCCTACGCGGCACTGATCGCCAGGATCGGCAGCCTGGCCGCCCTGGTGATCTTCGTCCTGCTGGCGCTGTCCCTGCTGTACCGCTTCGGCCCGTCAAGGCGGAGTGCCGCCTGGCGCTGGGTCACCCCTGGCTCGATCGTCGCGACCGTGCTCTGGCTGCTCGCCTCGGCGCTGTTCTCGTTCTACGTGGGCCACCTGGCGAGCTACGATTCGACCTACGGCCCGCTCGGCGCCGTGGTGGGCGTGATGATGTGGTTCTACGTCAGCGCGCTGGCGGTGCTCGTCGGCGCCGAGCTGAACGCCGAGCTGGAGTTGCAGACCGTGCGCGACAGCACGGTGGGCGAGGAGAAGCCTATCGGCGCGCGCGGTGCGTATGTCGCCGACCATGTCGCGCAGTAGCGCGCGCACGCCCTAGGCCCGGCCCCTCATCTTCCGGCGCCTCGGCGACCTCCACGGTGTCGTCTCCGCCCACCTGCGCCAGCGACACGTCGGCGACGCCCCTGGCCAGGATGCCCAGCCGCTCGGCCGCCGCGTGGCTCAAGTCGATGCAGCGCACCCCATGCGGCGGTTCGCGGTCGTTGACGCGCACCACCACCGACCGGCCGGTCTGCTCGACCGTCACGCGCACGTAGCTGCCCATCGGCAGGCTGGGATGCGCCGCGGTCAGCTTGGCCCCGTCGAACACCTCGCCGCTGGTGGTCCGCTTGCCTTCGTGCTGCCCGCCATACCACGAGGCCTGCCCGCTCTCGGCGTAGTCCGATGCGGCCGCTGCTCCCGCAAACACCGCTCCTACGCCGGCAGCAAGGCAGGTGGCCAGGGCGCAACGCCGCATGAATTCTCCTTGCCTCGACTAAGTTCCGCGCCCGCAACCCGATCGCAGGACTGTGATGCGTTGCGCGCATTGAGACTACAGGCTGCCGCTTTGGCAAGCAGAAATTTTCCTCCCCCTGTTTTGCCGCAGGTTCGCGGCGCGGAACCACAATGCAACCGGCGTCTTTTATGAACAGTTTATGCGGGCGACAATGTTCAATATCGAAACGACCTGCCTGTGCTTGCCTGGTCGGCGTCGGACTGCGGCTTGGCTGCGTCAACTCTGCCACAGAAGCGTGCCATATCTGCGACGCATGCCGGAACTTCTACGTTCTCCGACGGCGCCAACAAGGCCGGCACGATGCCCGGCTGCGGACTGTAACCTGCCGTAACCGTTGTTGATTTTCAGTTCGGCCGGCCGGGCGGGGCGGGTGCTCGGGCCGGCTGCTGCCTAGGCGGCGGCCGGACGCTTGATGTAGCCGGCCTGCAACAGGGCAAGCGCCGGAAGGCTGGCGAGGATGGTCGCGGCAAAGAACATCCTGTAGCCGAGCGCTTCGGCCGCCACGCCAGACAGCCCGCCCAGCGTGTGGAACGCCAGCGCCGCGAGCGCGGAGAGCAGCGCGTACTGGGTCGCCGTGTAGGCGGCGGAGCAGAGTGAGGAGATGTAGCTGAGGAACGCCATGTCGGCGCAGGACCCGGCGAAGTTCTCGCATACGATCTTGGCCGTCAGCGCGCCCTCGTGCGGCCCCGCCGCGAGCAGCATGAGGTAGAGGCCGAGCGACCCCGCCCGCATCAGGCCGGTCAGCAGCAGCGCCGGCACCGCGCCCAGCCGCAGCACCAGCCAGGCCCCTGCGCCGGCACCCGCCAGCGTCCCCGCCCAGCCATAGAAATTGGCGTCGGCAATCGCGTGCTGGGTGAAGCCCACGCCGTAACGATAGAACGGTGCGGCAACGCCGTCCGCCAGCACGCCGCCGACGCGGAACAGGATGACGAAGGCCAGCACGGCCCCGGCGCCGGGGCGGCCGAGGAAGTCGCGCAGCGGCGCCAGGAACGCCGCTTCCACCCCGGCCCGCCAGCTGCGCACGCGGTCAGCCGGCGCCGCCTCCCGCGAGGCCGCCGCCGCCAGCGTCACCGCAAGCCCCGCCGCCAGCAGCCCCGCCATCGCGAGCAGGGCCGCGCGCCAGCCCAGCAACCCGGCCAGCCACAGCACGCCGGAGGTCGACGTGATCATCGCGCCCCGATAGCCCCAGACATAGGCCGCCAGCGCCGTCCCCTGCAGGCGCTCCGGAAAGCTTTCGATCCGCCAGGCGTCGATCAGGATGTCCTGGCTCGCCGAGAAGAACGCCAGCGCCAGCCCGGCCGCCGCAGTCAGCGCGGGGCTGCTGCCCGGCCGGCTGAGGGCCAGGCAGGTTGCGGCCAGGGCGAGCAGCGGCTGCACGATCAGCAGCCAGCCGCGGCGCCGCCCCAGCGCGCGCAGGCGTCCGGGCGGGGCACGGTCGAACAGCCCCGACCACAGAAATTTCAGCGTGTAGGGAAGCCCGAGCCAGGCCGTCATGCCGATCGCGTGGACCGACAGGCCGAAGGTGGTGAACCAGAGCTGGAGCGTGAACGCGGTCAGCGAGAGCGGGAGGCCGCTGAGAAAGCCGAACGCCCCCATGATCCACACCTGGCGCGACTCGGCTCCCATCGCCGCAGCCTAGCAGGCTGCCGAAAAGCCCTGACAAGTATCGTGCGAGCAAAGTCAGAACCGCGGCCCTTGAACGAATGGGGGCCTGGGGTTTCAAACCCCAGCGGGGTCCAGGGGCAGAGCCCCTGGCCTT
>CALMVI010000126.1 GCA_937873095.1 uncultured Acetobacteraceae bacterium | reverse complement strand
GAAACGATGGTGACGGATGACGCGTTCCGCGCGCGCGGGCGGCGGGCAAGCGGGGCAACAGGCAGAGCGGGGCGCGGCCCCGCACCCCGCCAAACGCCGGGCGCCCGCCCCCGGCTCAACGGCCCTGCTTCTTGCGTGTATGGGATGAGGCCCGTTGGCCCTCGCTTCCGGCGTGTATAGAGTTGGCGGATGAACCGGCGGGTCCCAGGGGTGAAACGCGGCCGATGACGTCCGACGCGGTGTCCAGCGCAGCCCTGCCTGCCTTCGCCATGGAGGTGGCCGCACCCGATCTGCTGCGATGGCGGCCGGGCAATGCGGGGCTTGCCGGGTTCTGGCGCTTCGACGGGCCGGAGCCTGGCCCCAACGTCGTCATCGTGGCCCTGGTGCACGGCAACGAGATCTGCGGGGCGGTGGCGCTCAGCCGGCTGCTGCAATCGGGGCCCGCGCCGTTGCGCGGCACGCTGACTGCGGGCTTTGCCAACCTGGACGCGTTCGACCGGTTCGACCCGGCCCAGCCGACAGCGTCGCGCTACGTCGACGAGGACATGAACCGGCTGTGGGACGCCGAGCTGCTGGACGGCCCGCGGCAGAGCTGCGAGCTGGCGCGCGCGCGCGCCATGCGCCCGGTCATCGACGGCGCGGACGCGCTGCTGGATTTGCACTCCATGCTGTGGCCGTCCGAGCCGTTGCTGCTGTGCGGCCCGACGGCGCGCGGGCGTGCCCTGGCGACGGCGATCGGCACGCCGAACCTGGTGGTGGCCGATACCGGGCATGCGAGCGGCCGGCGGCTGATCGACTACGCGCCGTTCGTCAGCCAGGACAGCGGCAGGATGGCGGTGCTGGTCGAGGCCGGCCAGCACTGGAAGCAGGAGACGGTGGCGGAGATGGAGGCGGCGATCGCCGGCCTGCTGGCGGCGACCGGGCTGCACGAACCGGCGCCGCCCGAACGCGGACGGCCCAGGCAGGCCGAGGTGACGATGGCGGTGACCGCGTGCTCGGGCGGGTTCAGCTTCGTGCAGGATTTCCGCGGCGGCGACGTGGTGCCGAGGCGCGACACGCTGATCGCCATGGACGGGTCGGTGGAGATACGCACGCCGCATGACGACTGCCTGCTGGTGATGCCCAGCCTGCGGCCCAGCCGGGGGCACACGGCGGTGCGGCTGGCGCGGTTCATGTAGGCCTCGGAAATGGGCAGCCCTACGAACGGCGCCTCGGCAGAAGGCCGTTCAACCACAGCACGCCGGGCACGATCGCCAAACCTCGGATCACCCCGATGACGACAGCGGATCTGACGCCATCCAGCCCGTAGCGAGATTTGGTGATTTCGCCGACCATGACGATGGCGGTGACTGCCCCGAGCACGATCAGCCAGCGTAGACCTGTTCGCATCCTGCCGCCTCTGTCCGGACCCGGTTGCCTTGACATGATGCGAGGCCGCCGGTATCCGGCCCCCCTCCCAGACAGCATCTGGCTGCAGCCGCGGCCGGGCCATCGAGGTCGTGTCATGAAGATCCGCAACAGCCTGCGCGCTGCAAAAGTCCGCGACAAGAACTGCCGCGTCGTGCGCCGCCATGGCCGCGTGTACGTGATCAACAAGAAGAACCCGCGCATGAAGGCGCGCCAGGGCTGAGCCCCCAGGCGGCGCCGCCGGCAGCGGAGGACGCCGCCGAGCCGAGGGGCGAGCTGGCGCTGCGCGTGCCTGCCGTGCCGGCCGACACCAACGCGTCGGGCGACATCTTCGGCGGCTGGATCATGGGCATGATGGACATGGCGGCCGGATCGACCGCGCACGAGCTGGCGGGCGGGCGGGTGGCGACCGTGGCGGTGTCCGACCTGGTGTTCCTGCGGCCGGTGCATGTAGGCGACCTGATCTCGTGCTACACCACGCTGGTGCGGACCGGCCACACGTCGCTGACCATCGACGTGGACGTGTGGGCGAGGCGAAAGGCGCCGATCCGGCACGAGCGGGTGACGGAGGCGCGCTTCGTGATGGTCGCCGTGGATGCCCAGGGCAAGCCGAGGCCGGTCAGCGCCGAGTCGTGAGCCGGCGGGATCGGCTGCAACCTGCAACGTCTGGCCGACGTTGCTTGGCGTCATGGCGACTCGCGACACATCGATCGGCACGTACCGGGAAAAGCGCGATTTCGAGCGCACGCCCGAGCCTTCGCCGTCAGCCGGCGGCAGCGGCGCCTCGCCGATCTTCGTCGTGCAGAAACATGCGGCGAGCCGGCTGCACTGGGATTTCCGGCTGGAGCATGGCGGCGTGCTGTGGAGCTGGGCGGTGCCGAAAGGTCCCAGCATGGACACCGCGCACAAGCGGCTGGCGATGCATGTCGAGGATCATCCGGTCGAATACGCGTCGTTCGAAGGGGTGATCCCTGCCGGCAATTACGGCGCCGGCACGGTGGAGATCTGGGACACCGGGCACTGGGCGCCGCTGGGCGATGCGGAGGCCGACCTGAAGAAGGGCGAGCTGAAGTTCACCCTGGACGGCAAGCGGCTGCACGGGCGGTTCGTGCTGATCCGGCTGAAGCCGCGTCCTGGCGAGCGGGGGGAGAGCTGGCTGCTGATCAAGGAGCACGACGCGCTGGAGCAGCCCGGCGTGGACGCGGCCGAGCTGGAGCGGATCCCGCTGGCCCGCGCCAAGCCGGCGGCTGCCCCGAACAAGCCGGCGGCTGCTGCGAACAAGCCGGCGGCTGCTCCGAAAAAGACGGTCAAGGCGGCCAGGGCGCCCAGGGCGCGACAGTCCAGGCAGGCCGGCTGGCAGCCGCCCGGGGATGCGGTGCAGGGACCGCTGCCTCAGAGCCAGGCGCCGATGCTGGCGAGCAACGCGGACGCGCCGCCGGTCGGCGGCGAGTGGCTGAGCGAGATCAAGTTCGACGGCTACCGGCTGATCGTGCGCAAGCAGGGCGATGCGGTCACGCTGCTGACCCGCAACGGGCTGGACTGGACGCATCGGCTGTCCACGGTTGCCGCCGCCGTGGCCGCGCTGCCGGCCGATACCCTGCTGGCGGATGGCGAGCTGGTGGCGCTGCGCCATGACGGGCTGTCGAGCTTTCCCGACCTGCAGGCGGCGCTGGCGGAAAGCCGCGACGACACGCTGCACCTGTACCTGTTCGACGTGCTGTACCGCGACGGCTGGGATCTGCGCGGGCTGCCGCTGAGCGTGCGCAAGACGGTGCTGGTGGAGCTGGTGCCCGCGCAGGACCTGATCCGCGTCAGCGACCACCTGGAAGGGATCACCGACCAGGTGCGCAAGACCGCATGCTCGATGGGGCTGGAAGGCATCATCTGCAAGCGCGCGGACGCGGCATACCGCGCCGGGCGCAGCCGCGACTGGCTGAAGGTGAAGTGCCAGGGCCGCGAGGAGTTCGCGGTGGTCGGCTGGACGCCGCCGCAGGGCAGCCGGTCCGGACTGGGCTCGCTGCAGCTCGGCTTCTACGACGAGCAGGGTGCGCTGCATTTCGTGGGTGGCTGCGGCAGCGGGTTTTCGGACGCGACGCTGCGCGACCTGAGCGGGCGGCTGGCCAAGCTCGCCGCCGAGCCGCCGTCGCGCATGAAGCTGACCGAGGAGAAGCCGCCGGCGGGGACGCACTGGGTCAGGCCCGAGCTGGTGGCCGAGGTGCAGTACACCGGCTGGTCCGGCGCCGGACGCCTGCGCCACGCGGTGTTCCTCGGCCTGCGCGAGGACAAGGCGGCGCGCGACGTGGTGCGCGACGTGCCCAACCCGGAGGCCGTGCGGCGCGAGCTGGGCGGGCTGGCGCGCGGCCACTCGGGCCGGATCGTGCGGGCGGACAAGCCGTCGCCGAGGGCGGCGGAGGTGGGCGGGGTGCGGCTGACGCATCCTGAGCGCGAGCTGTGGCCCGCCGAGGGCGGGCACGAGGCGGTGACCAAGCAGGACCTGGCCAGCTACTGGCAGGCGGTGGCCGACTGGGCGGTGCCGGCCATAGCACACCGGCCGCTGGCCCTGGTGCGCTGCCCGGACGGCGTGGAGGGCGAGCATTTCTTCCAGAAGCACGCCAACAGGGGCATGCCGGGCAGCCTGCACGAGGGCGAGAGCGGGGACGCGCCCTATCTGGCGCTGGACGGGCTGGAGGGGCTGGTCGCGACCGCGCAGATGGCGGCGCTGGAGCTGCACAGCTGGGGCAGTTCGCTGGACGACGCGGCCCATCCCGACCGGCTGGTGTTCGACCTCGACCCCGGCGACGGGGTGGAGTGGCCGCAGATCGTGCGGGCCGCCCACGACATCCGGTCGCGCCTGGAGAAGGACGGTTATGCGAGCTTCTGCCGCACCTCGGGCGGCAAGGGGCTGCACGTGGTGGTGCCGCTGGCGCCGTCCGCCGACTGGGACACGGCGCGCGCCTGGTGCCGGGCCTGGGCGGAGGCGCAGGAGCGGGCGGACCCCGAGCTCTACGTGGCCAGCGTGCCCAAGGCGCGGCGCCGCGGGCGCATCCTGATCGACTGGCTGCGCAACGGCTCGGGCTCCACGGCCATCGCGTCGTTCTCGCCGCGCGCCCGGCCGCATGCGACGGTCGCCGTGCCTGTCGCGTGGCGGGAGGTGACCGACACGCTCGACCCGCAGGCGTTCACGGTGCACAGCGTTCCGGCCCGGCTGAAGAAACTGAAATCCGACCCTTGGGACGGTTTCGGCGGTGCGGCCCAGACCCTGGCCGTGGAGCCTGTGGTGCGCAAGCGGCGCGCCCATGGCTGAGCGCCCGATCTGGCGGGGGCATCTTCGCCTCGCACTCGTCTCCTGCCCGGTGGCGCTCTACACCGCGCACCGGGAGACGGCGAACCTGCATTTCCACTTCATCAACCCGGGCACCGGCAATCGCGTGCGCATGGTGACGCTCGACGCGCAGACCGACGAGGAGCTCAAGCGCGGCGACCTGGCGCGCGGGTTCGAGTTCGAGAAGGGCCAGTACGTTCTGCTCGACAACGAGGATTTCGAGCGTGCGCGCATCGACAGCTCGTCCACGCTGAACGTGGACAAGTTCGTCACCGCCGACAGCATCGACCCGGTCTATTACGACACGAGCTACTACATGGCGCCGGACGGCGATTCGGCGCAGGACGTCTACGTGGTGCTGCGCGACGCGATCCGGCAATCGAAATCGGTCGCACTCTCCCGCCTGGTGATTTCGCGTCGGGAGCGGGCGGTGGCGATCATGCCGATGGGCCGAGGGCTGATCCTGCACACGCTGTACGAGACGCGCGACGTGGCCGATCCGGCGCGGCTGTTCGAATCGGTGCCGGCGGAGAAGCCTGCCCCGGACATGGTGAAGCTGGCGACCCAGCTGATCGACCGGCAGGCGGCCAGCTTCGAGCCGTCCGACCTCGACGACCGCTACGAGGCGCGGCTGCGGCAGGTGATCGACGCCAAGATCAAGGGCAGCGGCTTCAAGCCGGCGGCCGAGGCAGAGGACCGCGGCAACGTCATCGACCTGATGGCGGCGCTCAAGCGCAGCCTGGGCCAGGTGGACCAGGCCGAACCGGAGCGCAAGCGGCCCGCAGCCGCCAAGGCGCCGCCGGACAAGCCCACGCCCGAGAAGCCCACGCTTGAGAAGCCCACGCTTGAGAAGCCGGGGGCCAAGCGGCCGGCCGCCGCCAAGGCCGCGGCCAAGCCGGCCGCCAAGGCAGCGCCCAAGACAGCGCCCAAGACAGCGCCCAAGCCTGCACCGCGCAAACGTGCGGGCTGATCCGCGTTCAGGCCGTCTCACCTATCAGGATTACGGCAATGTCGGCGTTCGGCACAGATTCGGTCTGGTTCATCACCGGCTGCTCCACCGGCTTCGGGCGCGAACTGGCGCAGCACGTGCTGCAGCGCGGCGGCCGTGCGGTGGTGACTGCGCGGGACGCGACGCGGGTGCAGGACCTGGTCGAGGCCGCGCCGGACCGCGCCCTGGCCCTGGCGCTGGACGTGACGCAGGCCGGCCAGATCACGGTTGCGGTGGAGGCGGCCGAGCGGCGTTTCGGCGCCATCGACGTGCTGGTGAACAATGCCGGCTATGGCTACATGGCCGCCGTCGAGGAGGGCGAGGACGACGAAGTCCGCGCGATGTTCGAGGCCAACGTCTTCGGGCTGGTCGCGATGACACAGGCCGTGCTGCCCGGCATGCGCGAGCGGCGGCGCGGGCACGTCGTCAACATATCCTCGCAGGGCGGGCTGGTCGGGTTTCCCGGCGTCAGCTTCTACAACGCCACCAAGTTCGCCGTGGAAGGGTTGTCGGAGGCGCTGGCGGGCGAGATCAGGCCGCTCGGGCTCGGCGTCACGGTCGTGGCGCCGGGGCCGTTCCGGACCGATTGGGCGGGGCGGTCGCTGAAGGGGCCCGCGCAGGCGATCGAGGCCTATGCGGAGACGGCCGGCGCGCGGCGGCGCGGCATCGCCGGCTATTCGGGCCGCCAGGCCGGCGACCCGGTGCGCGCCGCCCACGCGATCGTCAAGGCGGTGGAGAGCGAGACGCCGCCGCTGCATCTGCTGCTCGGCCGCCAGGCGCTGGACGTGGTGCGGGGCAAGCTGTCGGCGCTGCAGGCTGAAATCGACGCCTGGGAGGCGGTGACGCTGAGCGCGGATTTCCCACAAACGTAGAGGCATCTATACCGGGGGCATGCGCCTTCTGCTGATGATTGCCGTGCTGCTGCCGGTCTGCGCCGCGGCCCAGGTATCGACCGACGACCACGCGCTGGACGCGCTGCCGGCCAGCCCGCCGCCGCCCAAGGCCGCCCCGGCC
>CALMVI010000125.1:18303-20222 GCA_937873095.1 uncultured Acetobacteraceae bacterium | reverse complement strand
AAGCTCGGTTCCGGCGGCAGCGGCAGGGCGCGCCAGTCGGGGGCCTGGTCGTCCACGCGATGCTGCAGCATCTGCCGGGCCTGCCGGAAGCGCGCTGGCAGGAGGCGGCGCTGGCCTACGCGCGCCGGGCGGGGGCAGGCCAGGACGGCGAGGCACTCGCGGCAGAGGCGCGGGCGGGGATGCGCGCGCCGGCGCGGGCGGCGGTGTGCGGCCCGGGCTGCCGGGCCGAACAGCCGGTGGCGGGCGTGGTTGCCGGCCGCGTCGTGTCGGGCCAGGTGGACCGGCTGGCGGTGACGCCGCATCAGGTCATGGTCGCCGACTTCAAGACCAGCCGCACGCCGCCTGCCGGCCCGGACGACGTGCCGGTGCTCTACCTGCGCCAGATGGCGGCGTACCGCGCGGTGCTGGCGCTGCTCTATCCCCGGCACGAGGTGGTGTGCGTGCTGGTCTGGACCGACGGCCCGGTGGCGATGGCGCTGCCCGGCCCGCTGCTGGACCGGCACGCGCCGGGCGCGGAGGGCGATGCGGCAGACGGGCCGAAAACTTGATCGGCACCCCTGCGCGGGCCATGTCCTCCGGCATTGCGTCAGGAGAGAGTTCATGGGTGCCAACACGACGGCCGCCACAGACGACACGTTCGAGACGGACGTGCTCAAGGCCAGCGGCCCTGTCCTGGTCGATTTCTGGGCGGAGTGGTGCGGACCGTGCAAGATGATCGCCCCCGCGCTGGAGGAGATCGGCGCCGAGTATGCCGGTCGGGTGAAGGTGGTGAAGGTGAACATCGACGAGAATCCGCAGACGCCCACCACGTTCGGCGTGCGCGGCATCCCCACGCTCATCATGTTCAAGGACGGCAAGCCTGCCGCGACCAAGGTCGGCGCGCTGCCCAAGAGCCAGCTTAAGGAGTGGGTTTCTAACACCCTTTAAAATAAGGAAGGCCAGGGGCGTCATGCGCTAGGTTATCCGCCTGCGGCGGGGGCCAGGACGTAGAACAGGGCGGCCGCTACCGCGATGGTGACGGGCAGGGTGAACAGCCACGCCATGGCGATCCGCGTCAGCATGGCCGGGTTGATGCCTGAGCCGGAGCCCACCATCGTGCCCGCGATGCCCGAGGTGATGATGTGCGTGGTGCTGACCGGCAGGCCGGTGAACCCCGCGGTGCCGATCAGCAGCGCGCCCACCAGCTCGGCCGAGGCGCCCTGACCAGGCGTCAGGTGCGTCTTGCCGATGCGCTCGCCCAGTGTGTGCACGATGCGCTTGTAGCCGATCATGGTGCCGAACCCCAGGCACGCGGCGCTGAGCAGGCGCACCCACCACGGCGCGTACTCGACGGCCGAGTGCATGCCGCCGCGCAGCTTGTCGGCCAGCGTGCGATCTTCCTTGCTGACCTTCTTGTCGCTGCCGATGCCCTTCAGCGTCGCTGACAGCGTGTAGACTTCGGCACGGATGCCGGAGCGCGTGGCGATCGGGTCGACCTGGGCGCCGGCGCCTGGATCGCTGCTTTGCTGCGGGCTGGCACGGGGTTCGGATTGTGGACCGGCGCTGGGGTCCGCCGACAGGGTCGGGCCGGCCTTCTGCAGCCTCTGGGCCGCGTCCAGGGCATCCTTTGCCCCGCTGGCATAACGCTCGACCAGGGGCGTCGCCTGGGCCGCGTATTGCGGCAGCGCCTTGATCCCCGCCGCATCCATCGGGTTCAGCGCGAAGGTGGCCGGCAGCAGGCCGATGATGGTGAGCATGATCAGGCCGATGCTCTTCTGCCCGTCATTGGTGCCGTGCGAGAAGCTGACGCCCGAGCAGGTCAGGATCAGCAGGACGCGCACCCAGCCTGCGGGCGGCTGTCCGTCATGCGGCGGCTCGTAGAGATGCGGGTCGCGGACCAGGCGGCGCACGACCACGTAGAGCAGCCCGGCGCCGACGAA
>CALMVI010000125.1:10465-18293 GCA_937873095.1 uncultured Acetobacteraceae bacterium | reverse complement strand
TGACATCGGCCTTGGGACTGGCCGGACCGTCGTCCGGGTCCGCTACCTGCGCGGGGGCCCGGCCGGGGGCGGGGCGCAGATGGGGGGGCCGCGCACCCGGGGCCCCACGACCACGTAGAGCAGCCCGGCGCCGACGAAGCCCAGGACCGGCGAGATCAGCAGCGCACGCAGCACGTTCCAGATCTGGCCCCAGTCGACGCTGCTGCCGACGCCGCGCGCATGCACCAGCGCGTCGCCCACGGCGACGCCGATCAGCGAGCCGATGACGCAGTGCGAGCTGGAGTTCGGGATGCCGAACCACCAGGTGAACAGGTTCCACGCGAGCGCGGTGGAGAACAGCGAGACCAGCATAGGCACTGCAGGGTCGCCGTTGGGCGGGGATAGCACGTCGGGCGGCAGCAGCTCCACCAGCGCGTAGGCGACCGCGATGCCGCCCAGCAGCACGCCGATGAAGTTCATCGCCGCCGACAGCAGCACCGCCTGCTGCGCCTTGAGCGAGTTGGTGTAGATCACGGTCGCGACCGCGTTGGCGGTGTCGTGGAAGCCGTTGGCGAACTCGAACGCCAGCACCAGGGCGAAGCAGAGCGCGAGCGCGACGATCGCGGCGGTCGAGCCTGGATGGAAGTGCATCATCGGCGGCTCTCCGGCTGTGTCGCCGCCCCTCAAAGCACGCCGCCGCCGCCGATGCACCACCGACACGAAAGTTTAACAGAGCCGCGGTCAGCCCCGGACGGTGATGCCCTTCAGGCCGCTGCCGAGCACGAGCAAAAGGTCGGGCAGCGCGAGTGCCACGCACCCGTCCGTCGGCGCGTAGTCCGGTGCCGCGACATGCAGGAAGATCGCCGAGCCGCGGCCGCGCACCGCGGGGATGTTCCAGCCGAGCACGCCCACGATGTCGTAGAGCGCGTCGCGGCGCCAGAGCTCCTCGTGATGCACCGGGTTCGGCAGGCGGATCTGCGTGTTGTAGGCGCGGTCCTGCGGGTCGTCGCACCAGCCGTCCTGCTCGGAGATCGGCTCGGTCGGCAGGAAGGTGCGCGGCCGGGCGACCCGGTCGGCGCGGTACAGCACGCGCAGCAAGGGCAGCCGGCCGGCAGGGGTCGCGCCGTCGCCCTCCATCTTGGTCCGGGTGATGCCGCCATGGCCGACGGCGGCGCGCATCGTGCGGCCGTTAAACGTCAGCGTGCCGTCGCATGCAAGGTCGGCCCAGCCGGCTTCCGCTCCACCCATGACGTCACCTCACCCTGGCAAATGGCCGAAACGACGGAGCTTGGTTTCCAGGTAGCCGTCGTTGACGCCGTTTGCCGCGATCGCGTGGCTGACCCGTCCGGTCACCTCTATGCCGTGCGCGGTCAGGCCGGCAATCTTCTCGGGGTTGTTGGTCAGCAGCCGCACCCGGGTGACGTGCAGCCGCTTCAGCATGGTCGCGGCGGCGGCGAAGCTCCTCTCGTCGGCGCCGTAGCCGAGCGCGCGGTTGGCATCCAGCGTGTCCAGCCCGGCGCGCGACAGGCCGTCCAGGCCCGGCGTGCCGTCCTGCAGCGCATAGGCCCGCAGCTTGTTGACCAGGCCGATGCCGCGGCCCTCCTGCGCCATGTAGAGCAGGATGCCGGCGCCCTCGGCCGCCATGCGGCGGATCGCCTGGTGCAGCTGCGGTCCGCAGTCGCATCGCCGGCTGCCGAGCAGGTCGCCGGTGAAGCACTCCGAATGCACGCGCACCAGCGGGTCGGGCGCCTGCTCCGGGCGTCCGATCAGGACGGCCAGGTGCTCGATACCCCCGTCCGGCGGGCGGAACGCGACCACGCGGGCGTCGCCCGCCTCCTCCAGCGGCACGGTGGCCTCGGCCGCCCTCGTCAGGCCCCTCGACGTGTCGGCGGGATAGGCCAGCACGTCGCGCGCAGCGACGTCGAGCAGCCCGGACGCGCGCTCCGCGGCGCGCCTGTTCTGCAACGCCATCAACATGGCCGGCAGCAAACGGGCCAGCTTGGCGAGCTGCAGCCCGGCTTCGGCCAGGTCGGGGCCGAACGCGGCGGCTCCGGCCGGTTCGGCCGACAGCTCCCCGGCGGCGGCCGGTCTGGCGGTCGGGTCGGCCAGCTTGCGCAGGAACACCGTGTCCAGCCGCTCCCTCCGCAGCGGCACTGCCACGACCTGCGGGCCTGAGGCGGGGCTGTCCGCGTCGCCGGCAGGGCACAGATCGAGGTCGGCGGCCCTGGACCGCGCCAGCAGCAGCACCGGCTCCCTCGCACCCTCGGCCAGGAACTCCTCGAGGCTGGCCCTTGTCGCGGTCTCGGCAGGCAGGCCGAGCACGCGCTCCCCGTCCTGGCCCACGACGACCACCGCGGTCCCTCGCCGCAACTCGCCCACCGCCCGGTTGACCGAGCGTTCGCCGGCGATGGTCAAAAACGAGCTGTAGTTCATCGGAGGAGCGCTACGGTCCGCACAGTTTCCGGGCAATAGGTCGGCCATCGCGCAGCGTAAACAAGGCCGAGTTGGTTTGCGCCTGTTGACCCGGCATCGGCGCGCCGTTGTAAAAAGTTTTGCAACCGATCCAGCGTCAGACAGGTTAGGGCGGTAACAAATGCGCGCGGCCAAGTCCGGCCCAGCCTCCTGGAGACACTAAGATGGCGGGCGAGCGCCCCATCCTTATCGTGGATGACGACCAATCCTTGCGTGAGGAACTGGCGGCTCAGCTGCAGGTGGACGGCGAGTTCACCGCCGACGAGGCCGCGTCCGTCAACGAAGCGTCCGCCAAGCTCCGCAAGCACGAGCAGCGTTTCGACGCCCTGATCCTGGACGTGGGCCTGCCCGACGGGGACGGGCGCGACCTGTGCGCCGATCTGCGCCGGCAGGGGTTGCGCATGCCCATCATCATGCTGACCGGCTCGGACGAGGAGGGGGACGTGGTGCGCGGGCTGGAGGCCGGTGCCAACGACTACATCGCCAAGCCGTTCCGCCTGAACGAGCTGCTGGCCCGGCTGCGCGCCCAGCTGCGCATCTTCGAGAACTCCGAGGACGCGGTGTTCTCCATCGGCCCGTACACCTTCCGTCCGTCGGCCAAGCTGCTGCAGGAGCCGCAGCGGAACCGGCGCATCAGGCTGACCGAGAAGGAGGCGGCCATCCTGAAGTTCTTGTACCGCGCCGGCACCAAGCCCGTCGCCCGGCAGGTGCTGCTGAACGAGGTCTGGGGCTACAACGCCGCGGTGACGACGCACACTTTGGAGACGCATATTTACCGGCTGCGTCAGAAGATCGAGCCGGACCCGGCCAACGCGCGGCTGCTGGTGACCGAGGGCGGCGGCTACCGGCTGGACCCGGCGGCCAGCAGCTGAACCGGCCGGTCATTCCCGCAAGGCCAGGTCCAGCATGACCGGCACGTGGTCCGAGGTCTGCGGCCAGTCGCGCGCGTCCTTCAGGATCTCGTAGCCGGCAAGCTGCCCCACCAGGTCAGGGCTGACCCAGATGTGGTCCAGCCGCCTGCCCCGGTCCGACCGGCGCCAGTCCCGGTTGCGGTAGGACCACCAGGTGTAGAGCTTGTCCTCGGCCGGCACGAAGTGCCGTATGGCGTCGTAGAAGCCGGCCTGCATCCAGGCCTGCAAGTGCGCCACCTCGACGGGGGTGTGGCTGACCACGCCCAGGAGCTGCCTGTGGCTCCACACGTCGTGTTCGAGCGGCGCGATGTTGAGGTCGCCCACCAGCACCGTCTTCGGGCGCACGCCGGCGGCGGCGAACCAGGACGCCGCCTCGCTCACGAAGTCCAGCTTGTGGGCGAACTTGTCGTTCCGGCTGCGGTCGGGAACGTCGCCGCCCGCCGGCACGTAGAAATCGTGCAGCTCCACAGGACCGCCGGGCGCCAGCACCCGCACTGCCAGGTGACGGCAATCGCCCCGGCTGCACCAGTCCGGCGCGTCGACCGGCGCCAGTTCCCAGCGGGAGAGGATGGCGACGCCGTTATAGCCTTTCATCCCGCGCCTGGCGACGAACGGGAAGCCCAGGCGCCCTGGCGCGTCGTCCGGAAACAGCGCGTCCGGCACCTTGGTCTCCTGAAGGCACAGCACGTCCGGCGCCAGCGCGTCGGCCAGCCGCTCCAGCAGCCCCAGCCGAAGGCGAAGCGAGTTGATGTTCCACGTGACGATACGCATGCGGCGGGCGTGCCGCAGGCCGGGCGTGGACGCAACCGCCAGAGCTCGCTCGCCGTCAACGCTCGGCTAAGGATTTTATCGCAGGATCACGGCACGCCCGGTGGCGTCCGGAGGCTTCGCGGTGACCCCGCCTGACGATACGAGCTGGCAGCCAGCAACCTTCGGCGAAAGGGGTGTGGCGGTTCCGTTCACCAGCCCGATGCTGGCCGGCGCGCGCGTCCGGCAGACCGATCGGCGCTACGACATCGTGGTGCCGCATCCTGCGGGCGCGCGCGGCGTCTACATCATCGCCCTGCAATCGGTGGCCGAGTTCTGCACGCCCACCCTGCACGACATGCGCCTGCTGGAGGCGGTGGCGGCGCTGCATCCGCTCACCCCGTCCGCAATGCGGTCGGCCGCCCGCGCCTTCGCCGCCGAGGGTACCGCCGGCCGCGCCGCCGCCGCGGCTGCGGCGCGGATCGAGGCGCGAGAGCAGCAGGCCGAGCAGAGCTTCGCCATGCGGCTGCTCCTGTCGCTCACGCGCGACGGCGACGGCGGGACGGGCGGCACGCCCGAGCAGAGGGCGGCGCAGGCTGTGCTGAAGCTTGCGGGCCGGACCGGGCGCGACGCGGCGGCGGTCCATTCCGACATCAAGCGCCTGGCCAGGCTGGTGATTGCCAGCGGCTTCGGCGACGGGCCGCCGGCGATGCCGAGTGCCGGCCGGTGCCGCGTCCTGCTCGACATGATCGTGACGACGGCGATGGCGATGCTGTCCTGGGCGGAGGAGGCCGGCTCGGCCTCCAGGCCGGCCTGCACGCAGTTCGCCGCCGCCTCGGCCGCCCTGCGCGCCGCCGGCCACCACGTGCTCAGCCAGGTGCAGGCCATCATCGACGACCCTTCCGGGCTGCTGACCGCCTGGGCGGCGGGGCCGGAGGCCGTTGCGGCCAACCTGGGGCGGCCCGGCTGGCTGCTCGACGGGTGGGAGAGCCTGTGCCTGATGTGGCAGCTTGCCGAAACCGACGACCAGCGCGCGGCGGCGGCGGCGGAAGCCTGCCTGCTGGTGCCGCCCATGCCGCCGGAGATGGAGAGCTGGCTGGCGGCGCCCGTCGACCTGTCCGCGTTCCGTCGCCGTCACGCGGCGAGCCCCAGGCTGTCCTCGCCCGCCAGCCAGGCCGTCTCTGCCGTTGCGCGAAACGAGCAGCTCAGGGCGCTCGCGGCATGAGCATGCAGTTGGCGGTACCGAGCCAGAGCCTGCGCGACGTGCGGCGCGGCGTGGCACAGGCGGCCGACGCGCAGGTGCTGCAGGTCGTCCGCATGGTCGACGCGCTGGAGAACAGGGGCGCCACCGACGCCGTGCTCGAACCGGTGCGTGCGCGGCTTCGGGTGATCCAGCCGGCCCGGCCGCTGCGCTTCGCCCGGCTGCTGTTCATGCCTGTCGACCCCCTGATCGTGCAGCCCAAGGATTGGCGTGCCGGAACGCCGTTCCTGCCGCGCACCGCCCTGATGGTCCTCTCGCAGGCGGTACGCCGGTCCATCGAGGCCCAGCAGGGCGAACAGGCGGCACTCCTGCCCCGCATCGACGGCATCATCGCCAACGCCAACACCGCCCAGACCTGCCTCGTCCGCCAGGCGGGCGCCCTGGTCTGGCCGCCGGCCGCGGCTGCCATGCGTCGGCTGGCCCAGCAATCAGAGGGCGCCGGCCTGTGGGAGCGTTGCGCGGCCGAGTGGGCGGCCCAAGGGCTGGCACGGGCCGAGCTGTCGCCGATGGCCGCGTCGCTTGCGCCGATCCTGGCGCATGCGGCGGCCCTGCACGACCACGAACACGCGGTCGCGACGCTGTCGCGGCCGGCCCTGGTGGCCATGCTGGCCGAGGCGGAACGCGGCGGCGCGCGCGCCTGGGCCATGATGGCGAGCCTGCTGACCATACGCGTGCCCCAGGCCGCGCCCGCGGTGCTCGCAGTGGCGGACGGCAGGCCGGGCCTGCGGTCCATGGCCGACACCGCAACCGAAGCGGCCCTGTCCTGGCTCGAGCATGAGACGGCCGACCAGGCGGGCAGCATAGGGGACGCCGCCCCGCTGGACGTGGCGCGGCAGGCGGCTCTGCTGGACGCGCTGCTGGCCCAGCCGGGCGACGCCGCACGACGCCGCCGCCTGGCCGAGGCCAGGCAGCACCTCGCCGAGGGCTGCCTCCATCGTTTCGAGGCATCGTTGCAGGACCAGGCTGCCGCTCTGCAATCGCTGCCAGAAGAGCCGGCGGCCCGTGACGCGGCGCTGGACGAGATGGAAGCCACCGCGCGCCGGCTTCGCCGCTTCGAGATCGAGGCGAGGCGTGTGGGAGGCGCGGCCAGGTTCGACGCGTTGCTGAAGGTGATGGAAAACGCGGTCGGCGCAGCCGGGCTGGCGCCGATGGACCGTGCCCGGCTGATCGAGATCCTCGCCGGGCCGGAGGCGGCCGCGCGGTTGTTGCGGGCCTGACCTGCCGGGAAAGGCCACGGGCTCGGAGGCTGTGAGTGTACCGGCGCCAAAGCCGCCACAGGCAAGGCGGGGCTCTGCCCCAAACCCCGCCGGGGGCGGGCGCCCCCGGACCCGCAAACAATCGAAATCACCGGGATCCAACGCCCAGCGTTGGCGGGGTGCGGGGCAGCGCCCCGCTTACCTGCCTGTTGCGCCTTCGACGCCAATACGTTCACAGGCCCAACGCCCTGGACTTTCTATCGTCCGCACATCGTCCGCAGCGCCGCCCAGCCGCCCGCATCCATCGCGGGTGCGCCGGCGCTGTCGGTGCGCAGCGTGGCAGCCCGCGTGGCCGTCGCCGGATGGTCGGACAGGAAGCGCGCCCAGCTGTCGCCGCCGCGCTCCGTCTGCAGCTGCGCGAACAGCCGGCCAAGCCCGTCGGCCCGCAAGCCGCCGCGCCGCAGCGTGGCGATCGCGCTGGCATCGGCGGCCGCTTCCGCCCGGCGTCCGTAGGAGAGCGCCGCCATCTGCCCCGCAAGGCTGCTGCCCCAGCCGAGGCTGCGCGCCAGCATGTCGATCGCCATGCCGCGCAGCGCCTCGCGCGTCGGGTCGTGACGCCGTACGTGGCCGAGCTCGTGCGCCAGAACGCCCGAGACCTCGTCTACGTCGCTCGCCTTGTCGATCAGCCCGCGCAGCAGAAGGATCCGCCCGTCAGGCAAGGTGAAGGCGTTGGCCAGCGAGGAGTCCAGCACGGTCACGGCCGGGCTGCGCGCCAGCCCGGCCGCCGCCGACAGCTTGCCCATCAGCGCATCGAGGCTCGCCTGACCGCCCTGGCCGCGGCACACCGGCGTCGCCGAGGACAGGGCGGCCTCGATGGCGGACGACCAGCCGCGCTCCAGGGAGGGCGGGACGAACGGCGTGAGCAGCGCGGGCAGCTGGTCCAGCACCAGGGCCAGCGCCGCGAGGCTGCCGAGCAGCGCCGCCGCGAACCCCGCCCAGCGGCGAGGACTCCAGGGCGGCGCGCCGTCCAGCCGCACGCCCGCCGAGCGAAGCTGGGCCAGTAGGCCCGCGTCGGCGATGACCAGCCGCGTCGGTCCGGCCCGGCGGAACGTGGCGCTGCCGGACGCGCCCACGTCGCACCGGACCAGCTCGGCCAGCGGCCAGGGCTCCAGCTCGCCGCCGGCCGCCGCGATCCTGAGCCGCTGCCCGTCGATCACGGCGTACACCTGCTGCGCCGCCGCGATCCTGCCATCGAACAGGAT
>CALMVI010000125.1:0-10455 GCA_937873095.1 uncultured Acetobacteraceae bacterium | reverse complement strand
GAACAGGATCGCCGGCGGCGCGTCCGGGTCAGAGTATGCCGGCGCCTGCATCCAACGCCTGGAACATGCCCTCGCCGTAGCGCGACACGGCCTGCTCGGTCTGGCGCAGCGACGACAGGTCGAGCACGCCCTGGCCGAGCAGGTTGGCGGCCAGGAAGCGCGCGTTGCGATGAATGACCACCGGCAGCCCGAAGCCCAGGGTGAACACCAGGATCAGCAGGTTGCCCAGCAGCAGGCCCAGGATCGCCATGCCGGTCACGCCGCTGGAAAACCGCAGCCCACCCAGCGTGGTATGGCCGGTGATGTGGCGGAAGAACGCCGCCGAATACGCTGCCGAGATCAGCGCCGCGCCGATGCCGAACACCAGGTAGGCCACCAGCAGCCACGGCAGCAGCCGGCCCATGGCAAGCTGGATGGATTGCGGGTCCCGCGTGTGGGCAAGCCCGGCAAGCGCGTGCGCCTGCAGCGTGAACAGGGTGCCGAACACCACCGCGCCCAGCAGCGCCACGCCGATGCAGGTGAGCAGGAAGCGCAGGTAGACGGCGCGCGCACGGGTGGCCGCGGCAAAACGCTGGTCGCCGAAGAAGCTGGCGTTGGTCCGCCGCTCGTACAGGCGCAGCGCGGACCAGGGCGCAAGCTGGTACAGCGTCACGGCGATCAGCAGGCTGTACAGCAGGGATCGCAGGCCGTAGCGGATCATCGACCCCTGCATGCCGCCGCGTATGCCGCGCCACAGCGTGTGGCTCAGCCGGTAGCGCTGCGCCGAGAACGGCGCGCCCAGCGCCAGCACCACCAGCGTCAGCTCGAACGCCACGAAGGGCAGCACCGCCATCGCATGGCCGAGCGGCCGCAGCAGGACGGCCGCCACGGCCGACGCGACCGCCAGCCCGCCGAGGATCAGCACGGCCAGCAGGAAGCCCACGAAAAGCTGGCCGCCGGTGCCGTCGTACTCGAAGCGCTGGCCATCGCTGCTGGTGCGCGACCACACGTAGCGGCGCATGCGCGTCACCGCCCAGAACCGCCAGATGCCCAGCGTCAGCACGGTCAGCAGCACGTTGACCAGGAATATGCTGTAGAGTTCGCCGATCCGCCCGTCATAGGCGAGCACGGGTGCGGCGGCTGGCTGGTCCCCCTCGGACGACATGACGGGCCTGTCAATACGGATACGCCACAATCGCCCGGGCGGCCCCGGCATGCAAGCCGCCACGCCCGGGCGGGACTTGCCACGCACGCCGCCGCGCAATACGAGCGCGCGGTGCGGACGGCATGGATTTGAACGCGGCGAGCCCGCCGGTCGCCGAGCTGGCCGTGGTGGTGCCCTGCTTCAACGAGCGGGACAACGTGAAGCCGCTGGCGGCGCGTCTGGACGCGGCTCTGGCGGGCATCGCCTGGGAAGCGGTGTTCGTCGACGACGACAGCCCGGACGGCACGGCGGCGGCCGTGCGCCGCATCGCCGCCTTCGACCCGAGGATACGCTGCCTGCGCCGCGTCGGCCGGCGCGGGCTCGCATCGGCCGTCATCGAAGGGGCGCTGTCCACCTCCGCCGCGTTCGTGGCGGTGATCGACGGCGACCTGCAGCACGACGAGACCCGCCTGCCTGCCATGCTCGCGGCCCTGCGTTCGGGTGCGGCCGACATCGTGGTGGCCAGCCGGTTCGCCGATGGCGGCGATTCGGCCGGGCTTGCCGGCGCCAGGCGGATGGCGCTGTCCAACCTGGGCATCCGGCTCGCGACCCTGATGCTCGGCACCCGTCTGACCGACCCAATGAGCGGCTTCTTCATGCTGCCCCGCCCGCTTTTCGAGTCCGTGGCGCCGCGGCTTACCGGACAGGGGTTCAAGATCCTGCTCGACATCCTGCTCTCCTCCCCGGTCCGCCCCCGGGTGGTCGAGATCGGCGCGCGGTTCGGCCCGCGCCTGGCCGGCGTCAGCAAGCTGAGCCCGCTGGTGCTGATCCAGTTCGCCGCCCTGCTGCTCGATCACGGGCTGGGCGGCGTCGTCCCGCTGCGCTTCTTCTCCTTCGCCCTGGTCGGCGCCGTCGGCATCCTGATCCACCTCGCCGTGCTGAGTGTTGCGGGTGCGGCGGGCGCATCCTTCGTGGCGGCGCAGACCGCGGCGACGCTGGTCGCAATGATCGCCAACTTCCAGCTGAACAACCTGATCACCTATCGCGACCAGCGCCTGCGCGGCGGCCGGCTGTGGCGCGGCCTGCTGCTGTTCCTGCTGGTGTGCGGCGTCGGTGCCGCGGCCAACATAGGCATCGCCGACGCGCTGTACGCGGGCGGCGATGCCGGGCGCACGCCGGCCGGCGCGCTGGGGGCGGTGATCGGCGTCGTCTGGAACTACGCGATGTCGGCCACCCTGGTCTGGGGCAGGCAGGCCCGGTGGGGACGCAAGTTCTAGCAAGCTGATGAAGAACCCTGGCCCTTTTCAGCAACCTGCGGCAGGAAGGCAACGTGAATTTCGAATTCTCCGAAGAACTCGGCGCGGTGCGCGCGCAAGCCCAGTCGTTCCTGCGCACGCACGCGTCGGGGTCTGCCCGCAGGTCGCTCGAGCAGCGGACCGGTTTCGATGCGGCGCTGTGGGAACAGGTGGGAAGGCTGGGCTGGCTGGGGGCGGCCATACCCGAGGCGTTCGGCGGGATCGGCCTGGGCGAGGAAGGGCTGTGCGTCATCGCCGAGGAGGTCGGGCGCAGCCTGGCAGCCCTGCCGTTCGCCTCCTCGGCCTACCTGGCCGCCCAGGCCGTGCTGCTGTTCGGCGACGCCGGGCAGAAGGCGCGGCTGCTGCCGGATCTCGCCCGCGGGTCCGCCATCGGCTGCTTCGCCCTGGCCGAGGGGCCGGGCGCGCCCAGCCCCGAGGCGGTGCGGGCCGTCCTGGCCGGCGGCGCGCTGACCGGGCGCAAGGCGCCCGTCGTCGACGGCGGCATCGCCACGCTGGCCGTGGTGGCCGTGCGCGACCACGACGAGGTCGGGTTGTGCGTGGCCGACCTGTCGACCGTGGGCGTGTCGCGGGATGGACTGGACACGATCGATCCCAGCCGGAACGTGGCGGCGCTGAGCTTCGACCGTTGTCCCGCGGAGTGGCTGCCCGGCGCTCGCGGCTGGCCCGCGGTGATGCGGCTGCTGGACCGGGCGGCCGTGCTGTTCGCCTTCGAGCAGCTGGGCGGGGCGCAGGCCAGCCTGGACATGGCGCGCGACTACGCGCTGCAGCGCCGCGCCTTCGGCCGGCAGATCGGCTCGTTCCAGGCCATCAAGCACAAGCTCGCCGACGTCTACATCGCGATCGAGCTGGCGCGGTCCAACGCCTATTACGGCGCCTACGCGCTGCAATCGGCCGCCGGCGACATGACCGAGGCGGCGTCGGCGGCCAGGGTTGCCGCCACCCACGCCTTCGAGCTGGCCAGCCAGGAAAACCTGCAGACGCATGGCGGCATGGGCTTCACCTGGGAGTCCGACTGCCACCTGTTCTATCGCCGGGCCAAGCACCTGTCGCTGGTGCTGGGCGCCGCACCGTTCTGGCGCGACCGGCTGGTCGGCGCGCTCGAGTTCCGCAACGCGGCCTGATTGGGACGACGCCGATGGATTTTGCCGATACGCCGGACGAGGCCGCCTTCCGCGCCGAAGTGGCGGCGTTCCTCAAGGCGAACGCGCGGCCGCTGGCCGGCGGAAGCGGCGAGGGGCCGGTCGACGACAGCCACGTGGCGCGCGCCCGCGCCTGGCAGGCGCGCCGGGCGGAGGCGGGGTTCGCCGGCATCACCTGGCCCCGGCGCTTCGGCGGACGCGGCGGCACGCCGATGCAGCAGGTGATCTACGCCCAGGAGGAGGCGAAATACGACGTGCCGGCCCACGTGTTCGAAATCGGGCTCGGCATGTGCATCCCCACCCTGATGGCCTACGCGCCGCCAGAGGTGTCGGCGCGCTACGTGGGTCCGGCGCTGCGCGGCGAGGAGATCTGGTGCCAGCTGTTCTCCGAGCCCGGCGCCGGCTCCGACGTCGCCGGGCTGCGCATGCGGGCCGAGCGGGACTGCGAGGACTGGGTCGTCAACGGGCAGAAGATCTGGACGTCGGGCGCGCATTTCTCCGATTTCGGGCTGCTCCTGACGCGCACGGACCCGGGCGTGCCCAAGCATCGCGGGCTGACCATGTTCTTCCTCGACATGCGGTCGCCCGGTGTGGAGGTGCGGCGCATCCGCCAGATCTCCGGCACGTCCAACTTCAACGAGGTTTTCTTCACCGACGTGCGCATCCCCGACGCGCAGCGCCTGGGGGCGCCGGGCGAGGGGTGGACCGTGGCGCTGACCACGCTGATGCACGAACGCCTGGCGATCGGGTCGCTGCCCGGCCCCGATTTCGGCGAGCTGCTCGAGCTTGCCAAGACGATGCAGGTGAACGGCCAGCCGGCGTCCCGCGACGGTGCGGTCAGGGAACGGCTGGCGGACTGGTACGTGCAGAGCAAGGGTCTGGAATACACCAGGATGCGCATGCTGACGGCGCTCTCGCGCGGGCAGATGCCCGGGCCGGAAGCCTCGATCTACAAGGCGGTGAGCGCCAGCAAGATACAGGAGATCGCAACCTTCGCGCTCGACCTGATGGACAGCGCGGGCATGGTGAGCGATCCGCAGACCGCGCCCATGCGGGCGGTGTTCCAGGAGGCGCTGCTGTACTCCCCGGCCGGCCGCATCGCCGGCGGCACCGACGAAATCCTCAAGAACATCATCGCCGAACGCGTGCTGGGCCTGCCCGGCGACATACGCGTGGACCGCGAGGCGGCGTTCAACGCGTTGCCGGCTTCCTGAGAAAGGCCAGGGGCGTCATGCGCCAGCGTGCTTCGCACGACGCCCCTGGCCTTTTCGAAACGATGGCGGACTGCTTATCTTGGAGCAACCCTGCCGGGTAATCAGGCAGTGAACCGGGAGCGCCAGGCACTCATGCACCTCGACGGTTCGGTCACCGCGATCATCACCGGCGGCGCGTCCGGCCTTGGTGCCGCAACCGCCCGCCTGCTCGCCGCGCGCGGCGCCAGGGTGGCGGTGTTCGATTTCAACGAGGCGCAGGGCGTCGCGCTGGCCGACGAGATCGGCGGCGTGTTCTGCCGTGTCGACGTCACGTCCGAGGAGCAGGTCGAGGCCGGCTTCGCCCGGTCGCGCCAGGCCCTGGGGCAGGAGCGTGTGCTGGTCAACTGCGCCGGCATCGGAACCGCCATGAAGACCGCGTCGAGGGACAGGAAGACCGGCGAGATCAGGCATTTCCCGGCCCACAGCTTCGACCGGGTGGTGCAGGTCAACCTGGTGGGCACGTTCCGCTGCGTGGCCCGCGCAGCCGCCGGCATGCTGTCGCTGGACGCGCTGGCCGATGGCGAGCGGGGAGTGATCCTGAACACCGCGTCGGTTGCCGCCGAGGACGGACAGATCGGCCAGGCAGCCTATTCCGCATCCAAGGCGGCCATCGTCGGCATGACGCTGCCGATCGCCCGCGACCTGATGGGTGACGGCATCAGGGTGAACACCATCATGCCGGGCATCTTCGACACGCCGCTGCTGCAATCCGCCCCAGACGCGGTCAAGGAGTCGCTGGCGGCCAGCGTGCCGTTCCCCAAGCGCCTGGGCGCGCCGCAGGAATTCGCCATGCTGGCGGCACAGATGATCGAGAACGGCTATTTCAACGGCGAATCGGTCCGCCTGGACGGCGGCATACGCATGGCGCCGCGATGAGCGGCACCGGCGCGCCCGCGGCGGGGAGCCACGGCGTGAACACGGCGGCCGGGCACCCTCCGGCGGCGCCGGACATCGCGCGCAGCATCACCGATCCGCGCGCCTATGCCGAGCTGAACACGCTGCTCGGCAACTTCGCCTGGCTGCGCGCCAACGATCCGGTCGCCCTGATCGAGACCCCGACCTTCGACCCGTTCTGGGCGGTGACCAGGCATGCCGACATCATGCAGGTGGGCCGCGACAAGGCGCTGTTCCACAACGGCGACCGGCAGACCATACTGGCCGACCGCGCCGGCGCCGCGCGCGTGCGCGAGATGACCGGCGGCACGCATCTGGTGCGCACGCTGGTCCACATGGACGACCCGGACCACATCAAGTACCGCCAGCTCACCCAGAGCTGGTTCATGCCCGGCCAGCTGCGCAAGCTGGAGCCGCAGATACGCGCGCTGGCCCGCCGCACGGTGGACGAAATGGCGGCCCGCGGCGGCGCCTGCGATTTCGCGGTCGACGTGGCGGCGCTCTACCCGCTGCGCGTCATCATGCTGATCCTGGGCCTGCCGCCCGAGGACGAGCCGCGCATGCTCAAGCTGACGCAGGAGCTGTTCGGCAACCAGGATGCCGACCTGACGCGCGGCACCGCTGGCCTGTCGGACGCGACGGTGGCCGCCGAACAGCTGATCGCTGTGTTCATGGATTTCTCGGCGTATTTCGGCCGCGTCACCGCCGACCGCCGCGCCCGCCCGCGCGACGACGTGTCCACCGTGATCGCCAACAGCATCATCGACGGTGCCCCGATCTCGGAGTTCGAGGCGATGAGCTACTACACCATCATCGCCGCCGCGGGCCACGACACCACCTCGTCCAGCACCGCGGGCGCCGTCTGGGCGCTGTGCGATTTCCCGGCCGAGTTCGCCCGCGTGAAGGCGAACCCCGCCCTGATCCCCGGCCTGGTCGAGGAGGCGATACGCTGGACCACGCCGGTAAAACACTTCATGCGCAGCGCCACCGCCGACACCGAGCTGCGCGGCCGCCGCATCGCCAAGGACGACTGGCTGATGCTGTGCTACCTGTCGGGCAACCGCGACGAGGAGGTGTTCGACGACCCCGCCACCTTCCGCATCGACCGCGACCCCCGCCACCTCGGCTTCGGCTACGGCCCGCATCTCTGCCTGGGCCAGCACATGGCAAAGCTGGAAATGCGCATCCTGTTCGAAGAACTGCTACCCCGCCTGAAATCCGTGGAGTTCGACGGCCAGCCGACGCTGACGGCATCCAATTTCGTCAGCGGCCCGAAACGGCTGCCGATCCGGTTTGCGATGGCGTGAGCTGTGATCACGTGCGTCGCCACACATCGTCTCAGCGGCCGAGGCCAAGGTCGCCATGACGGCACCCGAGGCTGCCCGCGGCTTGAAAGCTAGACGGGAGAAGGAGGTTGCCCTTTTCCTTTACGGTGAGTACGGCGCAATCGGAACGATGGCATGAACGACATGGTACTAGTCCGCGCAGTTCGTTGGCGCACGTTGCAAGTGCGTTCGGCGTGCGTTGCGCTTGGTATGGCGACGACCGCCCCATGTTTAGCCGCGGCCGCGCTACCGCTTGGCCAGTGGCGGGTTGATGCGGTGCACGTGGACTCCCGACGCACGTCCCGCATGTCAATCATGCCGAACGATCCGACCTTGGTTGGCAGACGCCTTTCGTCCACTGCTGACCGTTTGTCACTGGAGGGTCAGGAAGAAGACAGATGCGAGGGACCGTCCGCTGCGGAACAGGTCTCATCGCTGGCCAGCGTGATTGCTGACACGATGGATGCGGGGCCGGATGGCTCCCCGGTAGCGACCCCGACCGACTACGGGCTGACAGGTCCTGGCGGTAGGATCAAGGTGTATTGGGTCACCTGCCGGTCCGGTCATTTCGGCCCGTCCGATTTGCGCGGTCACTCGAATGCTTGGCTTGTGCAAACCGGCCAAAAACTGCTGATCGGCTGGGCCGACCAAACAGTGCTGGCCGCGGTTCCAGCAAGCCAAGCTGTCAATGGTCTCTCAGGCTCGGGCCCGGCTTTCAATTGCGCGCGCGCAAGCACGGCCACTGAGCACGCAATCTGCCAATCACCCGATCTTTCGGCCGCGGATCGCAGCGTGGCCGCCGCTTACAGCAATGCAGAGTATTGGTGTGACAAGGATCCGAGCAAGCTGGCTCTTTTGGCCAAAGTGCAGAAGGCATGGCGTTCACAACGGGACGCCTGCGGCAGCGATGCGGCTTGCTTGGCGAAAAGCATGTCGGACCAGACAGCTAAGCTTGGTGAGCCATCAAGTTTCTTAGGCGACTAGAACGTGATTTCTTGAGGTTGACTCGCAAGGAGGATTTCCGGCGCGGCCAGCGATCTGAGCGGCTGTTGGCTTTGGTATGCGTCGGGAGGCTGTTGCTGAGCGGTTTGCCGTCAGCCGCTCCTCGGTAAACCGATGGGTGGCGCAAGCCGAGGCATGCCCTGCGGCGTCCGCCGCACTTTGTCGGGCGCCTACGCCATACCCTGGCTGTAGGCGTCAAGGAACTGCGGCGAGGCGACGGTGTCGGCCAAGCGTCTCAGGGTTGCCGCTGCATCGGTCCCCAGCACTGCCTCGACACGCTGGTCGGCAGCCGTCCACAGGGCGACCATCTGCTCAAACCGGCGCCGTCCCAGGGCCGTCATCATGCCGTGCTTGATGCGCCGGTCACGCGCATCCGGGCGCACCTCGACGAGGCCCTCGCGCACCAACGGCCGGAGCGCGTGCGTCAGGGCAGACACCCCGATGGCCAGGTGGCCGGCGAGAACCTGGAGAGGCGGCCCCTCCTCACCGTAGCATGCGCCGAGCTTGTCGATCTGCGCGAGCAGCAGGGCCTGCGGCGATGTGAGCCCGGTGGGCGCGATGGCCTCGTCGTAGATCTGCCCCAGGCGGCGCGCGGCCCGGCGTAGCGAGGTATGCGTGCAGACGAGGTCATCCGGCATCGCGAGGCCATCCGCGTCGGACATCTCCGGCGCCATGGCCGATGCGGGCCGCCTGAGCTTCTTTCCCATATCACTAGAATAGTTGAGGGCTGCACCATTGCGAAGGGCCAGCGACGCTCCAGATGGTTTAGTGCTCAAGCAATAGGAGGGCAGTATGTCAGCTTCCAAGCCGGTCGCCGTTGTCACAGGCGCCTCGTCGGGCATTGGCGCGGTGTATGCCGAGCGCCTTGCCGCCCGCGGCTACGACCTCGTTCTCGTGGCACGACGGGCCGAACGCCTGCAGGCGCTCTCGGCCAAGCTGGCGCAGGCCCACGGCACCCAGGTCGAGACCGTGGCGGCCGACCTGACCTCGGAGGCGGGCCTCGTGCGTGTCGAGCACGTCCTGGCCACCAACCCCGATGTGTCCCTGCTGGTAAACAACGCCGGCAACGGCAAGCTCGGCGCAACCGTGGCCATGTCGGCGGCGGACGCGGCGGCCACCATCGCGCTCAACGTCACTGCACCCACGCGGCTGACCCGGGCCGCCCTGCCGCCGTTCCTGGCGCGCAACGCAGGCGCGATCATCAACGTGTCGTCGGTGATGGCGCTGCATTCGCTGCCGATCACCTCGCTCTACAGCGGCACCAAGGCGTTCGTGCTCGCGTTCAGCCGCGGCATCCAGGAAGAACTGGGCGGGACCGGGGTGCGGCTGCAGGTCGTCCTGCCTGCGGGCGTCGCCACCGAGTTCTACGACCAGGCCGGCATCCCGCTGTCCGCCTTCGACCCGGCCGTCGTGATGACGGCCGAGGACATGGTGGATGCGGCGCTGACCGCGTTCGACCGGGGCGAGGCGGTGACGCTGCCGTCGGTTCATGACCTCGCGCTGTGGGACCGCTATGACGCCGCCCGCGCCGCCCTGTTCGGTGCGACGCAGAACGGCAAGCCGGCGCCCCGCTACTTGACGAAGCAAGGCTTGGCGGCCTGAACGGCGCCGCCAGCGGCCGCAGTGTTGGCCCGTGCGCGTTTGGTGACCTCACCGACGATGCCGCGGCTGGCCCGGCCGGCCATCTTCTTCCGGATGGCGCGGATGCTGAGGTCGGTGGAGGTGGCGAGCGCCTCGATCTCGCTGACGACGCGCTGCGGCATCGGCCGGAGTGCGGATCGCAATGCCTGTCGCGTAGATGCGGCGAAAGGCGTGCGGGCTGAGCGGCTTGCCGAATGCCTCCTCCGTGCGTGACCCGATCTGGTAGGCCACAGCGGCCGCCGTCATCGGTGTTCCCTGTTTCGACATCCACAGCGCGTCCGTCGACAGCCGTCCCCTGCTTGTGCAATCGGCCAGCACCGGGCGATGCACCGCGATGTAGCGGTCAAGCATGGGCGTCAGCTTCTCCGGCAGGCTGCATTCGAAGCGGCGCTTGCTCTTCATCTCGACGCTCTCGCACCAGCCACCAGTGATCGCCCTTCCGCTACAGCTGTCTGCCGATCGTCAGGGCGGTGATGTTGACGCGGCGCACGGCCGGGAGACCAGCATGGCAATGAGCAGACCGTCCCGGAACAGGACGGCGCGCTCCACCCTGGTGCGGAACCGATCGTGTTCGGCGGCGTGCATCAGGTCGAGCCCGAGCCGCAGGACGTCGCCCGCGGCCCGCAGGTTGTCGACCTCATCTTGCCGTTCTCGTTGAGAACGTTTCGATTCGGCCCTCGTGAGAGGGCGACTCTTGTCAGAGACTTATACCAACTCTGGGTGACGGTGACTCTCTAGGGGATCCCCAAAGCGTCTGAACTC
>CALMVI010000124.1 GCA_937873095.1 uncultured Acetobacteraceae bacterium | reverse complement strand
CCGGTACCGGCACCAGGGTTCGCCCACGCAGCGCCAGCATTCCGGCACGCGCGCCTTGCACACGTAGCGTCCATGCAGGATCAGCCAGTGATGCGCCGGACGGAGCAGGTCGGCCGGAACACGACGCACCAGCCCGTCCTCCACCTCGCGCACCGTCCTGCCCGGCGCCAGCCCCGTGCGGTTGCCGAGCCTGAACACATGCGTGTCCACCGCCATCGTGGCTTCCCCGAAGGCGACGTTCAGCACCACGTTGGCGGTCTTGCGGCCGACGCCCGGCAGCGCCTCCAGCGCCACCCGGTCGCGCGGGACCTGGCCGCCATGCGATCGCAGCAGCGCCTCGGACAACGCCACCACGTTGCGGGCCTTGCCTTGCCACAGCCCGACCGAGCGGATGTGGCGCCCCACGCCGTCCACGCCCAGGCGCACCATCGACGCCGGATCGGGCGCCTCGGCGAACAGCGCCGGCGTCACCTTGTTGACCGAGGCGTCCGTCGCCTGCGCCGACAGAACGACCGCGACCAGCAGGCTGTAGGGGTCCGAGAAGGCAAGCTCCGTTTCCGCGTCCGGCCTTGCCGAGGCCAGCGCCTCGATGAAACTGCGGACCGCGGCAAGGGTCATGCGCGGCGTGGGCGCCGGGTCAGGCATGGTGGGTCACCGACATGAGCGTTTCCGTGGCGTCCGGAGCCCGTTGCAGGCAAAAGCATGCAACGCCGGGCCAACCGCACCACATAGGCGTGATGAGCGAAAGTCAGCCCGACCCCGTCGTCTTCGAGGCGGAAATCACGCCGCATCGCAGCCTGTCGCCGCGCGGGTTGCGGCTGATCGTGGGCTCGGTCTGTCTGGTCAGCCTCTGCACCACGTCGATGTTCTGGTATCTGGGCGCCTGGCCGATCGCCGGCTTCAACGGCGGCGAGATCCTGCTGGCGATGGTGCTGCTGCGCACCCATGCACGCTCCCGCAAGCGACGGGAGCTGCTGCTTCTCTCGGGCCGGTCCCTGCGCATCCTGCGCACCGACGCGCAAGGCCGCGCAAGCGAGCACAGCCTCGCGCCGTTCTGGCTGAACGTGACGTTGCAGGAGCGTCCCGGGCGCGTGCCGGGCCTGTACGTCAGCGCCCGCGGACAGCAAATGGAGGTAGCGACAGCCTTGGGCGAGCCGGAAAAGCGCGATCTGGCGGCGGCTCTTGCCGATGCGGTGCACAGGCTGAAGAACCCGGTCTTCGACAACCCCCAGCTTCGGCCCGAGCCGGGTTAGCGACCCCAATCAAAGGCGAGCCTCTGAAATCCGAGTATTGGGGGTCTCGGGTTCCGAACCCCAGCGGGGTCCAGGGGCAGCGCCCTGGCCTTCCTAGGGGACCGGGGAGAGAAGGCCCAAGAACGTACGCTAAAGCCTGCGGTCGGCTGCGGTGACGCGGAGCGGCCTGAACTGCTCGCGAGGCTTGTCGACCTCGCTCCAGAGATAGTCGCCGGTGAGCCCGACATGCTCCCAGCCCAGCGGGGCGACATGGGCGAGCAGCTCGTTGGACACCTCGACGCCGGTCGAGCGGAGGTGCTGGACGGCGCGGTCGAGATAGACGGTGTTCCACAGCGTCACCGCGGGCCGTGACCAGCGTCAGTCCGGATGCGCGGTGCCGCTGGTTCTCGAACGTGCGGTCGCGCAGCTCGCCCAGCCGGTTGAAGAAGATGGCGCGCGCGAGTGCGTTGCTGGCCTCGCCCTTGTTCAGGATGGCACCGGTGCGGCGTCGCTGCTCGGGATCGTCGAATCAGTCGAACATGAACAGGGTGCGCTCGACCCGCCCGATCTCGCGCAGCGCGCGTGCAACCGGGTTCTGGCGCGGATAGCTCGCCAGCTTGCGGAGCATGGTCGACGCGCTCACCGTGCCCGCTCGGATCGAGGCGACCAGCCGCACACCTCGTCCCAATGCTCCTCGATCGCGCGAATGTTGATCGGTTCCGCCACCAGTGAGCGCAACGTCGGCCAGGCATCGAGCGCCGCCATGCAATATAGCGAAGCGGCCGGCAGCTCCGTCGTGCTCCGCATACGGACGAATACGTGACGACGCTGATCGGCTATGCTCGGGTATCGAAAGCGGACGGTAGCCAGGTCCACGAACTTCAACGCGACGCGCTCGCCGCGGCCGGGGTGTCGGTCGAGCATATTTATGAGGACAGCGCCTCGGGGCGGCGCGATAGTCGGCCAGGGCTCGACGCCGCCCTGAAGGCACTACGGGGCGGCGACACGCTTGTCGTGTGGAAGCTCGATCGGCTCGGGCGCGACCTGCGCCATCTGGTCAACCTGGTCGGCGACCTCACCAAGCGGGAAGTCGGGTTGAAGGTGCTTGCGGGCGAAGGCGCATCCATCGACACCACGACCGCCAATGGTCGGCTGGTGTTCGCGATCTTCGCCGGGCTCGCCGAGTTCGAACGCGAACTGATCGTGGAGTGCACCAAGGGTGGGCTTGCGTCTGCTCGCGCGCGGGGTCGACATGGCGGGCGACCCTTCAAGATGACACCCGCGAAGCTCCGGCTCGCCCAGGTGGCGATGGGTAAGCCCGAGACCAAGGTGGGCGAACTGTGCCGCGAACTCGGCGTCACGCGCCAAACGCCTTACCGGCACGTCACCCCCGACGGCCAGATCAGGCCGAATGGCGAAAAGCTGCTCCGTCAACGCGGCAAGGCCGCGTAGAGGGCGCGATGAGCATCGGCGCCTTGATCTGCTTTCTTCTCCGAGCAACCGTCACGGCGATCGTCGTCGTGCTCGCGTCGGTGGTCGCAGAGGCTGCAGGGCCGGTGATCGGGGCGCTCGCGGCGAGCCTGCCCGTATCGGCAGGTCCGACCTACGTCTTCTTGGCGCTGACCCATCCCACTTCGTTCGTGGCGGCAAGCGCCTTGGGCAGCTTCGCCGCTAACGCCGCGACCATTATCTTCCTGTCGACTTATGCTCGGATCGCGACCGGTCGCAGCCGCTTCGGAGCCCTGCTCCCGGCGCTGCTCGTCTGGTTACTGGCGGCGTCGATCATCCAGGCTGTACGTTGGTCGCCGCTAACCGCGCTGGTGCTGAACGCGGGGGCATTCATCGGCGGACTCTTGGCGACGCAGGCAGTTGTGGCAGTGAAACAGGCACCTGCTTCGCGTTTGCGGGCGACCCGATCCGATCTCGCGGGCCGTGCGCTTGCCGTTGCGTTGTTCGTCGCCAGCGTCCTCGGGTTGAGCGCCATGCTCGGTCCGAGCGCCACAGGCGTCCTGGCCACCTTCCCGATCGTGTTCGTAGTGCTAATCTTCGTCCTGCGCCCTCGGATCGGCGATGCGCCAAGCGCTGTGCTCGCGGCGACCGGGCTACGCGCGATGGGCGGCTTCGGCTTGATGTTCCTGGTCGTGCATCTCGCGGTCGTTCCGCTCGGTACGGCCACAGGGCTCGCCATCGCCCTGGTTCCAACGCTTACCTGGTCCGCAGTGCTCGCGTATCAGCATCGTCGAGCGCAGGCCTGACATAGCCGAGGCGAAGATCGGCTTAGCGTACGATTTCTAGCCTTCTCTCACACCGCTCCCGTTCCTAGGGCCCTGCGTCCGCGGGACCCATGGACTTGATCAGGTCGAACACACGCTTCCTGACCGCAGAATCCGTGATCCGGTAATAGGCGCGCACCAGCTCCAGCGTTTCGCGCTTGGCGAGAGGATCGTCGCCATGCCCGCCGAAATCGTTGCGTTCGGCGAAACCCGCGACGTGCATGACGCCGGTGCCGCCCGAACTGTCGGGCATGTCGTCGAAGAAGAAGGCGATTGGCACGTCGAGGACGCGGGAGAGGTCGTAGAGGCGGGAGGCGCCGACCCGGTTCACGCCGCGCTCGTATTTCTGGACCTGCTGGAACGTCAGACCGAGCGCCTCGCCGAGGCGCTCCTGTGACATGCCCATCAACGTCCGACGAAGGCGGATGCGGGATCCCACATGGACGTCGATCGGGCTTGGCCGGCTTTCGACCGCTTCGCCACCTGGGCCTTCAAAGGAAGCTGCGTTGCGCGCCATCTACTCAGGCTCTTTCGATAATAACCAAAACCGTGGCATCACAGGTCACTAAGGGCACGAACTCTAACAGTCAATAAACTTTTCGCAAATCGCCACTCAAATCTCAATTTTTGAACGGGCGCACGATGCTTGTCGGGAACAGACCGGCGAATATCGCCAGCAGCGCGAGTGCGAGGGGAATTTGCAACCTGAAGCGGCCGGCAACTGTCAGCGGCAGCGCCCCCGGCACGTCCGCTACCACCACGCCTGCACGATCCAGCCCGAGGCTCGCCTGGACTCGGCCATGGGCGTCGATGACGGCCGACACGCCCGTATTGGCCGCCCTCAGCATCGGCAGCCCTTCCTCGACGCTGCGCATGCGCGCCGCGGCAAGATGCTGCCTGGGGCCTGCCGACTCGCCGAACCAGGCATCGTTGGTGATGTTGACCAGCATGCTCGGCCGCGGCCCCGGCTGGACCACCCGGCCCGGAAAGATCGCCTCGTAGCAGATCAGCGGGCCGACCGGCGGCAGCCCTGGCAGATACAGGGTGCGCAGGCCCGGCCCTGGGCTGAACCCCTGCTCGCCCAGCAGGAAATGGGCGTAGGCCGGGAAATACTCGCCGAACGGCACCAGGTGGCTCTTGTCGTAAAAGCCGGCCATCTCGCCCCCAGGCGCCACGGCCACCAGGCTGTTATGGGCCACGCCGGGCCCTTCGAAGCGCTCGGTTCCGGCAAGCGTCATCGCGGCCGGGGCGGACGCGTCCGACACCGCGAGCCGCGCGGCACTGTCCTGGGCCAGCGCGTAGGGACTTGCCGTTTCGGCCCATACGACGAGCAGCGGGCTGGCAGGCGCGCGCGCCTGCGCCAGCGCCACCCCCTGCCGGGTGAGTGCCAGCTGCCTGTCGAACACCCGGTCGGCCCAGCCGCGCTCCCCGCCATGGTCGCGATGCTCGGCCTCCGACACGTTGCCCTGCACCAGCACGGCGACCATGCCCGATGCGGGCGCCGGGTGCTGCAGCAGCGCGTAGCCGGCCAGGACCCAGACGCCCATCATGGCGCAGGCGGCGGCCCGCCCGGCCCGCCCGAGCGTCAGCAGCCCCGCCAGCACGAGGGTGCCGAAGGTA
This sequence comes from uncultured Acetobacteraceae bacterium, assembly GCA_937873095.1. Taxonomy (GTDB): domain Bacteria; phylum Pseudomonadota; class Alphaproteobacteria; order Acetobacterales; family Acetobacteraceae; genus BOG-908. The sequence goes on along the minus strand of CALMVI010000124.1, from coordinate 30 downwards.
AGGCCGTGCACGCCGACCCAGCACGCAGGC
>CALMVI010000123.1:9185-14385 GCA_937873095.1 uncultured Acetobacteraceae bacterium | reverse complement strand
GGTGGGCGTGGTCACGCTGAACCGCCCCAACGCACTGAACGCGCTCGACACCGCGATGATGCGGGCGGTCACCGGCGCGCTGTCGGCCTTCGACGCCGACCCCGGCATCGGCTGCATCGTGCTGACCGGCTCCGACCGCGCGTTTGCCGCAGGCGCCGACATCAAGGAGATGGCCGGCAAGACCGCGATGGACATGCTGGCCGCCGATTTCTTTGCCGGCTGGGACGCGGTGTCCCGCGTGCGCACGCCCCTGGTCGCGGCCGTCGCCGGCGTGGCACTCGGCGGCGGCTGCGAACTGGCGATGATGTGCGACCTGATCCTGGCCGCCGACACCGCCCGGTTCGGCCAGCCGGAGATCAGGCTCGGCGTGATCCCAGGGATGGGCGGCTCGCAACGCCTGACCCGAGCGGTCGGCAAGGCCAAGGCGATGGACATGTGCCTCACCGGCCGGCTGATGGACGCTGCCGAGGCCGAACGGTCGGGCCTGGTGGCGCGCGTGGTTCCTGCGCCCGGCCTGATGGCCGAGGCGCTGCAGACGGCAACTGCCATTGCGTCGATGTCGCTGCCCGCCGCGATGGCGGTCAAGGAGGCGGTCAACCGCGCCTTCGAGTCGGGCCTGGCGGAAGGCGTGCTGTTCGAGCGCCGGGTGTTCCACCTGCTGTTCGCCTCGGCCGACCAGAAGGAGGGCATGGCCGCCTTCAGCGAAAAACGTAAGGCCGTGTTTTCACATCGCTGACTCGGCGCGGCGGCCGAGTTCCACGTCCCCTGAGCCGGCGTCCAAGATGGGTCGGGGGAACGACTAAATTGAGAGCCGTTTCCAGCCACTATTCACAACTTCGGGTTGTGGGCTTCACATGGTGTTCCGGGTTGCTTGCTTTGCGTCTTATCCACAGCTGAGCGTTTTTCTTCGGCAAGCATCCCGGATTACAGTCGGCATGGTTTCCCCCGTCTCGTTTTGTGTTGCGGAGCGGGGCCGCTTTGCCCTATGCGAGTCAAGCAGTCCGTGTGAGATGCTGTCGTGACCAGAACCCTGTCCCCGTCGACGTTGGAGATCGCGCTGCTCCAAGCAGTCGAGGAAGCGCGGGCCGGCCAGCAGCGCGAGATCGCGGTCTCGCTGTCGATGATGCTGGAAAGCCTGCGTCGCCAGAACGAGGAGAAGCTGCCGTCCGCACGATTCCAGGGGTCGTCCGCTCAGGCCTGACTTCGCCCGTGCAGCCTGCGTCGTTGCGATCACGAAATCTTGAGGAGATTTTCGGTTCAAAAACGGCCGAAACGGCTTTTCGCCGCGCATCCGGTATTCGCCTCCGCACGTAGCTAGACGGGATGGTATCCTATGCACGGAGCAAGACCCTGACGATGACCCGCACGCCAAACCTTCCGGCTCGCCCGCTGCTGGCCGCCGCCCTGCTGTCGACGATGCTGTCCACCGGTCACGCAAGCTCCTCCGCCTGGGCGCCGACCGCTACGGGTGCGATCCCGTTGAACGTCCTCAACGCAGCAACGGATCTGGGCGCCCTGCCGGCAACCCAGCCCCTCACCGTGCGCGTCGGGCTGCAGATGCAGAACACGGCCGCGCTTCTCGCCCTGGTGGCCGCTGCCGCCGACCCGTCGAGCGCGACTTACGGCCAGTACATCACGCTGCAGCAGTTCAGGGCCGGCTATGCGCCTTCCGACGCGCAGATCGCCTCCGTCGTCGACTACCTGCAAGCGGCGGGCTTCAGGAAGGTCACGGTCGAGCCGAACGGCCTGCTGATCAGCGCCGAGGGCACTGCCGGCAAGGCGGCCGGCGCCTTCAACACCAAGCTGGAGGCGGTGTCCGTCGGCGGCGTGAGCCAGTTCGTGAACACCACGCCGGCCCAGGTGCCCGCGGCGCTGGGCGGCATCGTGGCGGCGGTGCTCGGGCTGAACAGCGTCGGCCACATGGCGTCCCAGATCGCCCTGCCGACGCCGCAATACCTCGTCAGCTACACGCCGCCGCAATTCGTCAGCATCTATGGCGGGTCCTCGACGAGAAAGGCCACGAAGGCCACCATCGCCATCATGGCCGAAGGCAACATGAAGGGCGTGCTGTCCGACCTCCGCATCGCGGAAACCGCGTTCGGCGTCCCGCACGTCCCTGTGCAGGTGGTGCAGGTGGGCGTGCCCAGCCCAGACGTGTCCGGCGCCGACGAGTGGGACATGGACACCCAGTACTCGTCCGGCATGGCGGGCACGCTCAAGAAGCTCTACCTCTACACCACCACGTCGCTGTCGGATTCCGACCTGGCGCTCGAGTTCTCGCGCTGGACGACCGACAACCTCGCCAAGGCGGCCAGCGCGTCGCTCGGGGAGTGCGAGGCGTTCCCGGAACTCGACGGCTCGCTCACCGTCGACGACGAGATCTTCCTGGAAGCGGCCTCCCAGGGCCAGACGTTCTTCGCCTCGTCCGGCGACACCGGCTCGTTCTGCCCGCTCGGGCCGGCCGGCGTGAACGGTGTTCCGGCCGGCGCCCCGCTGGTGAACTACCCGGCGGCCAGCCCCTACGTGGTCGGCGTCGGCGGCACCACGCTGTTCACCAACCAGGATGGCAGCTACGACACCGAAATCGCCTGGAATACCGGCGGCGGCGGCCTCTCGCAGTTCGAGAGCAGCCCGTATTGGCAGAAAGCGGCCGTGTCGCTGCTGTCCACGACGGGGTTCCGCGGCGTGCCGGACGTCGCCATGGACGCCGACCCGAACTCCGGGGCCACGGTCTATGTCAACGGCACGCCCGAAGCCGTCGGCGGCACCAGCCTGTCCTCGCCGCTCGCCCTTGGCGTGTGGGCCCGCGCGGTCTCTGCCAACCCCAAGCTCGGCTTCGCCCCGCCGCGCCTCTACGGCCTCTACAACCCGACCGGCGGCACTGGCGGCCTGTTCGGCAGCTACCCGAACGGCGGCTTCAACGACATCCTTGTCGGCAATAACGGCTTCTACGACGCCGCACCCGGCTACGACCTGACCACCGGGCTCGGAACCTTCAACATCGGCCAGCTGACCCAAGACCTGAAGAAGTAAGGCGACACGGGCCGGAGGCGCCGCCCTCCGGCCCAGCTCCCGTCAGTAGGGCACGCCGTACACCGGCGGCGGAGCGTACGCGTAGGGCGCATAGCCGTAGCCAGGATAGGCGTACCCCGGATAGCCGAAGCCAAAGCCCGGGTAGAACCCCCCGAACCCCAGCCTGAACCCGCCATACCCGCGGAAACCATATCCGCCATAGCCGAAACCGCGGTAGCCGAGCCCGCCATATCCGCCGCGAAACCCGTAGCCGCCGCGGAAGCCGCCATACCCGTAACCGCCGTGCAACCCGCCATACCCGCCGCGAAAGCCGCCGAAACCGCCATGGCCGCCGACGAACCCGCCGCCACGAACGCCGGCCGCCTGGGCAGGCGCACCCTGCAGGCTCGCCAGGCTGACCAGCACGGCTGCCGCCACCACGCGCCCGAATGAGTTCACCATCTTCAGCTCCGTCCGCCGCATCATGCGGCCTACCACGCCATCTGGCGGCGCCCGACAGGCGCGGCAAGCGCGTGTCACAGTTCGACGCGAACCCCTCGAACACCGTTCAAGAGAGTATCATCGCCATGGTCGCCGACCGTGCGGCCGCCGTCCTGGTGCCGGTCCCAATCCTGGTCTGGGACGCCCCGGACCGGCGTGCCTACCTGGTGAACAGGCCCTGCAGCCGCTGCCAGAAGGTGGGCGGGCGCGGCTCCAGCATGGCGTGTATCTCGGCGGCCGAGGAAAGCCTGGCGGAGGGCGAAGGGGCCAGCAGCACCGTCAGCAGGCCTGCCACCGGCTCCTCGATCCCGGCGAGCGACGGCACCGTGGTTCGCGCCGCGCGCGCGCTTTCCAGGTCGGTGCCCATGTCCAGCCGATAGCCGCGCGCTGCCGCCGCCAGCATCAGCCCCAGGCTGTACAGGTCGGACCGCCCATCGACGGCGGTCACCCGGCCGGACAGCTGCTCGGGCGAGGACCAGGAGAACTTGCCCGCGAAATCGAGGTTGCGGTGCATGTCGTGCAGGCTGCCGATGCTGCGCGCCAGGCCGAAATCGATGATGGTGGCGGCCGCACAGCTGTCCTCGGCCAGGATCACGTTGTCGGGCGAGATGTCCTGGTGCACGATCCCGGCCGCGTGGATGGCCGACAGGCCGTCCGCCAGGCGCCGGGCCAGCGCCAGCAGGTCGGGCAGCGGCAGCCGGCCCTCGCGCAACCGGCTCGACAGCGTGCGCCCGCGAAGATAGTCCATCACGATCATCGGCCGCCCGTCGGCGTCGCGCAGCAGGTCCTGGCAGCCCACCACCGCCTCGTGCCGGACGCATTGCAGCAGCCGCGCCTCGTCCAGCATCATCGTCAGCAGCGTCGCGTCCAGCGCGTATCGCGGCAGCAGGATTTTCACCGCATGCTCGGTCTTCAGGTCGCGGTGCCGCGTCCGGTAGATTTCGCCCACGCCGCCGCGCGCGATCAGCGAGCGGACGATGTAGGTGTTGGCGAGCAGCTGGTCTGGCTGCAGCACCGTGTCGGCTTCCCAGCCCTCCGCGCCGCCGGTGCGGCTGATCGCCACGCGCGCGATCATGTCGCGCGCGGTCGCCGCCAGCATCTGCCGTTCCTGCGGCGGGCGGGGACGTCCCGCCTCGTCCTGCTGCAGCGCGGTCGTGAAATCCTGCAGCCTGGCGTCGAACCAGCCGCGCGGCTCGCCTGCCTCGGACGTCCGGCCCTGGCCCGGCGCAAGCCGTATTTCGGTCGGCTCCCCTGGCTCGGCCATCGCCACGCCCGCCCCCGGCGCGTCGCCCGGCCACACGGCATAGGCGGCGCCCGGCGCGGCGCCGTGCGGCAACGGCCCGGCCGCCTCGCCGGCCCGCCGCTCCGCCGTATCCTCCCATGACCCGTCCGCGACAGGGACCGCCGCCCCGCCGGCAGCCAGGAGGCCGTCCGGTCCGTCCGCCTCGTCGTGCTCGCCCCCCGCGTCCTGGACCGCTCCGCCGGCCACGATCGTGGTCGGCTCGTCCTCCAGCATGGCATGCGCGCCGGGCGCCACGACGATGCTCGTCGGCTCGTCCTCTTCGCCCTCATGCCCGAGCAGGGCGTGCTCGGCCGCCACGATCGTGGTCGGCTCGTCCTCCAGCATGGCGTGGACCGCAGCCGGCGCCACCAGGATGGTGGTCGGTTCCTCCTCCTCGTCATGGCC
>CALMVI010000123.1:0-9085 GCA_937873095.1 uncultured Acetobacteraceae bacterium | reverse complement strand
GTCCGCTCACGCGGACGGGCTCGTCATGTCCGCTCACGCGGACGGGCTCGTCATGCCCGCTCATGCGGACGGGTTCAGCACGGTGACCACGGTCACGTTGTCGCGTGCGCCGCTCACCAGCGCGTTCTGCAGCAGCAGGTCCGCCATCCGTTCCACCTGGCTGCCGCTGAGCGACTCGATGATGTCCTCGTCGTTCAGCGCCTTGATCAGCCCGTCGCTGCACAGCATGAAGCAGTCGCCCGGCTCCAGCTTGCCGTGCACCTGGTCGAGGTACAGCGTCTCCTCCGCGCCCACGGCATGGGTCACCGCACCCCCTTTTGAGAGCGCATGGTCCTTGGTGACGCAGTCCAGCTTGCCGTCGCGCAACCGGTAGCCGCGGCTGTCGCCGGACCACAGCATGCAGTAATGCCCGCCATAGGCGAGCATGACGACCACGGTGGACGCGACGATGGCGCGGTCGGCGATGGTGGCCGCACGGTCGCGCAGGGCCTGGTTGGCGGCGGTCAGCAACTCGCGCAGATCGTCCACCGCGCCGCCGAAGCTGAGCGGGGCCAGGAACTGGTCGAGGTGGTCCACCACCAGCCGGCTGGCTTCGGCTGCCGCCTCGTGGCCGCCGACCCCATCGGCCACCGCCCACAGCCCCAGATCGGGCCGTAGCAGCACGGCATCCTCGTTCACGCGCCGCCTGGTGCCCGGATGGGTGCGGCCGGCCGATGGCAGCACGCTGACGGGCTTCAGCGTCAGGACCGGCAGGTCCTGCAGCGTGACCTGCCCGTCGCCCGGCCGCTCCCAGCCCCACTCGTTCCATTGCCCGTCCAGGAACGCCGCGAAATTGGCGGGCGACGGCAGGCCCTGGCACAGCAGCACGGACGGCCGCACCTTTTCGGACCCGAGCGTCCACCACAGGCTGAACGGCACGTTGTTGCCCATCAGCACCTGGTCGAGGATGCGCGCATAGGTGGGCGACATGTCGCCGCCCTCGTTCAGGTCGAGCCGCAGAGCCTGGCCGCGCGGGTCCTCGCCGGCACGCACGTAGGACGGCACGCCGATGCCCACCACGTCGCGGTCGAACTGGTCGAAGTCGAAATCGTCGTCCAGCGAGCGCAGGATCAGGTGCTCGGCCTCGTCGAACCAGTGGCGCGCGCTCTGGAACATGGTGCCCGGCGACAGGCAGCCGGGAAGCTGGGCGCCCACGACGAGCGGGAAGTAGCGGCCGACCCGGTCGACGCTCGGCATCATCACGCCCAGGCTGGGCGTCGATCCGCACAGGTTCGGCCCCAGCACGAAGCGCCAGATCGGCGCGTTCAGATAGGCCGGCAGCCAGGCGGCGCCGAGCTGGCGCTTGCTGGTGGCGATGGATTTCTGCAGCCAGTCGTCGAACGCCGTGCGGAACGCCTGGTCCAGGCGGCGGCCCACGAAGTCGCCGCGTGCGGGAAGCTTGCCGAAGAAGCCCGGTTGCGGCGCAGCCTCGGTCTCTGGCGGGTGCATCAGCTCGAACTCCTCGGGCCCCGCGTTCCTGGGCGTGACGAGGCTGCGGATTCGTTCGAGAACCATGATGCCGGCTCCGTCAAGGTGTGCCCGGGCAGCGGAAGGCGCGAATGTCCCGCAGGGTGAAGGGATTGAGCACCGCGTCCGACTTCACGACGAAGGACAGCGTGTGCGCGCCGATGGCGAACGCCACCGTGAAGCGGTCCGGTCCTCTCTGCTCCGACGACCCTGCATCCATCAGGCGGAACGGCGCCCAGACTCCTGGCTCGGTGATCGCACCACCCTGCGACGGCTCCACCGTCAGCCGCGCCCCGCCATCGCCGGGCGCGGGCCAGGACAGCGTGGTCGGCCGGATCGGGCCGTGCGCGTAGCTGATCACCTGCCCGCCGATAGCCAGCGTCATCGAGTTGGCGAACGGATCCAGCCGGTCCGGCGACACCTCGTAATGGAACCCCGCCGAGCCGCCGCTGAAGAACGCCTGCTTGATGATCTCGGCATGCTCGAACTGCTGCAGGAACGCCGAGCTCACCCCCTGCACGGAGTTGTACTGCCAGCGCCACGGATGGCGCGACGTGTTCACGAACTGCTTGAGGTTCTGCGAGAAGAACGAGTCCATCGTCCCGTTCGGGCCGAACAGCTTGGCGAAGTCGTCGACCGAGATCTCGTTGCTGGCGCCGTGCGCGAACGGGTAGCGCCCGCGCGTGGCCTGGGTGCAGAAGCGCTGCCCGGATGCGTTCCAGCTCTGGGAGATGACGTTGCGCGCGGTCCCGCTGGTGACGTTGCTGACGCTGGCCGAAAGGTCCGACAGCCAGACATCGACCGGCGGCGGCACCAGGCGGCTCTGGCTGATCAGCTTCTGGTTGGCGTCGTTCAGCCCGCCCTCGGTCTCGGTCACGTTCATCACGCCCTGCGGCTCGCTGCCCGCCCGGCTCACCTGCTCGTACAGCGCGTTGACCGTGCGCATCAGCTCGCCGATCTGGCTGGGCGCGCCGTCGCTGCTCTGCATCGCCGCGCGCAGCGCCGCGAACGGCTGCTCGCCCGTATCGGCGGGCCCCGCGGCCGAGATCAGCGTCCGCAGCCGCTGCGCTTCGGCGTCCTTCGCGTCGGCCGGCGGCGGCGACAGGTCGGTGTCGTGGACGATGGCGACCAGCAGCTTCATCATCACCGAATCCGGCCCGGCCAGCGCCGTCAGCACCAGCACCGATTGCTGCAAATTGACCAGCTTGCGCAGCCGCAGGTCGCTGAGCAGCGCGGTCCAGCGCGCGTTGAAGTCGCCGCGATACAGCGCAGTCGCCTGTGCAGCGATCGCGTCCTCGCTCTGCCCGCTCGCGGCACTGGCGCCGTACGCCCATTGCTCCTTCGACACCGCGGCGACAGCCGCGCGCAGCCCGGGGAGAAACACGGTGAGGTAGCCGTCGCGCGTGTAGAAGCCCGGTATGCCGTCCGACAGCGGCGCGTTGGACACGCGGATGAAGGCGCGCTCCACCGCCGCACCCGCCTTGTCCTCCACCGTCCAGGCAGGCAGGCGCGCCGCCTCCTGCCCGTCGCGCAGCATGGCGTAGGCGCGCGCGGCCAGCGGCGTCTTCTGCACCTGACGCCGTATGTCGGTGATCAGCGATGCATCCAGCGCCACCGGCTGCACCTGCTGGCCGAGCAGGGCGGCGAAATGACTGTCGAGGTCGCGTCGCAACGCCGCGTGCTCGTCGCCCGGGTAGAGCACCGCCCACTCCGCCTGCATCCACCTGCGGGTGAAGTCGTGGTCGAGAGGACCCTGGCCGCCCAGGCCAAGATACACCTTCAGGGCCGACACCTTGAAGTCGAAATCATCCTCGCGCCCGTTCCGCATCTGCTTTTGCAGGAACACCAGCACGCGCGGCAGCAGCAGGTCGTTGAGCGCGCGCCCATAGACGGTCGCGTACTGGGATTGCAGCTTGGCCGTCTGGTCCATGCCGGTATGCACCGTCAGCGAACGGGCGTGGCGCTGCATCTCGTCAGGCCCGTCGCGCAGCATGTTCAGCGGCGGCACGACCCTGGCGAAATCGGCGTCGCTGACGTTCTGCGTCGGGATGGCGGCGACCTGCTGGCGGTAATCGGCGATGTGCCGGTCCGCCGCGGCCACGAGCGACTTGTTCTGCGTGTAGGCGTAGGCCCAGGTGCCAAGCAGGCCCACCACCAGGGCGGCGGCGATGCCGCTCGCGATCCAGCGTGTCTGCGCCATCCGCCGCCGCACCGTCGGGTCGGCCGCAACCACGTTGGCTTCGGCAAACACCACCGAGTCGAGCAGCCGCGTCAGGAAATAGCTCTTCTCCTGCCCGGCGAACGCCGTCGGGCGCGGCTGCTCCATGCCGAACGTGCTGGCCATCGCGTGCATCAGCCGGTCGATGGGCGCCCCGGCCTGCGTGCCGGACGCGAAATACAAGCCGCGCAGCAGCGGACGCTGGTCGAATTTCGACGTCGTGAAGATCTCCTCCAGGATGTCGTGGATCGGCTCCTTCAGCGTCGCCACCTGCAGCGGGAAGCCGAAGATCAGGCCCCGGCGCTGGATGTCGGTCTCCTGCTGCAGGCGCTCGAGTACGATCGCGTTCATCCGCGTCAGCAGCAGGTCGAATTCCGTGTCGAAGGTGGACACGGCGGCGGGCGTGCCGGGGGCGCCGCCGTCCAGCGGGAACGTCATGCCCCAGACCTGCTCGCGGTCCTGGCGGTTATACGCGTCGAAGAACTGCACGAAGCCGGCGATCAGGTCGGCCTTGGTCAGCACGATGTAGATCGGGAACCGGCTGCCGAAGGCGCGTGTCAGCTCGCCCAGGCGCTGCCGTATGGCCTGGGCGTTGGCCAGCCGTTCGGCCGGGTTGCGCGTCGCCACGTCCTCCAGGCTCAACGCCACGATCACGCCGTTGATCGGCTGCAGCGGCCGGAACGTCTTGAGCAGGTTCAGGAAGCCCGACCAGCCCTGGCTGTCGAGCTCGGGGTCGCTGTCCTGCGTCGTGTAGCGCCCTGCGGTGTCGAGCAGGATCGCGTCCTCGGTGAACCACCAGTCGCAGTTGCGCGTGCCGCCCACGCCATGCAGCGGCTCGCGCCCGAGCGTGTCGGCCAGCGGAAACTTCAGCCCGGAATTCAGCAGCGCCGTCGTCTTGCCCGAGCCAGGCGGCCCGATCATGATGTACCAGGGAAGCTGGTAGACGTAACCCCGCCTGCCGCCGACCGCGCGCCGCAGCTGCAGCATCGCCTCCTGCAGGCGGGTGCGCATCTGCTCGACTTCCTGGGCCGACAGCGCGCTCTTGCTCGGCCCCTCGCCCCCGGCCGTCATGGCCGAGATCATGCTGCGGTCGGCGCGCCGGTCGCGCACCAGCATGACGATGTTGTATACCGCCCAGCCGACCAGGATTGCCGCACAGGTCCACAGGCGCGCAGGATCGCTGTCGAGCGGCTGCCAACGCCGCAACCGCAGCGCGTCGCCGAAGAAGAACACGGTCAGACAGGCGGCCAGCGCCCAGACCAGCGTGCGCAGCCAGCGCCGGCGCACGAAGCGCATCAGCGGCATGGCGTACATGCCCGCCAGATTCCTGAAATTCATCAGGAAGTTCATGGGCGGCGCTCCCCGGGCGCGGCACTCGGCATCGGTATGGTCCGTGCCGGCAGGGTCGGCACCTGCACCGTGGGCAGAGGCGCCGGCGCGGCAGGGGCCGCCGGCGCCGGATCGGCGGGCAGGGTCGCGGTGGTTGCCACGTTGCTGACCACAAGCTCGGTGCGGCGGTTGGCGTCGCGGCCGGAGGCCAGGTCGTTGGACGCGATCGGGTTGGACTCCGCACGGCCGTTCACGCTCATGCGGTCACGCGGGATCGCGCCCGCCAGCAGGTCGGCCACCGCCTGCGCGCGCGCGGTGGACAGCTCCCAGTTGGAGGGGAAGCGCAGGCTGTGGATCGGCTGGGCGTCGGTGTAGCCGTCGACCTCCACGCGCCCGTGCTGGGCGGCCACCGCCTGGGCGATGCGCGCGATCACCGGCTTGAACTTGTCCTCCACCGTGGCGCTGCCGGAGGCGAACATCCCCGCATTGTGGATGCGCACCACCAGGCTCGTGCCCCTGGTCACGACGTCGAGCTGGTTGGCCGCGATCTCCGGCTGCAGGTCGCGGCGCAGCGAATCCACCGCCGCCCGCGCCACGATCGGCAGCGGTGCCGCCGTCGCGACCGCAAGCGAGGCCGCGCCGTTGGGCGGCGCTTCGGCCAGGGCGCGCAAGGTCCCGTCCGAGCTGCGGTTGAGCAGGTAGGAGAACAGGAAGTAGCCGAGCACCAGTGCAGCCACCGCGGCCGAGACGATCGTCCACAGCGCGACCGTGGCGCGCAGCGGACGGTGGCGCGCCTCCACCCCCCGCCAGTGCGGCGACAGCTCGCGCTCGAAATCGCCGTAAACCGACCGCAGCGTCCGGTACAGGCTTTCGCGTATGCGCGAGAGTTCGAGCGCGCCCTGGTCCATCACCCGCAGCCTGCCCTCGAACCCGATCGACAGGCACAGATACATCAGCGCCAGCACGTCCCGGTTGGTGCCGGGGTCCTTGTGCAGGTGGGTGAGCAGGTCGAAGAACCGTTCGCCGCCGCTGACGTCGACATGGAACGTGCTGACCAGGCTGTTGCTGGCCCAGGCGCTGTACGCGCCCCATGGCGTGTTCAGCACGATGTCGTCCAGCGTCGCGCACAGCGCGTAATGGGCGGCGCGCGCCTGCTCTGGCTGCACGCCTGCGGCCATGATCATGCGTTCGAAGTTGCGTATCTCCTCCACCGCGCGCGCGCGCAGCGCGGGCACGTCGCGGTTGGTGACGCTGCCGCGCAGCCGACGCCCCAGGTTCAGCAGCTGCGCCGCCGCACCCACGATGACGTTGAAGCTGCTGTTGGCCAGCTGCGCGAAGTCGAAATTGAGCAGGTTGGCGGGCGGCGCCAGCGGCCGCGTGATCGGGCGCGCGGCAACGTTGCCCGGGCGGGGGCGTCCGCCCGGCGTGGGCTTGACGATCGTGCGCTCGTCGTCGCCGTCGATGGGATCGTAGGCCATGGCTTAATCCTTGATCGCCCAGAGTTCCATCTCGATCTGCGGGAAGCTGCCCGCGAGGTGCAGCGCGATCGCGCCGGACGTCGCAAGCTGCTTCCAGATCGGCCCGCCGCGTTCCAGCTCGAAATACACCGAGCCGGAACGATAGGGCAGCTGGCGCGGCGCCACCGGCAGCGGCCGTATCGGGATGCCCGGCAGCGCGATGTTGACCAGCTGCGCGATCTGCTCCACCGGCCCGATCTTCATCTGGTTGGGGAACATGCGGCGAAGCTGTTCGGCCGGCACGTCGGCATGCACGCTGAGCACGAACGTCGCCCCCAGCAGCAGCGACCTGTCGGCGATCATGCCCACCCGCACGCCATGGCGGCGGTCCTGCAGCGGTATCATCACCGCGGTCTGCTCAAGAACGCTGCTGAGCGACGCGCGCAGATCCGCGAACACCGGCGCGAAGGTCGCCTGAAGGTTGTCGTGCCGGTAGGGCGGGAACACGGCCGCGCGCTTGCTCTGCGCGGTGTACGTCGCCAGCTCGCCCGCGAGCACGATGCAGTGCCGGTAGAACTCCTCCGGATGCAGCGTGGCCGCCGCCGAGAGCAGGTGGCGCAGCAGCGGCTCGGCCCGATTCATGCTCTGCAGCAGCATGAAGTCGGCGATCTCCGCCGTGCCGCGCACCGAGGGGTCGGCCATGCGCGCCGCGATCGCCTCGGCCCGGTGGGTGATCAGGCCGTGCAGCTCGGTCAGGAACCCGATGATCACCGGCTGGGAGGCGCAGTTCAGGCAAGGGGCGACGAACTTCTCCTCGAGCAGCACCGACAGGTCTGGCCGCACCTCAACCACGCAGGCGACCGGCAGCAGCGCGTAGCCGGCGGTGGGCGCGCCGGAGGCCAGGTAGATCAGGCGCGAGCGGCCCACCTCCAGCGAGGCGTTGGCGAAGCTTCCGCTGTTGGCGTCCGGCGCGTCGTACACGCTGCGGCGATAGCGCGTGCCCGCGTCCTCCCGCCGCTCGCTGCCGGTCTCGAACGCGCCCTGCTGCCGCAGCGGCATGGCCAGGCAGATCGTGGCGCCACGCTCCGATCCCGTCAGCTCCAGCGGCGGCGGCGCGTCGCTGTCGTCGGGGATCGAGAACGCCGTGCCGTCCGGCATGATCCCGCGGCAGGAGGAGAGCGCGAATTTGCCGATGTGCAGCATCTCGCGGTCGAACGCGACCTCCGCCACGCCCCAGCGATGCGGCTGGATGTCGCGCACCGCCGAACGCACCAGCGACTCGGTCCAGCGGTCTGCCTGCTGAAAATGCTGGACTCGAAGGAACATGCCCTCCGTCCAGACAACGCGGTTGGCCGATTGCATCGGTGTCGGGCCGTTACTTCGTGTCGACCACCTGCACCGTTTGCCGGCCCATCGTCAAGATGATGCGGGCCCGCAACGGCGTGACCACGCGCCACGTTCCCTGGTCGATGTTGCGGAAAGACGCCGCGACAGCCACCACCTTGGTTCCGGGCGGAACCGGCAAGGCCAGCTCGCGGCTCTGGCCGGGCCGCACGACCTCGTTGTCCTGCGCCAGCAGGTCGGCGCCGAGGATGGATTTCTCGTGGTCGGCCAGTTGGAAATAGTCGGTGTTGCTGAACGCCTCGGACGCCCGCAGCAGATAGACATGCGTCTGCACCGGGTTGGGCAGCCCTGTCTCGTCGGGGTTCAGATCCGGGCCGGCGCGCAGGGTGAGGTGCACCGTGGTCGGCGGCCCCGACGCGCAGGCGCCCAGCAGCAGGATGGCGGACAGGCAGAGCCAGGGCGTGACGCGGGACATACGTATTCCTGTCATGACGGAGATGTGCGCCGGCGGGCGCCGGTCGGGCGGCGCATCAGCCGGCCCTGCGGAGCTGGCGGGCATAGGCCTGCGCCAGCGGCGCCAGCAGCGAGCCCGCCGTGTTGGGCGCGCCGCTATCCTGCAGCAGGCGATAGGCTTCGGTGTACATCGCCCAGCATTTCGCCTCGCGCGCATAGGGAAGCATGGTGGCGATGCTGGTGTCCTGGCGCGCGCGCCGCATGATCGATTCGGGGTCGAGCTGCTGGCTCATGTCGGCAAACACGCTGTTCAGCGCAGCAACCAGCGCCAGCTCGTGCGCCTTGATGTCGTCCATGCTCTGCTGCATCGCGGCCGGGCCGGGCAGGAACCCGGGCGGTGCCGCGCCCACCATGGCGGCCAGGCAGCGCTGCACGTCTGGCGCGAACTTCACCGCGTTGTTGTCGGACCGGCGCAGCACCGTCTGGTCGACCCGGAACTCCGACTTGACCAGCGCGCGCGTGCTCAGCACGGCGCGCACGCCCTCCACCGCCGCGCGCACCATCTGCCCGATCTCGTGGAACGCCGCCGCCTGGTCCAGGCCGTCGAGCAGATCGGCCGGCAGTCCGGCGCCCGCCAGAAAGGCGCGCGCCAGCCCGTCCGGCGAGGCTGCGGCCTCGGGAACCGGCTCCGGCGCCGGCTGGACCGCCGGCGGAGGCGCGGGCGTCGGGGCAGGGCGCTGCGGCCGGGGCGAGGGGCGCACGACCGGCGGCGCCGCGA
>CALMVI010000122.1 GCA_937873095.1 uncultured Acetobacteraceae bacterium | reverse complement strand
CCGGATCCCCCAGGCAGACGCACTGCGAAAAGCCTAACGTTCGCGCTTATGGGGCAGAGCCCCTGGCCTTCCTACCCAGCAGCCGGCTTCCACAATCCGCGATGCGCCGCTCGGGCGGCCTGCTCCTGCGCGCGATACGCCTCCGGCGCGTCGGCGGCCGCACTCGCAATCCCGCTCGACAGCGCCGCCCGCGCCACGTCCGCCCCGTTAGGCAAGGTGCACGCGTAACCCGCGCCGGCGTGCAGGCAGCGCACCGTGGCGCCCTGTGCGTCGATCATCGCCTGAAGCTGGGCCGCATACGCGTCCGGCCTGCCGACCACGCCTGCCAGGGGGATGGTCCGCCCGTGCACCTGCAGCGTCGCGGTGTCGATGGCCTGCGCACGCCCTGCAACCTGCTCCGGCAGACCGGCCTTCGCCCCGCCCGCTGCCCTGGCGTTCCGCGCCGTCCGCACCCTGCCATGATGCGGCCGGACCGGCGGCGCTGCCTCGGCCGCCTCCGCCTCCAAGGCCTCGCGTGACAGCGCAATCCTGTCCGGGACGGCAGCCGCGATGCCGATGCCGCGGCAACCCGCCTCGGACCCGCCTGGCCCCTCGCAGCGAAGCTGCGCGTCTGAACCGTCCGCCAGCGCGCCCGCCTGCGTGTAATAGGTGATGGCGGCCTGCTCGTAGCCCATGCCGTGCGCCGCCTCGCCCAGGTAGAAATACGCAAGGTCGCCCCCGTAGCCGATGCGCATGATGCCGATGGTCAGGTCCGACCAGCGCTGCGCCCGATACAGCGCGTCCACCGCGCCGGCCTGCGCGGTCCAGGACTCCCTGCACCGCGCGCCGCAGGCCAGGACCAGCCTGCCGGCACGCAGATCGCCCATCATCCGCACCTGCTCGGCGGGCGTCGTGACCGGCGGCGGGCGCGCGCACCCGTCCAGCGCGGCGCAGACGATCAGGGCCCGGCACGTGCCCCTGACCGGCGCGATCCATGCGGCAAACGGCATCGTTACTTGGACGGCGTCTTCCCGACCGCGCGGCCCTGGTCCGACGATTTCGACGCGGCCGCGGCCGCAGCAGGGGCGGCCTTCTTGTCCGCCTTCGGCTTCTTCGCCTCCCGGTTGCTGCGCTGCTTGTCGCCCTTGCCCATGGTGTTTGCTCCCGATGCGCCGGCGTGATGCCGCGCGGCCAAGATCAAGCGCCGCGCCTCGGCGTCGCACAAGGTGGTATCGCACGATGCGCCGTCGCGCGTGTTCTTCAGGAACCGTGCCGACCCCGCGCCCGTTGCTGCCATCGTGATCCAGTCGGAGGATGCATCATGGCGGCGCTGCCAAAGAAGGGCGACAAGGTCGCTTGGGGAACCTCGCAGGGCAAGACCCAGGGCGTGGTCGAAAAGGTCGTCACCTCGACCACCAAGGTGAAGGGGCACACGGCCAAGGCGACCAAAGAAAAACCCGAAGTGCTGGTCAAGAGCAGCAAGTCGGGCAAGCAGGCGGTGCACAAGCCCGAAGAGTTGAAAAAGGCATGACCGCCCCGGCGCACGGCTGCGCCCGGGCGCCGCGCCCGGCCCCGGCCCGCTTGCTCCTGGCGACATTGGCCGTGGCCGCCCCGGCAGGCGCGCACGCCCAGCCCGCCGGCCAGGCCACGCACCCGAGCGGGGGTGTGATCCATCCCCCGACACAAGTGGACCCCAAGATGGCTGTCACGCCGCCAAAGACGGTCATGCTGCCCACGCCCACGGTGCACCCGCCTACCGCCCCGGGGACGGTGGTCGTGCCGAAATAGCTCGGCCGAACTCGGCCCTGCGTCGTTCGGCCGAGCGGTCGAGGGCGAGGCCGACCCGACAAGCCGGCCGCGCGTCAGGTCAGGCGCGCTTCCGGTTGGCCCGGGCCGGGGTCAATATCCGGTCCCCCTGGTCGGCCAGCCGGTCGGGGAACTCCCCCAGATTCTCCTGGATCGCCGCCTCCTCGATCGGCTGCATGCGGTCGGGATCGGCGCCCGGAACAGTGGCTGGGTTCGGCAGCTCGGCCGCCCCCGCGCTCTCCTCCATGCCCACCAGCTCGCTGGCGCGTTCCCAGAACTCGTCCTGCCGACCGTCCGGCCGGCCATCGGCCTCCCAGAGGTGATAGGCGCGCTCGCGGATGCGCTGCTGCCGCGTCTCGTCGGTGTCGTCCAGCGGATTGGTAGCCATGAAACGAACCCTTCTGCTTCGGCACAAAGCCGGCCAACTGCGCCCTGAACGCCCGGACAGAGCCTGCGTTCGCTGCCGACCTATCGCCGGCGCCGCCCCCGCCTTATCTGATCGCTCATCACATCGCCGGAGCTTGCCGCATGGACGCGCAGGTCAACAGCCTCGACGCCTTCTGGATGCCGTTCACGGCGAACCGGCAGTTCAAGGACAAGCCCCGCCTGTTCGTGGCGGCACGCGACATGCACTACACCACCCATGACGGGCGCCAGGTCCTCGACGGTGCCGCCGGCCTCTGGTGCGTCAATGCCGGGCATTGTCGCCCGCGCATCGTGGACGCAATCCAGCGCCAGGCGGCGACGATGGATTTCTCCCCGGCCTTCCAGATGGGCCATCCCCTCGCCTTCGAGGCGGCCGCACGGCTGTCTGCCATGCTGCCCGACGGCCTCGACCACGTCTTCTACGTCAATTCCGGGTCCGAAGCCGTCGACACCGCGCTGAAGGTGGCGCTCGCCTATCACCGGATGCGCGGGGAGGGGGCGCGCACCCGGCTGATCGGGCGGGAGCGGGGCTATCACGGCGTGGGCTTCGGCGGCATCTCGGTGGGCGGCATCGGCAACAACCGCAAGCATTTCGGCGCCATGCTCGGCGGTGTGGACCACCTGCCGCACACGCACGACCTGGCGCGCAACGCGTTCAGCCACGGCCAGCCGCTGCACGGCGCCGAACTCGCCGACCAGCTCGAGCGCATCGTGGCGCTGCACGACCCCAGCACCATCGCCGCCGTCATCGTCGAGCCGCTGGCCGGATCGACAGGCGTGCTGGTGCCGCCGGTGGGCTACCTGGAGCGCCTGCGCGACATCTGCACCAAGCACGGCATCCTGCTGATCTTCGACGAGGTGATCAGCGGCTTCGGCCGGCTCGGCTCCCCCTTTGCCATCGATCGCTTTGGCGTGCTGCCCGACATGGTGTGCCTGGCCAAGGGCATCACCAACGCCACCGTGCCGATGGGCGCGGTGGTGGCCAGCAGCGCGGTGCACGAGGCGTTCATGCACGGGCCGCCGGGTGCGATCGAGTTCTTCCACGGCTACACCTATTCCAGCCACGTGCTCGCCTGCGCCGCCTCCATCGCGACGCTCGACACCTACCGCGACGAGGCGCTGTTCGAGCGTGCCGCCGAACTCTCGCCCTATTTCGAGGAAGCGGCGCACAGCCTGGCCGGCCTGCCCAACGTCATCGACATACGCAACCTCGGCCTGGTCGCCGGCGTCGAACTCGCCCCCCGCCCAGGCGCCCCAGGCGCCCGCGCCTACGACGCCTTCGTCGCCTGCTACGAAGCCGGCGTGCTGCTCCGCGCCACCGGCGACATCCTGGCCATCTCCCCCCCGCTGATCATCAGCCGCGCGCAAATCGACGAGCTGTTCGGCGTGCTGGGCGATGTGATAAGGCAGCTCGCCTGAACTGCCGGATTGGTTTAGACGGAGAGCGTTATGCGTTCGAGTATGTCGGCCACTAAAGTACGCCTCGTCGTCTGCCTCGCGGCGATCACCACAGTGGCAACCCTGCACAGATCGGCGGCCGAGGAGACCAGGCGACCACCGGCCGATGCAATGCCGATGTCAACAAACGTCATTGTCAAGTCGATGTCACAGCTCCTCCAGGAAGGTTATGAGATATCCAGCTTCAGTGCTGGTCTCGGAGGTTACGGCTACTTGCTGAGGCACGATCGTAGTTGGATAATGTGCACGGTCGACCTCTACGGATCGGTCAATGCGCTCAAACCTTACTCGCGCTGTGAGAAGCTGAGCCCATAGGCGACAATGACTTGAGGTCTCATTCATGAGCGCCTGGCGGATAAAAAAGGAAAGTGCGTGGACGTTCAACACGTCTGGGACCGGCGGCGCTGGCCTGGGCTTCGTTGTCGCTTCCGGTGGATCGATCGTGCTCAACGACCCCGGTAGGAAAGTCGTCCGCTTTCACTACGGTGGCGTCGGTGCCGGACTGTCCATCGGATTGAAAAAGATACCGAAGCTTGGCCGGTTCATGGACCCGCGCGGGCTGTCTGAAATGGGCGGCGGCGTTCTTGCCCCCGAATCGTTCCCCAATCATGGCATCGTTTATGCGTTGAGCGACTGTCCAGGAGCCGACCTAACAAAAGACGATGTCAAAGGAATCTGCATCTTCTTCGACGCAGGTCTCGGGTTGATCGCCGGTTATGCCGGCGAAACGATGCTGATGAATTGTAATCCGATCGCTTTTGCAGCCTTACTGGGCGGAGGCATTGCAGGTCAGTTGCTGTTCGAAAGTCTGCTCCAACCGAGAGCGATGCTGCTGTCTTGGGGACCTAATCTCGGTCTGCAGGCCAATGCCGGGGTGAGCGAGTCGATCGGCTACCTGAGCTGAAGCCGTTGCGCGTCAATCTAGCCTGGCCGAACATGCTGATTGTGCTTGCAGGCCTATCGTTGCTGGTCGTCTCTGGATGGCGCATTTGGTGCACATCGGAGTTTCTGTCCGGTGCCGATCGCGCAGATGGTCGGGTAATCGAGGCTTCCTCTCACCCTCGCATCAGATTTACGACTTCTGAGGGCAGGACGGTCGAGTTCGTCCAGAACGGGTTTCTGACGCGGCCGTTATACGCGATCGTTCCCGTCGCCTACACATCCGCCAGTCCTGAATCGACGGCTACGGCCGACTACTTCTGGCCGCTCTGGGGCAGTGCCGTTTGGCCGCTTATACCTGGTCTGGGCTTTGTTGTTCTGGCGCTCAGTGGCGCCGTATTCGGGGTATCCGGACGGTGGAACTGATGCCAAGCCAAGCCGAGTGAAGCCAGACGCCTCAGGCAAGCTTTGGCAACGATTCCAGCAACCCGCCCTACCGCCCGGGCCCCGGCAACTCCCAAGGTGCGGGCGCCAGCTCGGTCGTCACCCGGTCCAGCCGCCGCGCCGCCTCCACCAAATCCTCCAGCCGGCGCGCAGAGGCTTCCCCGTCCGGCTGCTCGTCCAGCAGCCCCAGCAAAAGCGCGTGGAACTCCGTCTCCGCATGCAGCGTCATGTCGGCCTTGCCCAGCGTGTAGTCCGGCAGGCTGGCCGGCGGCCCCTCGGTGATGTCGCGCTGGTTGCCGAAATAATGCAGCAGCGTGCCGTCGCGCCCGAACACCGGCGAGAGGAACAGCAGGTTCCAGAACATCGAGCCGTCGCGCCGATAATTGACGATCCACTCGATGCAGCCGCGCTGTTCGGCGATGCAGCCGCCGATCCTGGCAGGGGTGTTCGGATCGGTCCCCGACCCCTGGAGGAAGCGGCAATTCCGCCCGACCGATTCGGCCGCCGGGTAGCCGCTCAGCGCCTCGAACGCCGGGTTGACGGCGATCATCGGGTGGTTGGGCAGCGAGGGGTCGGTCAGCACCATGGGCTCGGTGCTGTGCATGATCGCCGTGGTCAGCGCGCGCGTGAGTGCCGGTTCGCTCACGGGCAGCCCGCCGCCCTGGCCTTGGCAGGCACGGTCTGAACCTTGATCGCGCCCGCCTTCCGCACCGCAGGATGCGTCCCCGCCTGGCAGGACCAGAGCGCCAGGACCAGCGCCGATGCCGATTTCGTTCCGACCAGGCCGCGGCTTGCCGTCATGCGCGACGTTCCCCCAGATCCACGCGCTTACTACCGTATTCGCAGCCCTACATCCATCCGCGCCGCACTGCCTCCTCCAGCGCCCCGTCCAGCGCGTGCCGGGTGCGCTCGACCAGCATGTCCGCCTCCGCCTCGCTCAGAACGAAGGGGGGGGCCACCAGCATGCAGTCCCCGGTCGCCCGCAGGATCAGCCCCGCCCGATAAGCCACGTCGCGGCAGACCGTGCCGATCTCCCCCGCCTTGGGAAACCGTGCGCGTAAAGACTTGTCGGGCGTCAGCTCCAGCCCGCCGATCAGCCCCACCATGCGCGCCTCGCCCACCAGCGGATGCTGCGCCAGCCCGAGCCAGCGCTCGGCGAGGTAGGGCCCGATCACGTGGCCCACCCTCTCCACCAGCCCCTCGCGCTGCAGGATGCCGATGTTGGCGATCGCCGCGGCGGCACAGGCAGGGTGCCCGCTGGTCGTGTAGCCGTGGAAGAAGTCGCCGCCCGCGCCCAGCACGTCGGCCATGGCGTCGCTGACCATCACCCCGCCCATCGGCAGGTAGCCCGACGTGATGCCCTTGGCGATCGTCATCAGATCGGGCCTGAACCCGAAGCGCTGGCTGCCGAACCAGTGGCCCAGGCGCCCGAAGCCGCAGATCACCTCGTCGCTCACGATCAGCACGTCGCGCGCACGGCAGATCCGCTCCACCTCGGGCCAGTAGGTGTCCGGCGGCACGATCACGCCGCCCGCCCCCTGCACCGGCTCGCCGATGAACGCCGCCACGGTCTCGGCCCCCAGCCGGTCGATGGCGTGGCCCACTTCGCGCGCCGCCCACAGCCCGAACTCGTCCGGCGACATGTCCCCGCCATCGCCCCACCACCATGGCTGCGCCACATGCGTCACGCCGGGGATCGGCAACCCCCCCTGCGCGTGCATCCACGCCATGCCGCCCAGGCTGGCGCCGCCCACCGTGCTGCCGTGATAGCCGTTGCGGCGCGCGATGAAATGGGTCTTCGCCGGCCGTCCCCTCAACTGCCAGTAGTGGCGCACCATGCGGATGATGGTGTCGTTGGCCTCCGAGCCCGAGTTGGTGAAGAAGGTGCGGGAGAAGCCGGGCGCCAGCTCGGACAGCATCTCTGCCAGTTCGATGATCGGGATCGTCGTCGACTTGAAGAACTTGTTGTAGAACGGCAGCTGCAGCATCTGCGCGTTCACGGCCTCGGCGATCTCGCGCCGCCCATACCCCACCGCCACGTTCCACAGCCCGGAAAACCCGTCGAGGAACTGTCGCCCCTCGATGTCGCGCAGCCACACGCCCTCGGCATGGGTGATGATGCGCACCCCCTCCGCGTTCAGCGCGTCCATGTCGCTGAACGGGTGGATGTGGTGCCGCGCGTTGCGCGCGCGGAGCGAGATGGCGGTGTCGGCATCGTTCATGGCGTGTGTCCAGGGTCTGGGCAGCAGATAGCACAGCGCCGGCCGCCGCGCATGCCGCGCCCCGGCGCGGTTTGGGTGGCTTCCAGGGCTGCGGCAAGCTATGCTGGACGGGCGAGGAGAGCAGACATGAAACCCCTGATCGGCGTGGTCGCCGATGTCCATGCCGGCGGCAAGCACGTCGTCCACAGCACCCAGCAGAAATACCTCGACGCGGTCGCGGGCGGCGCCGGCGCGCTGGCCGTCATCCTGCCGGCGCACATCCCCACCCCTGGCGGCGCCTGGTCCGACCCCGCCGACCTGCCGGACATGCTCGCCCATCTGGACGGCGTGTTCCTGACCGGTGCCATCAGCAACATCGACCCCGGCCGCTACGGCGCCGCCCTGGCCGACCCCCAATCACCCGCCGACCCCGCCCGCGACCACGTCACCCTGGCCCTGGTGCGCGCTGCGGTCCAATCCGGCATGCCCGTCCTCGGCGTCTGCCGCGGCTGTCAGGAGATCAACGTGGCGCTGGGTGGCACCCTCCACCAGGCGGTCCATGCCCTGCCCGGCATGCTCGACCACCGCGAGCCCGCCGGCGTGCCGGTCGACGCGCAATACGTCCCGACGCACGAACTGGCCTTCGCCACAGGCGGCCTGCTGCACACCGTCTCCGGCATGACCGGCGCGCGCGTGAACTCCCTGCACGGCCAGGGCGTGGACCGCCTGGCCCCAACGCTCGCCGTCGACGCCACGGCCCCTGACGGCCTGGTCGAGGCGTTCCGCCTGGACCGGGCCGACCGCTTCCTCCTCGGCGTGCAATGGCACCCGGAATGGGCGTTCCGGGACGACCCGCTTTCGCTCGCCATCTTCCGCAGCTTCGGCGCCGCCGCCCGCGCCTACCGCGCCGGCCGCACACACGCCCGCCAGGCCGCCTGAGCAAGCCCGTATGCCGCCCTGACACGCTGCCCCCACCGCCACGG
>CALMVI010000121.1 GCA_937873095.1 uncultured Acetobacteraceae bacterium | reverse complement strand
CCCCGCAACACCCCCGCCAACGCGCCGAACGCGGCCGCCCGGGGGGCCGTGCTGCGCCAGGCGAGCGCGATCGTGCGGCCGGCCTCCGGTTCGGGCAGCGGGCGGCAGGTGACCAGATCCTCCATCCCCGGCCGCCCCGCCAGGCTCAGCGCCGGCATCAGCGAAAATCCCTCGCCCGCCAGGATCATGTGCCACAGCGTCTCCACGCTGGTGGCGTGGCGCGCGCCTGGCGTGACGCCCTCGCAGAGCGACAGCGCGTGGTCGCGCAGGCAGTGGCCCTCCTCCAGCAGGATCAGCCCGTCGGCCGCGAGATCCGGCAGGCTCAGCCGCGGCAGCCCCGCCAGCCGGTGGCCTGCCGGGCAGACCAGGACGAACGGCTCGCAGAACAGCGGCGTCACCGTCAGCCCGTCATCCGGCAAGGGCAGGGCGGCCAGCACCAGATCCGTGCTCCCCGCCCGCAGCCCGTCGAGCAGCGGGCCCGTCTGCCCTTCCTCCAGCCGAAGCAGCAGGTCGGGATAAGCCGCGCGAGCCTGGCGCACCAGGAACGGCAGGTAGTACGGCCCCAGCGTCTGGATGGCCGAGAGCCGCAGCGTGCGGGCCAGGCTGTCGGCGCTGCCGCGCGCCATCTCGACCATGCCGTGCGCCTCGCCCAGCACGCGTTCGGCGCGCGCCAGCAGCGCCTGCCCCGGCCCTGTCACGTGCACGCCGCGCCGGCCGCGCTCGAACAGCGTCACGCCCAGCAGCGCCTCCAGCTTGCGGACCTGTTCGCTCAGCGCCGGCTGGCTCACGCCGCACTGGTCGGCCGCCCGTCCGAAATGCCGGGTGCGGGCCACGGCCACGGCGTATTCCAGGTCGCGCAGGGACAGGCCGGCAAGGCTGGTCGTCATGCCTGTCAGATAGGCCGAACCGGCGCCGATGGTAACGGCGGGCTGGTCCGCCCTGACGCGGGGCCGGCGGGATGCACTGACAACCTTTGCCGGCGGGCCGACGTTCAGTCGCCGTGAACGAATCCTCCACCGCCGCGCGGCGCCAGGCCCATTTGCTCGACGCCCTGCGCTCGGCCGCCGCACCGGAGGCCGACTGCGCTTTTCCTGCGGCGGAGATGGCGCGCCTGACCCAGGCTGGGCTGCTGGCCGCACCCATCCCCAGGCGCCTCGGCGGCTTGGGCGCCGGAACCGAGCCGGAGGGCGGCGGCCTGGCGGCCAGGCTGCTCATCCTGTGCGGCCGCGCCAACCCGGCGGTCGGCCGGCTGTTCGAGGCCCATGTCAACGCACTGCGCCTGATCGTCCGGTTCGGCGACCAGGCGCAGCTGCGCGCAGCCTGCGAGGACGCAGCAGGCGGCCATTTGTTCGGACTGTGGGTCACCGACCCGCCAGGCGAGTGCCTTCGCGTGCGGGACGGCCGGCTGCTCGGCCGCAAGGGACCGTCCAGCGGCGCCGGCCATTGCACGCGCGCCCTGGTCACCGCCGACATCGGCGGCGAGGCCGGCGCCACATGCCTGTTCCTGGCCGCCCTGACCGGGCGGGAGCCGGTGGCCCCGGTCAGCGGCCTGCACGGCATGCGCGCGGCCGCCAACGGCGTGGTCACCCTGGACGGGGTTGCGGCACCCGCCGACGCCCAGATCGGCAGCGCCGGCGACTACCTCAGAGAACCCGATTTCTCCTGCGGCGCCTGGCGCACCTCCGCGGTGACCGCCGGCATGCTGGACGCGCTGGCCGAGATGGTGCGCAGCCACCTGGTCCGGCGCGGCCAGGCCGGCGCGCCCATGCAGCAGGCGCGGTTCGGCGAGATCCTCATCGCCCGCGAAACCGCACAGCTCTGGGTGGAGCGTGCCTGCTTGCTGGCGGAGGCGGAGGGCGGCGACCCCGCGGCACAGATCGCCTATGTCAACCTGGCGCGCATCGCCGTCGAATCCGCCAGCCTGGACGCGCTGCGCCACGCCCAGCGCTCGCTCGGGCTTGCCGCCTTCGTGGCCCCGCATCCGCTGGAGCGGCTGGCGCGCGACCTGACCACCTATCTGCGCCAGCCCGCCCCCGACAGCGTGCTGCTGGAAGCGTCGGCCTGGCATCTGGGCCGCCCGGAATGACCGCCGGAGAGGCGCAGCAGGCGATGCGGGCGCTGCCGCTCGTCGGGCTGGAGGCGATCCTCGGCGGCACGGACCCCCTGGTGCTCGCGCCGCATGCCGACGACGAAAGCCTCGGCTGCGGCGGCCTGCTCGCCGCGTGCGCGCAGGCCGGGCGGCGGGCGGCGGTGCTGGTCCTGACCGACGGCGCCGGCTCGCACCCGAACTCGGCCGCCTACCCGCCGGAGCGTTTGCGGGCGGTGCGGCAGGCCGAGGCGCGGCAGGCCGTGCGCCTGCTCGGCCTGCCTGCCGACCGGATCGCCTTTCTGGGCCTGCGCGACACCGCCGCACCCACGCACGGGCCGGACTTCGAGGCGGCGGTCGACGCCGTGATCGGGGCGCTGCGGCGCTTCGACACCGCCACGCTGCTCTCGCCGTGGCGGCACGATCCGCATTGCGACCACGCGGCGGCCCACCTGATCGCGGCCGAGGCGGCCGGACGCGCAGGGGTAGCGCACCTCGCCTACCCCGTCTGGGGCTGGATGCTGGCTCCGGACACGCAGCTGGCCGGGACGCTGCCCCAAGGGTGGCGGCTGGACATCGCCGCGTTCGGGGCCGTCAAGCAGCGCGCCATACAGGCCCACCGTTCGCAGTACGGCGAGCTGATCACCGACGATCCCGCGGGGTTCCGGCTGCCCGGTTCGCTGCTGCGCCATTTCGAAGCGCCGACCGAAACCTTTCTGAGCAACCCATGAGCGCATCGCTTCCCCCCGGCTATTTCGAGGGTCTCTACGCGGCCGACCCGGACCCGTGGAAGTTCGCCAGCAGCGAGTACGAGCGGCGCAAATACGCGGCGACCTTGGCCGCACTCGGCTCGCGGCAGTTCACCGCCGCCCTGGAAGTGGGGTGCAGCATAGGCGTGCTGACCCGGGCGCTGGCGCCGCAATGCCGCGCGCTGCTGGCACTGGACGTCGCGCAATCGGCGCTGGACCAGGCGATCGAGCGCTGCGCCGGCCTGCCGCAGGTGCGATTTGCCCGCATGCAGGTGCCGCAGGCCTGGCCCGACGGCCGCTTCGACCTGATCCTGCTGAGCGAAGTCGTATACTACCTGTCGGAGGCCGACGTGGACGCCCTGGCGGCCCGCGTGCGCGGCAGCATCGCAGCCGGTGGCGTCGTGCTGATGGTGCACTGGCTGGGGCCGACGAACTACCCGCTCTCCGGCGACGCGGCCTCCGAGCGGCTGATCGCGGCGCTCGCCTTGCCGCCCGTGCACCAGGCGCGGGAGCCCGAGTACCGGCTCGACCTGCTGGCCTGCCCCGGCTCAAGCCTGTCCGGTCCTGGGTGAACGGGCAGGATCCGGCCGGGGTCTCGGGCGCTGCCGCCGCCTGGGCAAGTCCGACCGGCCACCAATATCCTTGCGGCCACCTGGGCCAACATTCCCGGAGACACCTGCTGGACACGCCGCCTTCGGGGCGAATGGCCCCCGCACATTGTCTGGTAGCCGTTCCGGTGAAGGACGAAGCCGACCGTATCGCCCAGTGCCTGTGCGCCATCGCCTCGCAGCGGGAGGTGCAGGCGGACGGGATCGTGCTGCTGATCAACAACACGACCGACGCCACGGCCGACATCGTGCGCCAGGTCGGCGCGGGGCTGCAGGTGCCCGTCCACGCCATCGAGCACGTGTTTGCGCCCGAATGCGCCTGTGCCGGCGCCGCCCGCCGCATGGGCATGGAACATGCGGCCTCGCTGCTGGATGACGGCGGCGTCCTGCTGACCACGGATGCGGACGGGCGGGTTCCCGCCGACTGGATCGCGGCCAATCTGTGGCACCTGCGCGCCGGCGTGGACGCGGTCGCCGGCCGCGCCGTGCTGGACCCGGCCGAGGCCGCGCTGATCCCGCAGGGTCTGCACGAGGCCGATGCGGAAGAATGCGCCTACGCGGCCGTGCTGGACGAGATCGCCGCACTGCTCGACCCGCATCCCTGGGACCCGCTGCCTCGCCATGTCGAGCATTCCGGCGCCAGCATCGCCGTCTCGCTCGCCGCCTACCGCCGCGCAGGCGGCATGCCGGCCTCCTCGATCGCCGAGGATCGGCATTTCTTCGCGGCGCTCCGCGATGTCGGCGCGCGGATACGCCACGCGCCGGAGATCGTCGTCACCGTGTCCGGCCGGACGCTGGGGCGCGCCGAGGGCGGAATGGCCGACACGATCAGGCGCAGGCTTTCGGCGCCCGATCCCTATCTGGACGGCGACCTGGAACCGGCCTGGACCGCGGCGCGCCGGGTCTGGCTGCGGCGCTGCTTCTCGCTGGTCCGCCGCGACCCGGCAGCCGGCCCTCCGCTGCTGCCCGTGCTGGCCCGGGCGGCCGGGCTGACGCAGGCGCAGGTCAGCGCCTATCGCCAGATGCCGCTCGAGGGGGACGGTTGGGCGTGCCTCGAGGCCGAAAGCACGCTGTTGCGGCGCTGCCAGGTCAGGGTTGCCGATCTGCCGGCAGAGATGGCCGCAGCCAGTCGGATATGCGAGAGCCTGCGCGCGACGCTGGCCGGTTGCGGGGGCGCAGACTGCGTCGTGGCGGGCCTGCTCTACGCCGGGACCTCGCTCGCTCTGCAGAGCGAGACCGCTGGTTAGCGGGCGGCTGAAGGCCAGGGGCTCCGCCCCATGCGCGCTAGTTTTCGCTTGTATCGGCTCGGATC
>CALMVI010000120.1 GCA_937873095.1 uncultured Acetobacteraceae bacterium | reverse complement strand
GCGTGTCGGTGTTCGACGGGCAGCGCTGGGTTTCGGTCAACGTCGACAGCGGCCTTGTCGCCGACGAGGTGGACCAGGGCGGCCTTCGCGAGGACCCGGACGGCTCGGTCTGGATCACCACCTCGGGCGGGGTGTCGCACCTGCTCGATACGCGCTGGCTGTTCGCCGAGCGTTCACTCAGGGCGGTGGTGAACGACGCCGCTCTGGGCGGCCGCAAGATCACCGGCAGCATGCCATATTCGAGAGAGGCGCTGACGTTCCAGTTCGGCACGCCGAGCTTCGATGCCGAGCGGTCGATCACGTTCCGCTACCAGTTGTCCGGCGTGGATGCCGAGCCCGCGCTCTCCGACACCGGTGCGGCGCGTTATCCCTCCGTCGCTCCTGGGCACCACGTGATGACGGTGTGGGCTTGCGACCAGATGACCCACGAGACGTCGCCGCCGGCCACCCTCACCATCGACATCGCCTATCCGTGGTGGGAGCAGTGGTGGGCGGTGTCGCTTGCGGCCGCAGGCGCGCTCGGGCTGTGCTACGGCCTGGTACGCCTGCGTTTCCGCGCGATGAACGCGCGGGAGGCCGAACTCAGGCGCCACGTCGCCAAGGCCACCGAGTTGCTGCGCTATGACGGCCTGACCGGCCTTCTGAACCGTCGCGAGATCGAGAAGCACCTGGCAGAGAGGCTGTCCGGCGCCGCCGACCGCGACCTTCTGGTGGCGCTGCTCGACGTCGACCACTTCAAGCAGGTGAACGACCAGTACGGGCATCTCGGCGGCGACGATGTGCTGCGGGCGCTCGGGCGGCTGATCCAGGCCGACATCTGGTCGGGGGAGTGCGCCGGCCGCTACGGCGGCGAGGAGATCCTGCTGGTGCTCGACGACAGCGACGGGCGGGGCGCCGAGCGGGTGCTGCAGCTGCTGCACACCATACGCGGCACGCCGTTCAACGCGGGCGGCCGGTCGATCAGGGTGACGTGCTCGATCGGCCTGGCCTGGGTCGCCGATGGCGATGACTGGGAGTCCCTGATCGGGCGGGCCGACGAGGCGTTGTACGAAGCCAAGTCGTCCGGGCGCGACCGGGTCGTCGAGCGCGGCGGCCGGGTCTGGACGGCCGCGACCTGGGCGGTAGGCGGACGGCCGCGCCCCGACTGGGTCGAGGCGCGCCAGGTTGTGGGATCGCTCAGCCTGGGTGCCGAGAAACCCTGACGAGTGAAGGCCAGGGGCGTTCAGGCTGTGAATATCGTGGCGCAGCAGGCAAAGCGGGGGGCTTCCCCCCCCCCCCCCCCCCCCCCGGGGGGGGGGTGCCGGTGTTTTATTTGGTTGGGGGGGCGGGGGGGCCCCTGCCCCGTGACGGCCCCGGGCGTTCAGGGCGTCTATACCGGGGCCCCGCCGGCAAACCGGGGGCGCGCCCCGCCACCCCGCCAAACGCCGGGCGTTTGGATCCCGTTGATTTAGATGTTTGCGGGTCCGGGGGCGCCCGCCCCCGGCGGGGCCCCTGAGCTTTGTCGGCAGCCGCTCGGCAACGCCTGGGCCGGCGACCCGCCCTCATGCTACATGCCCGGCATGAACGGCCCGACTTCGCTCAGCTTCATGTCGCAGCGCCTGCGCCTGCACTATGCCGACTGGGGCAACGAGGACGCACCGCCGCTGATCCTGGTGCATGGCGGGCGCGACCATTGCCGCGCCTGGGACGACATTGCCCGACAGCTTGCCCCCGACTGGCACGTGATGGCGCCCGATCTGCGCGGCCATGGCGACAGCCAGTGGGCCGATGCGGGCGGCTACGCCATCACCGGCTTCATCTACGACCTGGCGCAGCTGATCGAGCAGCAATCGAGGCAGGCGGGCCAGGCGGTGCCGGTCACGCTGGTCGGGCATTCCCTGGGCGGCGCGGTCGTAACCCGGACCGCCGGCCTGTATCCCGAACTGGTCCGCCGACTGGTCGCCATCGAGGGGCTGGGTCCGTCGCCGACGCTGGAGGCCGAACTCGCGGCCAAGCCGGTCGAGCAGCGGCTGCGCGGCTGGGTGGACGAGCAGCGGCAACTGGCCGCACGCGCGCCGCGCCGCTACGCCACGCTGGACGACGCGCTGGCGCGGATGCAGGCCGAGAACAAGCACCTCTCGCCCGCCCAGGCGCTGCACCTGACCAGGCACGGTGTGCGGCGGAACGAGGACGGCACGTTCGGCTGGAAGTTCGACCCCTACATCCGCTCCTGGCCGCCGGCCGACCTTGCGCGCGACGAGATACGGCAGCTCTGGGGCCGGATCACCTGCCCCACGCTGCTGATCTATGGCGGCGAGAGCTGGGCATCCAACCCGGCCGAGGATGGCAGGGCCGCGCATTTCAGCAACGCGACGGTGGCGCTGGTGGAAGGCGCCGGCCATTGGGTGCATCACGACCGGCCGGACGCCTTCATGGGGCTGATCCGGCCGTTCCTGAATGGAAGCCAGGCGTAGTGCGGTGCTGGGGGTGGCTGCTCGCCGGCGCGACGATGCTGGCGGCCCGGTCGGCGGCAGCGCAGGGCGCGCCCACCCCGCAGATCACCACGGAGCCCGCTTCGCCCGCCGATCCGGGCCCGCAGGTCTGGGCGCTGCACGGCCAGTCGACCTTCGAGGAGCAGTATCATCCCGCCTTCGCCTCCGGCCTGCGCGGGCCGAACAGCCTCGACCCGGGCAGCAGGGGCGACGAAACGTTCGACGCGACGCTGTACGCCGGCGTGCGGCCCTGGACCGGCGGAGAGTTGTGGGTCGACCCCGAGATCGACCAGGGGTTCGGGCTGAGCAACACGCTCGGCGTCGCCGCCTTTCCGAGTGCGGAAGCCTACAAGGTCGGGCAGGCCGCGCCGTATGTGCGCCTGCCACGGCTGTTCCTGCGCCAGACCTTCGATCTGGGCGGGGCGCCGCAGCGTGCGATCCCCGACCTGAACGTGCTCGGCGGCCCCCAGACCGCCAACAGGGTCGTCGTCACCATCGGCAAGTTCAGCGTCCCCGACGTGTTCGACGCCAACAGCTACGCGCATGATCCACGCCAGGATTTTTCCAACTGGGCGCTGGTGGACACCGGCACGTTCGACTATGCGGCCGATGCCTGGGGCTACAGCTACGGCGCGGCGGCAGAGTGGTACCAGGATTGGTGGACGCTGCGGGCCGGCGGTTTCGCCCTGTCGCGGGTGCCCAACAGCCGCGCGCTGGACACCAGCGGCGGCCAGGTGCAGTTCGTCGCCGAGGCCGAGGAGCGGCACAGCATCATGGGGCAGGCGGGCAAGCTGAGGCTGCTCGGCTTCCTCACGCGCGGCAGGATGGGCGACTACAACCAGGCGACGGCGCTGGCCGAACAGGACGGCATGCCGGCCGACATCGCGGCCACGCGCCAGTACCGCAGCCGCACCGGCGTGGCGTTGAACCTGGAACAGGGCTTGACGGGGCAGCTCGGTGTCTTCGTCCGCACCGGCCTGGCCGAAGGCGGCCGCGAGGATTACGAGTTCACCGACGTGGACAAGACCTTCGCCGTCGGCCTGGCGCTGCAGGGCGCGTCATGGGGCAGGCCGGCCGACACGATCGGGCTCGCCACAGTCATCGACGACATCTCTCGCCGGCACAAGAACTTCCTGGCGGCAGGCGGCCTGGGCATCCTGGT
Organism: uncultured Acetobacteraceae bacterium; assembly: GCA_937873095.1. Classification (GTDB taxonomy): domain Bacteria; phylum Pseudomonadota; class Alphaproteobacteria; order Acetobacterales; family Acetobacteraceae; genus BOG-908. The sequence goes on along the minus strand of CALMVI010000120.1, from coordinate 9,057 downwards.
CGGCGACGGCGCGCTGCCCGGCTCGGGTCCCGAGCAGGTGGTGGAGGCCTATTACAGCTACACCGTCACCAGCTACGCCCACGTGACCGCGGACTACCAGTTCGTCAACAACCCCGCCTACGACCGGGATCGTGGCCCGGTATCGATCCTGGGCGCGCGCCTGCACGTGCAGTACTGACCGCGCGCGGCCGGGTGCCGGTCGGCCGCGCGCGGGATCGTTCCGCCTCAGTGGCCCAGAACCGTCGTGCCTTCCTTCTGCACGCCCTGCAGTGCCGAAGGGTCCAGCCCCAGGGCGCTCAGGATCGTGGGCGCGATCTGGGTGGTGGTGGTCAGGGTCTCCACGATTTCGGGCCTGATGCCGGGGGCCGAGACCAGCAGCGCCACGTTGCGGTCGTCGTCGGAAAAGCCGCCATGTTCGGCGAGCTTGCTGCCGCCGGTGCAGATCACGCCGTGGTCGGTCACCGCGATGAAGTCGGGCACGCGGGTGTTGCTGAAAGGGTCGCCGTAGAGCGGCGTCAGCGAGGTGCGGTCCAGCAGCTGCGCGATGTGCAGCTCGCTCGCATGCGCCTTCAGATAGGCCTCGGCCGCCTTGTAGCTGGCGCGCTGCAGGTCGGGTTCCAGCCAGATGAGGCCTTCGTCGTCGCAGATCTCGAAGCCGTGCGTGCCGTAGCCGGGGACGCCCTGGAACGGCGCGTCGCTGATGGCGACGCGGTCTTTCGGATCGATCGGTGATTGTCCGTGCTTGGCGCTGACGATGATCAGCGTGGTCTGGTCGAGCCCCTCCGCCGCTAGCCGGCTGCGGAACTTGCCGAGCGCGTCGTCGACGAACTGCAGCTGCATGGTCAGCGCGGTGCCAGGCGTCGCGTTGCTGTCGAGGTAGCCGCCGGTCAGGGTGGGCGTGCGGAAATCGGCGCCGCCCGCATGGGCCAGCTTCTGGCCGACGCTGACCGCCTGGAAGTTCATCCCGAAGATCGCAGGCGCGCCCGAAAGCTTTGCCGAACCCGTGCTGTCGTAGCCGTCGATCCAGTTCAGCACGGCGTTCACCTTGATGCTGTCGTAGGTGCGCACGCCCTGGTAGCTCTTGGTGTAGTCGTCGCCCGCGGCCGCACCCTGGTCGATCGTGTCCTGGGAGTTGATTTCAGGCGCGAACAGCTCGTCCAGGCCGCGCCCGGACGGTCCGCTCAGATCCTCGTAGGCGGGGTGCTTGTCCGACCAGGCGGTGTACAGCCCGGCCGCCTTGATGACCTCGAACACGGTGTTGGTGCGCACGTATTCGTGCGGATAGACCGGCTTGCATTGGCCGTTGACAAGGTGGCGCTGCATGTTGTCGGGATCGAGCTGCGTCAGCACGCGCCCGAGCGTTCCGCCGCCGGTCAGGTCGGACACGAGCCCGGTCGAGAAGCTGTAGCCGCGGTCGAGCTCCTCGAAATTGGTGACTTCCGTGCCCGGCGCGCCGACGCAGCCGGGATCGGCCATTCCCTGGCTGAGGTAGAAGTTCACCGAAGGATATTCGCGCCTGTCGTAGCTGTCGTCGTAGAAAAGACCGGCGGTCTTCGGCGTGGCGCCCGTCACCTGCGCCAGCATGCCCGGATAGCTGTCGGACGGCGCCGTGGTGAACGCGTTGGGATAGACGATGCCGCTGCCCGCCAGGCGGGCGAAGTTGCTGGCCGGATGCGCCTGGATCCAGTTCGTCAGGTCGACCGCGTGCATGCCGTCCACGCTGATCAGCAGCACGTGCTGGTAGGTCGACGTGACGGCGGGCGATGCGGCGGCGGACGAGCCGGCAAGCATCGACAAGCACGCCGTTGCGGCGAGGAACTGGCGGAGCGACGGCACGAGCGACAGCATCGGGGAAACCTGCATGATGGTTGGGCGTGCCCCATACGCCGGGGCGCTTCACCCCACCATGTCATGTCGGTGACGTTGCTGTTCCGGCACGACCCCCCGGCCCAGCAGCGCCGGCACGAACACCAGGCTGCAGGCGAGCGTGCAGCCCAGGCTGATCAGCAGCAGCGTCCCCATGCTCGCCGTGCCGGGGTGGGCGGAGACCGCCAGCGAGCCGAAGGCGGTGCCGGTGGTGAGCGCGGAGAACACGACCGCCCGGGTGGTGGCGGAGCTCAGCCTGGGCGGCGAGCCCGCGCGCCAGTTCATCACGAAGTAGATGTTGAACGACACGCCGACCCCGAGCAGCAGGGGAAGGGCGATGATGTTGGCGTAGTTCAGCGACATTCCGCAGACCCAGACCACGACCACCGTCATCGCCGCCGACAGCAGCAGCGGTGCGAGCACCAGGGCCGCGTCCAGCGGGCGGCGCAGTGCGGCCAGCAGGATCACCCCGATCGCCAGCACCGCGCCGATGGCCGCCCGCCGGAACGCGTCCAGGATCGTGTCGGCCGTCGAGACGATCGTCACCGCGGCCCCGCCTGCGTCCGGCGCCACGCCGTGCACCTGCTGGACGAACCGGCGCAGCACGGCGCTGTCCTCGACGGCGGCGCGCGGCACCACCTGCAGGCGGGCGGCCCCGTCGGCCTGCACGTAGTCGCGCCGGATCTCCTGCGGCACGTCGTCCAGGCTCACCGCCCGGGCGCCGAGCGCCGAGCGGAGCCGGTCGAGCTGTGCCGGCAGGAAGCGCACCAGCGCCTGGTTGGCCGCCAGCAGCACGCCGTCCGGCGCAGCCTGCAGGGCGCGCAGGTCGGCGGCGATGGATGCGAGCGGGCTGTCGGCGGGCAGCTTGCCCAGCACCGGCTGCAGCTGCGCCAGGCACGCGGCCACCGCCCGGCGCATGCCGGCCGCGTCCAGCGGCGGTGCAGCGCCGCCGCCGCCCAGCACCGGCGCCAGGATGCCGCCCGCATCGGCGATGACCGCGAGCTTGGCCGCCTGGTCTGCCGGCACGAAACTCTGCAGGCCCACCACGTGGTCGACCAGGCCCAGCCTGGAGACCGGGGCCGCCAGCGCGGCGGCCTGCTGCACGCCGGGCCGGACGATGTCGATGGTGAACGGGTTGGTGACCGGGCTGTCGAACAGGTGCAGCAGGGTGCGCATCGCCTCGGTGTCCTGCTGCTTGGTGTGCAGCGTGTTGCTGTCGAACCGCAGGCCGGGCACCAGGGCGGCTCCCGCCACGGCCAGGGCCGCGAACAGCGTCAGCAGCGGCAGGCGGCCGCGATGGATCGCCCGGTCGACCCCCGCCAGGGCGGCAATCCCCACCTCGGCCGCATCGGCGCGCAGCCCGCACAGCGCCAGCATCGCCGGCAGGAAGGTCAGCGTGCAGGCAAGCGCGATCAGCATGCCGCCGCCCGCGATCAGCCCGAGTTCTGCCACGCCGCGGAAGCTGGTGGGCACGAAGGCCAGGAAGCCTGAAGCGGCGGCACAGCCGGCGACCAGGACCTGCCGGCCCACCAGCCGGCCGGTCGCCACCAGCGCCGGGAACGGGTCGCCGTGCCGCAGCAGCTCGCGGAACCGGACCGAGAACTGGATCGAGAAATCCACCGCGATGCCCACGAACAGGATCGCGAACCCCACGGAGATCAGGTTCAGCGTGCCGACCGCCAGCGCCGCGAACCCGGTCGTCGTCAGCAGGCCGAGCAGGAGGGTGCAGACCACCGGCAGGATCAGTCGCCAGCTTCGCAGGCCGAGGAACAGCCAGACCACCACCAGGGCGAAGCTGATGGCCAGGCCGGCGGCGGCACCCTGGGCAGCCGAGGAGAACTCCTCGTCGGCGAGCGGGACCGCGCCGGTCAGACGCACATGCGCGTCTCCAGCGGCGACGAACTCCAGCCTGGCGGCGGCATCCCGGACGATCCTGGTGGCCGCCCCGCCAGGCTGGATCGCGTTGTAATCGAGCTTCGGCTGGATGAGCACGATGCGGTTCGGGCCGGCCAGGCCCGCGAGCTTGCCGGCGAGCAGCGCCTGCCAGGACAGCGGCTGCGCGTGCCCGGTAGCCGCCGCGTTCAGCACCGCGTGGAAACTCTGCAGCGCCGGCTGGAACGGCCCGAGGTCCGCGCCGCGCGACAAGCCTTGGCCAACCAGCCCGAGCGCGCCGAACAGCCCGCGGGCGGAGGGGTCGGCCGCCAGCTGGCCCAGGAACGGCGCGGCGTCGACCGTCTTGTCCAGCAGGTCGGTCAGCGACGCGGTGTCGAGGAACAGCAGCCCTTCGCGTCGCAGATAGGGCGACCCGTCCGGCCGCCACGCCTGGATGAAATGCGTGCGGTCCTCAGCCAGTGCCGCCAGCAGCCCGTCCGCCGTGGCGTCGGCCTCTTCCGGAATGCGCGCATCCACCACGGCGACGATCAGGTCGGTGAATTGCGGGTAGGCCGCGCGCAGGGCGGCGTCCTGCCGCAGCCAGGGCAGCCGCGCGTCGAACAGCTCGTGCAGGTTGGTCGACATGCCGAGCCTGGTCGACGCCAGCGCCAGGCTTCCGGCGGCCACGAGGGCCGCGCAGACGAGCACGCTGGCCCGCCTGCGCGCGCACCACCCGACGATTGCGGCAAGCACGCTGTCCATCCCGCCTATCCTACAGCCACGCGTCGAGCGCTCCAGCCCGGCGCAGCACGGCCATCCGCCCGGCCAGCGCGCGCCTGGCCCTTGCCGCGTCGGACGCCAGCCGCAGGAGCGGCCCGAGCTGCTGCGGGCGGCCCATGACCGACCGCAGCACCGCGCCGATACCGACCCGCCCCGACGGATCGAGCGCCACCAGGGCGGCCGGGGGAAGGCTGCGCCAGGACGGATCGCACACCGCCCGCAGCACGCCGAAGGGCAGGCCGGCGGCACAGGCGGCTTCGGCGACCGCGCCGCTCTCCAGGTCGACCGCGGCGGCGGCACTGGCGCGCCAGGCGGTCGCCTTGTCGGCGGCGGAGGCGGCAACTGCGTCCGCGGCCAGCAGCGCCCGGCAGGAAAACCCGCCCAGTGCTGCAGCGAGGTTCGTATCGGCCCGCAGGCGGCGGTCCCGCCAGATCACGGTTTCGGGTATGACGATCGCGCCGGGGCGCATCGAGGGCGACAGGCCGCCTGCCAGGCCGAAGCTGAGCAGTGCGGCCGCACCATCGGCGATGGCGTCGGCCGCCGCGCGTGCCGCACCGGCGGCATCGCCGCCCCCGACATACGCGGCTCCTCCGGTCAGCCGCGCCTCGGCCCTCAGCCCGACGACGAAGGCCAGCACCGTGCGGGCGTCAGATGCCCCAATCGACCCGGCGCTGGTTGCCGCGCATCAGGTTGCGGTAGCGCGACAGGGCGAGAAGCGGGAAAAACAGCCGGTAGCCGTGGTATTTGAGGTAGAACACGCGCGGGAAGCCCACCGCCGTGTAGGGCAGCTCGTCCCACTCGCCATCGGGCTTCTGGGTGGCGCGCAGCCAGGCGATGCCGCGCGCGACCGATGGGTGCTCCGCCCATCCGGCGCCCATCAGCGCCAGCACCGCCCACGCGGTCTGCGAGGGCGTGCTTTCGGTGTAGCGGCCGTGAGGGGCGTGGGCGTAGCTCTCCTCGTCCTCGCCCCAGCCGCCATCGTCGCGCTGAACGGAAACCAGCCAGTGGCAGGCGCGCGCCATGGCGGCGTCTTGGGCGCCGATGCCGGCGGCGTTCAGCGCGTTGACCACCGACCAGGTGCCGTAGATGTAGTTGGTGCCCCAGCGGCCGAACCAGCTTCCGTCGGCCTCCTGCTCGCGGCGCAGATAGGCGATGGCGCGCGCCATCACCGGGTGGTCCGAAGGCATGCCGATCTGGGCGAGGAAGCCCACGCAGCGCCCGGTCACGTCGGCGGTGGGCGGGTCCAGCAGCGCGCCGTGATCGGCGAACGGGATGTGGTTGAGGTAGGAGTGGGTGTTTTCCGGCTCGAACGCGCCCCAGCCGCCATCCGAGCTCTGCATGCCGACGATCCAGTCCCGTGCGCGCGCGATCGCTTCGTCGTGGGCGGGGTCGCCGTTGCGGGCGAGCAGCATGCCGACCACCGCGGTGTCGTCCACGTCGGGGTAGTGGTCGTTGGCGTATTGGAAGGCCCAGCCGCCGGGCGCCACGTCCGGGCGGCGCACCGCCCAGTCGCCCCTCACGTCCAGTATCTGCCGCTCGGCCAGCCACTGGCTCGCCGCCTCGACCGGGGTGCGGGCCACGTCGCAGCCGAACCCGGCTTCGGCCATCGCGACGCCTGCGAGCGAGGTGTCCCAGATCGGCGAGACGCAGGGCTGCACGTAGGCGCGCTCCCCATCGTCGACGATCAGCTTCCTGACCGAGAGCCAGGCGAGTGCGGCATGCGGGTGCGACGGCTCGTAGCCGAGTGCCGCGAACATCATCACGCTGTTCGCCATGGCGGGGTAGATGGCGCCGAGCCCGTCCTCGCCGTTCAGCCGCTCGGTCACGAAGGCCACCGCCTGCTCGACCGCGCGCGCACGCACCCGGTCGGGAAACAGCCGCTCGCCCCGCTTGAGGCCCATGTCGAGCGCCTTGAACGCGTGACCCCAGAAGCTGCGATACGGCCCGCGTATGTAGTCGCGTATGCGGTGCGCCGGCCGGGTGAACAGCTCGGCGATGTGAACGTCGTGCGGGTTCACCGCACGCGGGCGCAACGCCATCAGCACCAGCAGCGGCACGATGACGGTGCGCGACCAGTAGGAAATCTTCGACAGGTGGAAGAAGAACCACTCCGGCAGCAGCATGATCTCCACCGGCATGGTGGGGATGGCGCGCCAGGGAACCTCCCCGAACAGCGCCAGCTGGATGCGGCTGAACACGTTGACCCGCTCGGCGCCGCCGGCGGCCAGGATCGCCGCCCGGGCGCGCGCCATGTGCGGCGCGTCGGGGCTGTCGCCCAGGCATTTCAGGGCGAAATACGCCTTCACGCTGGCCGACAGGTCGAATGCACCGCCGTGGAACAGCGGCCAGCCGCCATGCGGGCCCTGGATGCCGCGCAGGTAGACGCCGACGCGCGCCTCCAGCGCCGGATCGATCCTGTCCAGGTAGTGCTCGAGCAGGATGTACTCGGCCGGGATCGTCGCGTCGGCCTCAAGCTCGAAGCGCCAATGGCCATCGGCGTTCTGCCGCCGCTCCAACGCGCACGCCGCCCGCTCGATGCTGTCCTGCAGGGCAGGAAGCTCAGACGCCGGCATCGGAGCTGTCAGGGTGTCGCCTTGCATACTCGCTTCTAAAGGTTGGCTTCTAACGGTGCGGAGCCGGACGTCCGGCCTGTCGCGCCGCAGCAAAGCCGGACCTGATCGCACCTTCGATGGTCGCGGGCAACCCGGTATCGGTCCAGTCGCCCGCCAGCACCAGATTCGATGTTGCCGTTGTTGCAGAAGGGCGACGCTGATGTTGCGCCGGAGTTGCGGCAAACGTGGCTCTCTTCTCGCGAATGAGCCGATACTGTGGCATTGCGGCCACGAAGCCCAGCGCCGCGCACACATCCGCCCAGGCGGCCGCCGCCAGCTGCGCGCCGTCCCGGTCGGCAAGACGGTTGGCGGCCGAGATGGTGACCGACACCACGCCCTGCTTGGTGAACACCCATTCGGCAGTGCCGCCGACCACCGCCACGAACCCGGCTTCAAGCGGCCCGGCCTCGCTGGACGCGGCGTCGGTGCGGAAATGCAGGTTCACGATCGCCTCGTGCTCGTCGGGCACGGTCAGGCCGGGCAGCAGACCGGCAGCCACCGCGGCGGGCAGCGCGAGCACGACCGATTCGCCCGCCGCGACGTCGACGGGTTCGGGCCCGGCCAGGCCGGCCACGCGGCCGTCCTGCAGGCGCAGCGCAGAGACGCGGTGGCCGGTCCGCACCACGCCCCCCAGAGCCCTGATGCGCGCGACCGCGGGGTCGATGAAGCTTTCCGACAGGCCCTCCTTGGGGAAGCACGGCACGCAGCGCGCGCCGCCCTGCATCAGCGTTTCGGCGATGACCGCCCACATCAGACGCGCGCTCCCCAGTTCGGCCGGCGTGTTGAGCGCGGAGACCGCCAGCGGCTCGACCAGACGCTCGTAGAGGGCGTTGTGCGGCAGCACCCCGCCCACCGTGCCGAGCGCGTCCGCGTGGCGCAGCCGCAGCAGCCCGGCATAGTCGCCGAGTGTCGCGCCAGGCACCCCGCGACCTGGAACGAACACCCACCACGGCAGCCGGCCCGCGTTGGGGCGCAGCGTCCAGCGCCGGCCGCTGCGCCTGTCGATGAACGGGAAGAGCGGCCTGCTCGGGCCGCCCAGCGTGCCGCGCGCCCCGACCCGGGTCAGGAAGTCCATCGCCGCGCGGTTGCCCGACAGCAGCAGGTGGTTGCCGTTGTCGATGCGGCATCCGAGTTCGCGGTCGAAATACGACCGGCAGCGGCCGCCGCAGGCCGGGCCGGACTCGTACACCGTCACCGGCCGCCCGGCCTCGGCCAGCGCCAGTGCGGCGGCCAGGCCGGCCAGCCCGCCGCCCACCACATGGGCGCGGGCCGTCATGCGCGCGTCCCCCGTCACGTCCGGGCGGCCGTGCGGCCGAGGCTGAACCGCAGCAGGATCAGCAGCTTCTCCCAGCCCGGCACAGAGACGCGCTCGCCCAGATGGGTCCAGCCGCGCCGCTCCAGCCGGTCCAGCACGGCCGCGTAGGTGGCCGCCATCAGGCGGGCGGGGCGCATCGCCTGCCTGTCGCAGCGCTGCATCGCGGCATGGGCGGCGGCGAAATGCTCGCGCGCCGCGCGCACGCCGCGCCTGCACACGGCGGTCAGCCTGACATGGGCGAGCGCGCCCTCCGGATCGGGCGGCACGGCCTCTTCGGCCAGCCACTCGCGCGGCAGGTAGAGCCGTCCGCGGGACGCATCCTCGGCCAGGTCGCGCAGGATGTTGGTCAGCTGCAGCGCGCGCCCGAGATGGTGCGCCACCTCGTCGGCCGCCGCCGACCCGTCGCCGAACGCGCGCACGGAAAGCCGCCCGACCGCGGACGCCACCCGGTCGCAATAGGCGTCCAGCACGTCCCAGGACGGCGCCACGATCACCGTTTCCGCATCCATCTGCATGCCGTCGATCACGTCGAGGAAATCCGCCCGGCGCAGCCCGAACCTGGCCTTGGCGAGCAGAAGCGGCGGGCACTTGATGCCTGGCGCGCACGGGTGG
>CALMVI010000119.1 GCA_937873095.1 uncultured Acetobacteraceae bacterium | reverse complement strand
AGATCAATGGGATCCAAACGCCCGGCGTTTGGCGGGGTGCGGGGCAGAGCCCCGCCTTCCTGCCTGTCGCGCCTTAAGCGTCCGTACGTTCACAGCCTCAAAGCCCGCCTTTGCTCCTTCACCGCCGGGCGATGCCGGCCGCGCGCGCCACCCCCGCGGGATGCGGCGCGGCCGCGACCGGCGCCCGCGCCACCTGCCCCGGCATCGGCGCACGGAAGACCGGCGCGGCGCTCCGCATCGGCAGTGCCGGCCGGGGCGCAAAGCTGCGCTGCGCAAACGGCACGTTGGCCGGCGGCGCGTAGAACTGGGCCTGGGCGAAGCCGCGTCCGGCAGGCAGGTGCGTCGCCGGCCGCCACAGCGCGCCCTGGCCTGCACCGCCCGGTCCCGAAACGCGCGCCGCGCCGTAATACCGTCCGTCGCCGGCGCGTGCCTGGCGGATGCCCCGCCGGCGCCAGTCGACCAGGCCCCACTGAACGTAGCCGAAAGGCAGGATGATGCCGTCGCTCCACGCGATCTGGCTGCCGTCGCAGCCCGCCTCGGGGCCGTAGGCGCAGGCGGTGTCGGTCGGCAGGTAGACTTCCTGGGCCGAAGGCGGGTTGACCAGGATGTTGCCGCCCTCGTCCACCACGCTTTCGTTGGGGCCGTTCTGCAGCGTGCCGGCGAGCTCGGCCTGCTGGCGCAGCCGCTGCACGGCGTTCAGCACGTCAGCCTGCTGCGACACGAAGGCCTGGCCCAGATGCTCGGTCCATTCCAGCTGTGCGTCCAGCATCTGCAGCACCTGCGGAAAGGCCAGCAGCGCCTTCACGCTCGGGTCCCAGTCGTGTCCGGCGGCCGCGTCCATCAGGGCCTCGGCCGGCAGGCTGGCATTGGCGGGGTCGGCGGCAAAGCGCTCCGCCTCCACCACCTGGGCGGGGTTGGTGGACGCGGCCAGGATGTCGGTCAGCAGCGCGTCCGGGTACAGCGCGACCGGCGCCACCAGCTGGCCGAGCTGCGCTGCGTCCAGGGTCTGCTGCTGTCCCGCCTGCACGTCGGCCGGCTGCGCCCTGACCTGCGCGCCGGTCAGCAGGCTGGCGGCAAGGATGACGGCAAGGAGGCGCATCTCCCTTAGCTGGGAAGCGCGGCCGCCCGTTCCAGCCCCGCTACTCCAGCCCCGCTACCCGAGCCCGTGCACCACGCGCGTGGCGCTGCGGGCGAACACGGCATCGGGGACGAAGAAATCGGCCACCAGTGGCGCCTGCGGGTCGTGGGCGTAGCGGCCGAGGTCGGTGTCGCCCCCGGCCAGGACCACCTCCTCGTCGATGAAGAAGTTGCCGGTGCAGCTTGCCGCCTGCCTGCACAGGATGGCGTGGGCAGCGTCAGCCATGATGTCGGGCTTGCGGCAGCTTGCCGCCATCGCGTCGCCGCCCAGCACGTTGCGCACGGCTGCGGTGTCGATCGCCGTCAGCGGCCACAGCGCGTTCACCCCGATCCGGCCGGCGAATTCGGCCGCCATGCCGAGCGTGCACAGGCTCATGCCGTATTTGGCGATGGTGTAGGCGACGTACGGGCCGAACCATTTCGGGTCCATGTCCAGCGGCGGGGACAGGGTCAGGATGTGCGGGTTTTCCGCCCGGAGCAGATGCGGGATGGCGGCGCGGCTGACCATGAACGTGCCCCGGGTGTTGATGGCCTGCATCAGGTCGTAGCGCTTCATGTCGGTGGCCAGCGTGCCGGTGAGCGAGATGGCGCTGGCGTTGTTGACCACGACGTCGATGCCGCCGAACGCCTGCACGGTCGCCTGGACGGCGGCGTTGACCTGGTCCTCGAAGCGGATGTCGCAGACGATGGGCAGCGCCTGCCCGCCCGCGTCCCGTATCTCATCGGCCGCGCTGTGGATGGTGCCCGGCAGCTTGGGGTTGGGCTCGCTGGTCTTGGCCGCGATGGCGATGCGTGCGCCGTCGCGGGCCGCACGCCGCGCGATGGCCAGGCCGATGCCGCGCGACGCGCCGGTGACGAACAGGGTCTTGCCGGCCAGGTCGGGCATGCGTGCGATTCCTCGGTTGGGCGGCACGCTCGACGCGGCGGCCCCGACAGTCAACCCGGGCTGCACTGTCGGGCGAGGCGGTTCCCGGCCCCTTGCATCGAAGGTCGGGGCCGTTCCCGGCCCCTTGCATTGCGCCACAGGGCCGTGTCTTGAGGGCCGCCACGTCGCAGGCTGAGGGAGCGGTCAACAATGTCGGACACCGCGCTGACGTCCGCCCGCGACCCCAACACCGCCAGCGTCCGCCGCGTGCCGAACGGGTTCGACGTCGCCGCCCTGCTGTTCATCGCCGCCGTGCTGATCGCGGTCGCGCAGGCGGCGCGCCACACCTTCGCCCCGCTAGACGTGCCGCAGACGCGTGCGATCCAGCTCGATCCGGCCTACCTGCCGGGCTACGCGCTGCGCACGGTGATGCGCATGTTCGCAGCCCTGGCATGCTCGCTGCTATTCACCTTCACCTACGCCACCCTGGCCGCCAAGAGCCGGCGCGCGGGCCTGGTGCTGGTGCCGGTCCTCGACATCCTGCAGAGCCTGCCGATCTTCGGCTTTCTGACCTTCACCGTCACCTTCTTCCTGGGTCTTTTTCCCGGCCAGGTGATCGGCGCCGAGCTGGCGGTGATCTTCGTCATCTTCACCAGCCAGGCCTGGAACATGGCGTTCAGCATGTACCAGTCGCTGCGCACCATCCCGTCCGACCTCGACGAGGCCAGCCGCGGTTTCCGGCTGTCCTCGTGGCAGCGCTTCTGGCGGCTGGAGGTGCCGTTCGCGACGCCCGGGCTGGTGTGGAACATGATGATGTCGATGTCGGGCGGCTGGTTCATGCTGGTCGCCTCCGAGGCGGTGACGGTCGGCGACACCTCGTTCCAGCTTCCCGGCATCGGCAGCTACATCGCGGCGGCACTGGGCGCGCGCGACATCCGTGCCGTGTTCTACGCCATCGTCGCCATGCTGGTGGTGATCCTGGGCTACGACCAGCTGCTGTTCCGCCCGCTGGTCGCCTGGAGCGGCAAGTTCCGGTTCGAGACGACCCAGGTGGACCAGGGCCGCGATCCCTGGATGCTGGCCCTGCTGCGGCGCACGCGCTTCCTGCGCTTCCTCGGCGACAGCCTGGGCAGCCTGTTCTTCGCCGTCAGCGGGCTGCGGCTGGCAAGCCGCGGCCCGGCCCGGCCGCGGAACCGGCAGGCCTCGCGCCTGACGGATGCGGCCTGGATCGGCGCCCTGCTGGCGGTGGTCGCCTGGGCCGCATACCGCATCGTCGTCTTCTGCCTGGCAGGCCATCTCGGGCTGGGCGACGTCGGCACCGCGCTGCTGATGGGGGTCTACACCATGCTGCGGGTGGTCGTGCTGATGACGCTGGCGACGCTGGTCTGGGTGCCGCTGGGCGTGATCATCGGGCTGAACCCGCGCTGGTCGCGCGTGATGGGCGGAGCCGCGCAGTTCCTGGCCGCGTTCCCGGCCAACCTGTTCTACCCGATCTTCGTGGTCGTGATCGTGGCGCACAAGCTGAACCCGGACATCTGGCTGACGCCGCTGATCGTGCTGGGGACGCAGTGGTACATCGCGTTCAACGTGATCGCCGGCGCGGCCGCCTTCCCGGGCGACCTGCAGGAGGCGGCGAAGAACTTCCGCGTGGGCGGGCTGCTGTGGTGGCGGCGGGTGATCCTGCCCGGCATCTTCCCGTATTTCGTGACCGGCGCGATCACCGCGTCGGGCGGCTCGTGGAACGCGTCGCTGCTGGCAGAGGTGGCGAGCTGGGGCAGGACGACGCTGCACGCGCACGGCCTGGGCGCCTACATCCAGGACGCGACCACGCGCGGCGACACGGCGCGCGTGCTGCTGGGCATGGTGGTGATGGCGGGCTTCGTGCTGACCTTCAACCGCGTGGTTTGGCGGCCGATGTACGCCTACTCGTCGAAACGCCTCAGGCTGTAGTCCCGGTGGCGGTCAGGCGCTGGCGGCGATCCTCCGGACGTCCGGCGCCTCTGCCTCGCGCTGCAGGCTGCCCACCGCCTGGTCGAGCGTCAGCACCTCCTGCGCGTCGCTGCCGAGGCGCCGCAGCGCCACGCTGCGCTGCTCGGCCTCGCGCCGGCCGACCACGGCCAGCACCGGCACGTGGGCCAGGCTGTGCTCGCGCACCTTGGCGTTGATCTTCTCGTTCCGCGTGTCCGCCCGGGCCTGCAGGCCGGCCGCGCGCATCGCGTCCGCCACCTCCTCGGCGTAGCCCGCCGCGTCCGACACGATGGAGGCGACGACCACCTGCACCGGCGCCAGCCAGAGCGGGAAGCGCCCGGCATACTGCTCGATCAAAATGCCCAGGAACCGCTCGAAACTGCCGAGGATCGCGCGGTGCAGCATCACCGGGCGATGCCGGGCGCTGTCCTCGCCCACGTATTCGGCGTCCAGCCGCTCGGGCAGGATGTAGTCCACCTGCAGCGTGCCGCATTGCCAGTCGCGGCCGATCGCGTCGCGCAGCACGAATTCCAGCTTCGGCCCGTAGAACGCGCCCTCGCCGGCGTTCAGCTCGTACTCCACCCCGGCCAGCCGGCACGCTTCCCGCAGGGCGGCTTCCGCGCGGTCCCAGACGTCGTCGGTGCCGGCGCGCGACGTCGGCCGGTCGGCGAACTTGATGCGGAACTCGGGAAAGCCGAAATCCTCGTACACCGAGCGCAGCAGCGCCACGAACTTCGCGGTCTCCGCCGGCACCTGTTCTTCCGTACAAAAAATATGCGCGTCGTCCTGGGTAAAACCGCGCACGCGCATGATCCCGTGCAGCGCACCGGAGGGTTCGTAGCGGTGGCACGCCCCGAACTCGGCCATTCTGAGAGGCAGTTCCCGGTAGCTGCGCAGGCCGTGGTTGAAAATCTGCACGTGGCAGGGGCAGTTCATCGGCTTCAAGGCCAGGCTCTTGTCCTCGTCCTCGACGCGGGCGATGAACATGTGCTCGCGATAGCTGTCCCAGTGGCCCGACCGCTCCCACAGCACGCGGTCCACCAGTTGCGGCGTGCGCACCTCCTGGTAACCGCTCGCGTCCAGGCGGCGCCGCATGTAGCTCTCCACCGTCCGGTACAGCCGCCAGCCTTTCGGGTGCCAGAAGATGCTGCCGACGGCTTCCTCCTGGATGTGGAACAGGTCCATCTCGCGGCCGATGCGCCGGTGGTCGCGCCGCTCGGCTTCTTCCAGCTGGTGCAGGTGGGCGTCCAGCTCGGCCCGGTCGCGCCATGCGGTGCCGTAGATGCGGGTCAGCATGGCGTTGCGATGATCGCCCCGCCAATAGGCGCCCGCCACCTTCATCAGCTTGAACGCGGTGCCCACGTCGCCTGTGCCGCGCATGTGCGGGCCGCGGCAGAGGTCCAGCCACTCGCCCTGGCGGTAGATGCTGATCGTCTCGCTCTGCGGCAGGTCGCGTATCAGCTCGGCCTTGTAGCCTTCGCCGCGGGCCTCGAAGAAGGCGATCGCGTCGCCGCGGTCCCATTCCTCGCGCGTGAACGGCGCGTTGCGCGCCACGATCTCGCGCATGCGCGCCTCGATGGCGGGGAAGTCGTCCGGCGTGAACGGCTGGTTGCGGGCGAAATCGTAGTAGAAGCCGTTCTCGATCGGCGGCCCTATGGTCACCTGGGTGCCGGGGTGCAGCGACTGCACCGCCTCGGCCAGCACGTGCGCGGCGTCGTGCCGGATCATCGGCAGCGCGTCCGGGTCGCGGCGGGTGACGAACACCACCGACGCGTGCGCCGCGATGCTGTGCGACAGGTCGCGCAGCGCGCCGTCCACCCGCATCGCCAGCGCCGCCCGCGCCAGCCCGGGCCCGATGCTGGCCGCCACCTGCGCGCCGGTCACCGCGTCCGCGAAACTCCTGACGGAGCCGTCGGGCAGGGTGATGTCGGGCATGGGCTGGCTCCGGAGTGCAAGGACGCCTCTATGGCCGCAGGGTCAGGCCAGGGCAAGCGAGCCTGTCGCCGGTGACGCCGTGATCGCCGGCGCTGGATCGCTGCCTGCCTTCAGACTAGGATAGGTCTACCGCGCCCGACCGGAGGCTAGACTTGCGCCACGCGCTGACCGAAAAGATCGTCCGCATCAAGATCGAGCGCGGCCTGCACTGGTCGGAGCTGGCGGCTCTCGCACCTGGCTTGTCGAAGGAGTACGTGACCGCCGCCCTGCTCGGGCAGATGCCGCTGAAGGCGGAGCCGGCCCAGGCGATCGGGCACCACCTCGGGCTGAGCGAGTTCGAGATCAAGCTGCTACAGGAGCCGCCCTATCGCGGGTCGCTGCCCACCGCGGTGCCCACCGACCCGCTGATCTACCGGTTCTACGAGCTGGTCGCCGTCTATGGCACCACGTTCAAGGCGCTGATCCACGAGGAGTTCGGCGATGGCATCATGAGCGCCATCGATTTCCGCATGGACCTTCAGCGCGAGCCGGACCCGGCGGGCGACCGCGTTTCGATCAGCATGAGCGGCAAGTTTCTGCCCTACAAGACGTATTGAGCGACGTCCACGTCACCGAGGCGCTGGCGACCTTGCCGGCGCCCGAAGTATTGAGCCAGCGCCGCCAGCGCCTGGTCGCCGTCATCGTGGCCTGCGCGCTGTTCATGCAGAACCTGGACGGCACGGTGATCTCGACGGCGCTGCCGGCCATGGCGCGCGCCTTTCATGCCGACCCGGTGCACATGAACGTGGCGCTGACCGCCTACCTGTTCGCGATCTCCGTGTTCATCCCGGCCAGCGGCTGGATGGCCGACCGCTTCGGCACCCGCAACGTGTTCCGCATCGCGATCGCGGTGTTCACGCTAGGCTCGGTGCTGTGCGGCCGCGCCGATACCCTTGGCTTCCTGGTCGCCGCGCGCATCGTGCAGGGGGCGGGGGGTGCGATGATGCTGCCGGTCGGCCGGCTGGTGCTGCTGCGCTCGGTGCCCAAGGACCGTCTGATCGGGGCCATGGCCTGGGTGACGATGCCGGCGCTGGTGGGGCCGGTGATCGGCCCGCCGGTCGGCGGGTTCATCGTCACGTATTTTTCCTGGAACTGGATCTTCGACATCAACGTGCCAATCGGCGTGCTCGGCTTCACGCTGGTCAGCCTGTATGTCGCCGACCGGCGCGAGGCCGATCCCGGCCCGTTCGACCTGGCGGGGCTGGTGTTGAGCGGCCTGGCGCTGGCGGGGTTCATGGCGGCGCTGGAGCTGGCCGGCCGCAACCTGGTGCCGGGCTGGGCGGTGCTGGGCCTGGGGCTGCTGTGCTGTGCGGCGTCCGTGGCCTATGCCCGGCGGGCCAGCCGGCAGGCCAGGCCGCTGCTGGATTTCTCGCTGATGCGCTTCCCGACCTTCGCCGTTTCGGTCATCGCCGGGTCGCTGTTCCGCGTCGGCATCGGCGCGATCCCGTTCCTGCTGCCGATGATGCTGCAGCTGGGCTTCGGCCGCAGCGCCGTGCAGAGCGGCATGATCACCTTTGCCAGCGCGGCGGGCGCCATCGGCATGAAGCCGGCGACGCAGTGGATCCTGCGCCGCTTCGGGTTTCGCGTCACCCTGGCCGCCAACGGACTGGCGGCCGCGGCCGTGCTGGCCTCCTACGCCGCGTTTCGCCCGGGCTGGCCGGTGGCCGCGCTCTACGCGGTGCTGCTGCTGGGCGGGATGATGCGCTCGCTGCAATTCACCGCCTTCAACGCCATCGCCTATGCCGACGTGCCGGCCGCGCGCATGAGTGCCGCGACCACGCTGTATGCCGCCCTGCAGCAGGTCTCGCTGACCGTGGGCATCCCGATCGGCGCCGGCGTGCTGCAGCTGGCGCGCGGGGCGGGCGGGCATGCCGGGCCGGCGACGGGCGATTTCGCCCTGGCGTTCCTGGTCGTGGCCGGGATATCGGCGCTGGCGAGCCCCGCCAGCCTGCTGCTGCCGCGCGGCGCCGGGCGCGAGATGTCGGGGGAGATGGGGAGAGCGTAGATGCGCCTGTGGCCGATCTTGCTGATGCTGGCGCTGCCCTGGGCCGCCCGGGCGGAGGCCCCGCTGACCGTGTTCGCCGCGGCCAGCCTGACGAACGCCATGCAGGACATCGGCGCGCTGTGGGCGGCGGCCGGGCACCCCAGGCCCGTGTTCTCGTTCGCATCCAGTTCCACGCTGGCGCAGCAGATCGAGCACGGTGCGCCCGCCGACCTGTTCCTCTCCGCCGACGAGAAATGGATGGACGATCTGGCCAGGCATGGCGGGCTGGCGGCCGGCACGCGGCACGACCTGGTCGGCAACAGCCTGGTGCTGGTCGAGCCTGCCGTGCATCTGCGCCGGGTGACGCTCGCCCCCGGCCTCGACGTGAGCGCCGTGCTCGGCCCCGCGGGACGCCTGGCGGTGGGCGACCCCGCCCACGTGCCGGCGGGTCTCTATGCCAAGCAGGCGCTGCAGGCGCTCGGCCTGTGGCCCGCGCTGCAGGCTCGGCTGGCGCCCGCCGACTCGGTCCGCTCGGCGCTGCGCCTGGTCGAGCTGGGCGAGGCGCCGGCAGGGATCGTCTATGCCACCGATGTCGGCGTCAGCCCGAAGCTGGCGATCGCCGGCACCTTCCCGGCCAGCAGCCACGATCCGATCCGCTATCCCGCGGCGGTGGTGAAGTCCGGCGACGGCAAGGGGCCGCGGGCGTTCCTGGCCTTCCTAGGCACCCAGCCCTGCCGGGACGTGTTCACCCATTACGGGTTCTCCAGCCCTTGATACCCGGCGGGGAGCCGGCGGCCGATCCTTGACCTGACGCTCTCCGCCGACGAGCGGGAGACCGTGCTGCTCACGCTCGGCGTCGCGTTGCGGGCCGTGGCCTTCGCCCTGCCGCCGGCGCTGCTGGCGGCGGCCGTGCTGCGCTGGCGCTTCCCCGGCCGCTTCGTGCTGCACGCGCTGGTGCACCTGCCGCTGGTCCTGCCGCCGGTGGTGACGGGCTGGCTGCTGCTGCTGGTGTTCGGGGTGAACGGGCCGGTCGGCGCGTGGCTGCAGCGCGCGTTCGGGCTGCGCCTGGCCTTCACGGAGAGCGGGGCGGCGCTGGCCTGCGCGGTGATGGTGTTCCCGCTGATGGTCCGGGCGATGCGGCTGTCGCTGGACGCGATCGACCCGGCGCTGGAACAGGCGGCGCGCACGCTCGGCGCCGGGCCGCTGGACCGGTTCGTCAGCATCACGCTGCCGCTCGCCGCCCCTGGCATCCTGACCGCGTCCGTGCTGGGCTACACCGCCTCGCTCGGCGAGTTCGGCGCAGTCATCACCTTTGCCGCCAGCATCCCAGGACAGACGCGCACGCTGCCGCTGGCCATCTACGCCGCGCTGGAAACGCCGGACGGGGAGGCGGTCGCGGCGCGTCTGGCGGCCCTGTCCGTTCTGCTGGCGCTGGCAGGACTGGGGCTGGCGGAGCTGTTCGCCAGGCGTCGCTGATGCTGCGCGTCCGCCTGGACCACCGGTTCGCAGGCGCGTCGCTCGCCATCGCCTTCGAGGCGCCGACGCCCGGCGTGGTGGCGCTGTTCGGGCCGTCGGGCGCCGGGAAGTCCAGCCTGCTGCAGGCGGTGGCGGGGCTGCTGCGCGCCGACCGGGTGGAGGTGGAACTGGACGGCGCGGCGCTGCACGCGCTGGCGCCGGAACGCCGTCGCATCGGCTACGTGTTCCAGGACGGCCGGCTGTTCCCTCACCTCTCGGCACGCGCCAATCTGCGCTACGGGCTGGTCCGCGCGCCGGCCGGCAGCATCGGGTTCGACGCGGTGGTGCAGCTGCTCGGGCTGGCGGGCCTGCTCGACCGCCGTCCCGTCACGCTGTCGGGCGGGGAGCGGCAGCGCGTGGCGATCGGCCGCGCTCTGCTGGCCCAGCCGCGCCTGCTGCTGATGGACGAGCCGCTCTCCGCGCTGGATCAGGCGAGGCGGGACGAGGTGCTGCCCTACCTGGCCAGGCTGCGCGCCACGCTGAGGCTGCCGATCCTGTACGCCAGCCACGCGCTGGACGAGGTGGCGCGCCTGGCCGACACGCTGGTGCTGATCGAGGCGGGCCGGGTCTGCGCCGCGGGCCCGGTCGGTGAGGTGGCGGGCCGGGCCGACCTTGCGCTGGCTGCGCGGGAGGACGCGGTGGGCGTGCTGCGCGGACGGGTGGCGCGCCACGATGCCGGCCGGCGCCTGACCGAGCTGGCCTGCGGCGCCGACATCGTCCGCGTGCCGCTCATCGATCTGCCGCCTGGCGCGCCGGTGCGCCTGCTGGTGCCGGCGCGCGAGGTGATCCTGGCGCTCGACGAGCCGCGGGCGGTCAGCGTCAACAACGTGCTGCGCGCGGCCGTCCTGGCGGTCGTGGCCGAGGGCCGCGCGCATGCGGCACTGGTCAGCCTTGCGGTCGGCGGCGGCACGCTGCTGGCGCGCGTGACGCTGGACGCCGCCGGGCGCCTCGGTTTGCAGGCCGGCGCGCCGGTGCTGGCGCTGGTCAAGTCGATGTCGGTAGAGTTGGGCCAGGACTGACGCGGGCCAACCAGAAACCAGGAGACCGCCACGATGGACCAGATGACCGAGCTGTCTGCCGAGCAGACCATCCGCCGCGACCTTGCCGCCGCCTATCGCCTGGTGGCGCTGCATGGCTGGGACGACCTGATCTTCACCCACATCTCTGCGCGGGTGCCTGGGCCGGAACACCACTTCCTGATCAACCCCTACGGCTTCACCTTCGACGAGATCACCGCGAGCAGCCTGGTCAAGGTGGGGCTGGACGGGCGGTCCGTGGGCGACAGCGAGGCGCTGGTGAACCCGGCAGGCTTCACCATCCATTCCGCGATCCACGAGGTGCGCGAGGATGCGGGCTGCGTCATCCACGTGCATACGCCAGACGGCACCGCAGTCGCGACCGCGCGCGAGGGGCTGAAGCCGCTGAACCAGACGGCGCAGCTGGTCATCGACGACCTGGCGTATCACGATTACGAAGGTGTGGCGCTGGACCACGACGAGCGGCCGCGGCTGCAGCAGGATCTCGGCGCCAAGAACCTGATGCTGCTGCGCAACCATGGCACGCTGACGGTCGGCCGCACGGTGGCCGAAGCCTTCCTGCGCATGTACTTCCTGGAGCGCGCATGCACCATGCAGGTCCGCACCCGCATCCTGGGCCAAGACGACTATCCGACGCATCCCGAGGTGATCGACAAGAACGCCAAGCTGAGTGCGGCGGCCGGCATGCAGAGCGTCGCCAACCGTCTGCTGTGGCCCGCGATGCTGCGCCGGCTGGACCGGATCGATCCCGGGTATCGGAACTGAGCGGTCGAATGACGCTCTAGCAGCGGCAAACGGTCGGGCGTAGGTATCGGCCGCTCCGATCAGGTTTGTGCATGCCGGGTGCTGCGACCACGATCTACTGCTTCGGCCGTTATCGACTGGATGGCGCGAGGCGCGAACTCTCCGCCGACGGCGCGCCGGTGGCGCTGAGTTCGCGCGCGTTCGACGTGCTTCAACTGCTGATAGAACATCGTGACCGCGTCGTAACCAAAGACGAGATCATGTCGGTGGTCTGGCGCGGATCGATCGTCGAAGACAACAACCTGGCAGTGCAGATATCGGCGCTGCGCCGTGCGCTGGCGCAGCCTGCGGCACAGCCGCAAGCCATAGTGACCGTGCCCGGCCGAGGCTACCGCTTCGTGGCGCCTGTCGAGGAAGGCACGCCGGCCGAGCCGCCGGCCTCCTTGCCGGATACAACAGGGCCGTCGCCGGTCCCCACGCAGCAGGAGCAGGCGACGCCGCTGCGGCCGGCAGCGCGAATCTGGCCGTGGCGCGCGGTGGCGGGCGCGGTGCTGGCAGTGCTGGTCGGGATCGTGGCCTATGGTCCCACCGTCAGGTTGACGCGGCCGCACGAGCCGCCTCGGCTGTCCATCGTGGTGATGCCGTTCCGCAACCTGACAGGCGACGCGAGCCAGGATTACCTGGCCGATGCGGTGAGCGACGACCTGACCACCGACCTGTCGCACATCCCCGGCAGCCTGGTGATCGCGCGCGAAACCGCCGACGTGTACAAGGGCCGCGCGGTCCCGGCCGGCGACATCGGCCGTGCGCTCAACGTGCGCTACCTGATGGAGGGAAGCCTCAGCCAGGGCGCGTCCGGCGTCCACATCAACGCGCAGCTGATCGACACCGCGACCAGCGGCCATCTTTGGGCCGACACGTTCGACGTGGCGCGCGACAGGATCGGCGACGCGCAATTCACCATCGTGCGGCACATCGCCAACGCCCTGAACTACACGCTGGTGGACGTGGAGAGCGAGCGCGCGGCGCGCGAGCGGCCGGACAGCCCGAACGCGGTCGATTTCTACCTGCAGGCACGTTCGGTGCTGGATCGCGACTCGTCCATGGCAGGGTTGCGCGCGGCCAAGATGCTGCTGCTGAAGTCGGTTGCCATCGACAAGAACTACGCCGACGCGCTCGCTTTGCTCGGCCAGACGCTCCTGGTGATGATCGCGATCGACGATCCGGACGAGTCGAGCGACTTCTCCATCGCGAAAAACGCGGTGGCGCACGCGCTGAGCCTGGCGCCGCGCAATCCCAGAGTGATCGCGGCGAACGGCTACGTTCTGGCCGGGGGCGAGAATTGTGCGGCCGCGATCCCGCAATTCGAGCTTGCCATCCAGTTGGAGCCCGGGGACGTCGACGCGCGTGCAGGGCTTGCCGAGTGCGAGTTCCGGCTCGGCAAGCCCGCTGCCATGCTCGAGCAACTCGACGAAATCCAGCGGCTCGACCCTGAGCGTGGCCGGTCGGGGCGGCAGCTCGAAAAGCGTGGGATGTGCTACCTGTTCATGGGGCAGCCGGACCGCGCGGCGGAACAGCTGAACCTTGCCCTGGCCCAGGCGTCGCGAACCGGGCAGACGCGACCGCCGGGTCTTGGCTGGGAAGAATGGGCGAGTTTCTGGTCCATGGCCGCCTATGCCGAACTCGGCGACCTGGACCGCGCGCGCAAGCTGTACGCAGGCTACTCCGCGCGCTGGCCGAATCGCAGCATCTGGCGCATGGGCGCGTATGCAACGCGAGCCATCTCGCAACTTCCCGCGGTGGCTGTATACGAGGCTGCGTTGAGAAAAATCGGCATGCCCGAATTTGCTTCTGAAGCGGCAGAGGGCGTCGTGGCGGACGACGCCGTCACCGGTGATTTCAGGCCGACTCCGACCGTGTTGCCCGGCGGCCAGGTGGTGGCGACCGAGGCCGTGGCGCGTCTTGTCGAGCAGACGCCGCCTGTTGCGGTGTTCGACGTAGGGCGCGGCGTTGCGACCATTCCGTCGGCTTATTGGCTCGGCGACGACGAGCTCTGGCGCAATCCGCGCGACCTCGTCCTGGAAAAGCGGACGCATGACGGACGGACCGACTACGATAGTCCTCTTGTCATCATGAGCGAAGGTCCGTTCGGTACCGCATCCTACGATCAGGCGCGCCAGCTTGTTTCTCTCGGATTCCGATCCGTGCTGTGGTATCGCGGCGGAGAAGAAAGCTGGTTCGCGTCCAGGCGCGCCTACAAGGACCGGCGTCCCGAGTAAGACATGCGACCGTACTCGCAATCGTTTCAACCGGTATCGACAACCATGGAGGCCGTCATGAGTGATGCAGAAACCTGTGGTCTCGGATCGCATAGCGGCGGCGGCGTCGGCGCCGATGTCGGCGTGAACGGCAAGCCGAGCTCGTCTCGACACGGCGTATCCGTCGGCCAGACGGCCGACGCTTCGCAGCTGAGCCCCTCTTTGCCAGCGGCGGAGCCGCCGCAGGTCGCGGCAGTCTCCTGAAATCATCAGGTCAGAGCAGCAGCGGATCAAATGTTCGCCTGACCGGTGACATGCTGGTCAATCGATGGCTGGACCATGAGCGGCGGCTCGATCCAAGACGGTCATGGTTCAGCCTGCACCTTTCACGACGGAGGATTTCTTGAGCGGCACGAACCAGCCTGGCGGCCTCGGGTCCCATACGGGCGGCGGCGATGGACCCAGTGTCGTCGTGAACTCCGGTTCGCCTGCCGCCGCGAGCAGTTCGCTGGTGACGAACCAGCACATCCTGTCCGTGCCGAACAGCGTGCACGAAAACCTGTCGCCTGCATCACGCAAGACGCTCAGCATCATCGAGGTCGAGTTTGCGCTGAGGGTGTCGGAAGCGGCGTCGCAAGCCTACAGCCGTATTCTTGCGGAGCTTCGCCAGTCGTCTGCGCCGTCGTAACGAGGAGGGCCAGGGGCGTCATGCGTTAGCGTGCCTCGCATGACGCCCCTGGCCCTTTTCGCTCAGTAAGCGCTGCCTTCGTCGTAGAACTGGATGCCGGTCTGCCCAAGCGAGTTCGGGTAGGAAATCCCGTTGCCGCTGTCGTCGGTCATCGTCACGCTGTAGGCCGTGGCGGTGCGGCCCGCAGTCGTGGGCGTGACCGCGCGGCCCTTCACCGGCTCGGCATACGTGTAGGACATCCAGTCGGTGACGTAGTTGGTCAGCGTGGCAAGCCCGCCGTTCACGCCAGGCCGCTCGACCACCCACTCGGCGCTGTTGCCGATCAGGCTGGTGCCGGACGGCGCCGTCAGGTCGACGGATGCGTACCCGCCATTGGTCAGGTCCTCGACGAACACGTAGCCGCTCGTGGGGCTGTAGGCGTGCACGTAAACGAACATCGCATCGCCCGGGCCGACCGGCAGGTTGGTGATGCGGGTCTCGTTGTAGGGATACCACTCGTACCACGCCGAGTAGTAAGCGGCGGTGTAGCCGTCCGAGCAGTAGGCGTCGGACTCCGTGCCGCCCTGCAGCACGTCACCGCTGCCGAAGCCGTCGATGCCGTCCCAGGTGCTGGAGTAGTCCCAGCCGCCGTCGCAGCCGCCGAACGCCTGCTGGGCGACCGGGATGTTGAACTCGGTCCACACTGTGGAGAACGACGTGTTGCCGAAATAGGACAGGCCTTTGTAGAGGACCTCGCCGCTCCAGTTGCTCGACGTGGTCGCGACGCTGCCTGCCATGGTGACGGCCTGCGCCTTGCCGGCGCCGCGCTGCATCGGCTTGTGCTGGATGTTGGTCACCTGCAGCACCGGCTGCACGTGGTTGCGGGCGTGCTGCATGGCGTGCGCCCAGCCGGCATAGGCCGCGCGGTCGGTCACCGCGTCGGGGCGGGCGGGAAAGCCATAGGCCGCCAGATCCTCGTCGGAGGCCCGCAGCGGGTCGAAGCCGGCGGGAGGGGCGGCGAAGGCGCGGGCGCCTTCCACGTTGGTGGGGACCAGCGCGGGGGACGCCGCCAAGGCCGGCAGGGCTGCGAGAGCTGCGGCCAGCTGTGCGGACGCAAGCAGGGTCGAACGGGTCATGTGAGTTTCTCCATGGGCCACGGTGCCGATCCGTTTTGGCGCGGCTTGTCGTGGACGGCGGGAAACTGCGTCGCGGCTCCGGCCGGACGCCACATGCCCTCAGGAGTTTTCAGGCCTTTTAAGAACGGTTAACCTTTGCGCGGCAGCTGTCGTGCCGGCAGGTCAGCGGTCGACGGCGACGGCGGACACGCTGTTGTAGGGGCTGCCTTCAGGCGTCAGCGCCTGGGTGCTCCACACGAGGTAGACCAGCACGCGCTTCTGCTTGTCCCAGAGCCGGGAGACGCGGATTTCCTTGAACAGCCAGCTGGCGCTGGCGCCGAACACCACCTCGTTGTCCGGCACGTCGCCGTGCAGCGACACCGGTCCGGTGGCGCGGCACGCGATCGAGAAACGGCTGGGGTCGGTCGCCAGGCCGAGCGCGCCCTTCAGCCCGCCCTTTTCCGCCCGCGACATGTAGCAGCTGACGCCGTCCACGCGCGGGTCGTCGTAGCGGTCGATCACGATCTTGTCGTCGCCGGTCAGGCGGAAAGTGGTGTTCACCCGCCCGATGCGGGTCGGGTCGCCCGATCCCGCCGATGCCGGCACGGCCAGGCAGAGCGCGCCCCCCAGTGCCGCTGCCGCAATCCGGTTCATGCCGCCCCCGCCTTCACGCTGGTCATTCAACCATCCTAGGCGAGGTGCCGGCTGATCTCCTAGAGGGGTTCAGGTTGACTGTGTCAGCCTGAACCTCCTCTCCCTTTTGTTGCTCGAGCAGCCTCATCATCCAGACTGTCTCCAGTCTGGATGATGCTGCTCTAGGCCTCCCGGATGGAGGAGGCTTCGGGGCCTTTCTGGCCCTGGGTGATCTGGATCGTCACGCGCTGCCCTTCGGCCAGATCGGTCAGGCCGGCGCGCCGCAGCGCGGAGGCGTGGACGAACACGTCCTTGCCGCCATCCTCCGGGGCGATGAAGCCGAACCCCTTGGAGACGTTGTACCACTTCACCGTGCCCTGCTGCTCGGGGCCGGAAGGCGGGGGCGAGTCGAAGCCTCGCCTGGGCGCGCCGACCCCGCCGCTGGCGCCGCTGCTGAACCGGTCGCCGCCATAGCTGCCGCCGCCGGACCGCTCGCCGCCATAGCCCGTCCTGGGCGTGCGCGGCGCCGGCGCGGCGCTGGCGGTGCTTTCGTCAACCTCGGTCACCTCGGTCACCTGCGGGCCCTTCTGTCCCTGGCCGGTGCGCACCTTCAGCGTGGCACCTGGGCTGACCGCGGTCACTCCCGTGCGCGCCAGCACGCTGGCGTGCAGGAAGACGTCTCCCCCGCCCTCGGTCATTTCGACGAAGCCGAAGCCTTTCTCGGCATTGAACCACTTCACCACCGCGGTCGCTTCCGGCCCGGTTGCGGCCGGTCCGGCCATGGAGCTTGGCCGCCGCGAGTAGGAGGGAAGGTTTACCGGTTCCGGCGAAGGCGCGTACTCGTCGAAGCCCTTGTCCGTACGACTGCGCCGCTGCCAATTATCCGTCTTCGCCATCGTGTCGCCCGCATCGTGAACTGCACGGGCTTGCCCGCACCCGAACGGTGCCTCGCCCACGCCTGCCGCTCCACCATACACCGGACGTTGGCCGAGGAAAGAGACGAATTAGAGCTGCTCGCCAACAGAAGCTTGGAGCGGGTCGGGCTGACACAGTCAGCATGAACCCGCTCTAAGCAAGCATCGCGCCCAGCTTGCGGCCGCCGAAGATGTGGACGTGGAAGTGGGGCACTTCCTGGTGGGCGTGATGGCCCATATTGGCCAATATCCTGTAGCCAGGCTCTTCCAGGCCGAGTTGCTTCGCCACCTTGGCCACCGCGGCGAAAAAACCGGCGATGGTTTCGGCCGGCGCGGTTGCGGCGAAGTCGGCGAACGAGACGTGCGGCGTTTTCGGGATCACCAGAACGTGCACCGGCGCCTGGGGTGCGATGTCGTCGAACGCCAGGGCGTAGTCGTCCTCGTACACCTTCCTGCAGGGCAGCTCCCCGCGCAGGATGCGGGCGAAGATGTTGGCGTCGTCGTAGGGCCCAAGGCCGGAAACGGGCATCTGCTTGCCTTCCTGAGTATCAGGGGATCTTGCGGGTGACCGGGCCAGGCGCCAGCGCGCGGCGCGCGGCCTTTTCGGCGATGCCCGACACGCCCTCGCGCCGCTCCAGCTCCGCCCACACCTCGGACGGGTGGATGCCGGCCGAGACCCACAGCACCAGGATGTGGTACAGGACGTCCGCACTCTCGGCCACCAGCGCCTGCGTGTTGCCCGCGACCGCCTCGATGAGGCATTCGACCGCCTCCTCGCCGAACTTCTGGGCAACCTTGGTGATGCCGCGCGACAGCAGCCGGGCGGAGTGGCTGGTGGCGGGGTCGGCCTGCCTGCGCGCCAGCACCACGTCCCACAGCCGGTCGAGCACCAGCGGCGTCGCATCCGGCACCGCGGCGGGCGCGGTCTGCACGGCGGCTTCGCGGCGCTTGGGCGGCGTCTTGGCGGGCTTGACGGCCTTTTTCGCCACGGGCGGCGGTCTCCTGCGACACGGTGGCGCAGCTTAGGCCGATTCGACGCCCGGGCGCACTGGCCCCTGCAGCATTGGCCCCTGCTGCACTGGACCATGCCGCACCGGCAGCCCCGCCTGCGCCAGGGCCGCCTTGACCTGGGGCACGGTGAACGTGCCGAAATGGAACACACTGGCGGCCAGCAGCCCGGTCGCCCCGGCGCGCGCGCCCTGCACGAAGTGGTCGAGCGTGCCGACCCCGCCGGAGGCGACCACCGGCAGGCGGGTGGCCGCACAAACCGCGCGCAGCAGCTCGGTGTCGAACCCCCCGCGCGTGCCGTCGCGGTCCATGCTGGTCAGCAGGATCTCGCCTGCGCCAAGCGTCTCCAACTGGCGGCACCAGGCGACCGCGTCCAGCCCGGTGGCCGTGCGGCCGCCATGCGAGAACACCTCCCACCGCCCCGGCCCGGTTGCACGCGCGTCGACCGCCGCGACCACGCACTGGCTGCCGAACGTCTCGGCCGCCTCGGCGACCAGCGAGGGACGGGTGATGGCGGCCGAGTTGATGCCGCATTTGTCGGCACCCGCCAGCAGCAGGCGTCGCATGTCGTCGGTGCTCCGCACGCCGCCGCCGACCGTGAACGGCAGGAAGATGCGCGCCGCCGTGCGGCTGACCACGTCCAGGATGGTGTCGCGCTGCTCGTGGCTGGCGGTGATGTCGAGGAAGGTCAGCTCGTCGGCCCCGGCCTGGTCGTAGAGCTCGGCCTGCTCCACCGGGTCGCCGGCATCGCGCAGGTCCACGAAGTTCACGCCCTTCACCACGCGGCCGTTCTTGACGTCGAGGCAGGGGATGATGCGGAGTTTCAGCATCCGGGAAGTCTGGACTGCACGAAGCAGGGTGAAAAGGCGAGCTGTCCGGCCGGCACCGGCGTGGTCACGGAACGGACCTTCGGCTACACGGCGCGCATGCGTCATGTCGACTTGCCCGCCGGATACGTGATGCACGAGGCCGTGCCGGGCATCGAGGACTATCTTCGGCTTCGCCGCGTCAGCGGTCTGATGCCGCGCACCGCAGCCGCCGCGCAAGGCGGCCTGCCGAACAGCCTGTTTGCGGTCTGCGTCCTGCACGGGACGACCACCGTCGGCATGGGCCGCATCATCGGCGACGGTGCGCTGTTCATGCACATCGTCGACGTGGCCGTCGATCCTGAGCATCAGGGACGCGGCCTCGGCACGTCGATCACGGCAGCCTTGCTGAGCCACATCGAAGGCCACGTGCCGGCCGAGGTCTACGTCAGCCTGATGGCCAACGGCGACGCTCACCGGCTGTACGAGCGGCTCGGCTTCTCCCCCGTCACGCCGGAGGCACGCGGCATGGCGCTGTGGACGAGCAGGACGTCCTGAGAGCGCATCATTCGCCCAGGCTCCTGCTGAGCGTAGGCGGCGCTACGGGGCGCTTGCCGGCATCCGCACTCGTTGCGGGCGCGAGCATGTAGTCGCGCGTCAGCGGTGCGGCGGTCTGGTGCCGGGCGAGCTGCAGCTGCCAGACCATGTGGTCGAGGTGGCGGAACGAGTACTCGCTTCCCGCCAGATACAGCTCGAACAGCCTGGCGAAACGCGCGTCGTAGAGCGCTTCGATGGCGTCGCGGTTCGCATCGAAGCGCCGGCGCCAGTGCCGGATCGTCTCGGCGTAGTGCAGGCGCAGGATCTCCACGTCGGTCGCGACCAGCTTTTCCCGCTCCACCGCCCGGAACACCTCCGACAACGCGGGCGAATAGCCGCCCGGGAAGACGTGGCGGGCGATCCAGGGATTGGTCACCGAAGGCCCGTCGCTGCGGCCGATGGCGTGGATCAGCGCCACCCCGTCCTCGCCGAGCAGGCTGCGGACGCGCCGGAAGAACTGTCCGTACTGGGTGATGCCGACATGCTCGAACATGCCGACCGAAACGATGCGGTCATAGGTGCCGCCGACCGTGCGATAATCCTCCAGCTCGAAGCGCACGCGGTCGGCGACACCCGCATCCTCCGCCCGCCGGCGCGACTCGGCCAGCTGCTCGGTCGACAACGTGATCCCGGTGACGTGCGCGCCGAACTCCTGGGCCAGCGTGACGCCCAGGCCGCCCCAGCCCGAGCCGATGTCGAGCACGCGCAGCCCCGGGCGGGTCAGGCACAGCTTCTGCGCGATGTGGCGCTTCTTGGCGGTCTGCGCCTCCTCCAGCGTCTCGTCGCCGCGCGCGAAATAGGCGCACGAGTAGTTCCTGTCGCGGTCCAGGAACAGCGAATACAGCCGCCCGCTCAGGTCGTAGTGGTGGGCCACGTTGCGGCGGGATTTCGGGACCGGGTTGTACTGCGCGGCGTGGCGCAGCGCCCGGCCGATGCGGCGGCGCAGGGCCAGGCCAGGGTGACGCCCGCCCGCGTGCAGGTTGCCGAACAGCAGGTCGAGGATATCTTCCAGCCGGCAGTCGACCGGTTCGATGTCGCCGCTGACATAGGCCTCGCCGAACACCAGCGCCGGGTTGCTCAGCAGCCCGCGCACCGTTCGCCAGCTGCCGATGCTGGCCCCTGCCGCCGGCCGCCCGCCCGGCCCGTAGCCGGCCACCTGCCCGTCCGGGTAGCGCACCGTGAGGCGGCCCATTGTCACGAAGCGGGCAAGGACGGCGTGGAGGAGTGAACGCATCGGTATGGCACGGCCTGCAGGGTTGGGACGTTCCTAGAGCCTGACCGCTTCTGGCTGCCAGAAGCGATCAGGCTCTAGCTCTTTGTTTCAGCGAGCATGTTCATCGTGGTTGAGGTTCAACCTGAAGCGATCATGCCCTGACGCGGGAGGCAAGGTTCGGCTACCGGCATGCCGCGCCGCGGCGTGCCACGCTGCCGCCGAAAATCGACGTTGCCCAGCTTTGCCCGCCGGCATTACGGTCCTGTCATAAACGGGAGAGAAGCCCGATGACCGTGGCAATGACCGTGCCAATGACTATGGCAATGACTCTGGCCGACAAGTTCAAGTCGCTGGTCGAGGACTGTGCAGGCGGCGTCATCGAACGCGTGACGTCGGAACCCGAAATCCACGATCTCGTCAATGCCGGGGTCATCAGCCACCTCGTCGAGGTGACGGCCGGTCGGCCGCTGCCGTACTCGCTCTGGACCGGCCGGCCGGTGGGCGTGCCGTATGCGGGCGGCGTGCCGGAAGCCTCGTCGGACTACGTGACCTGGACCGGGCTGACGGACCGGCGGTTCACCGGCAGGCACCTGCCGCCGATGGACGACGCGGCCGTCGCGCGGCTGCCGCCGATCGACAAGGTCGTGGCCCTGTTCGAGCGCCGCGCGTTCGTGCCGTCCACCAACACCTCCACGCTGCTGTGCTATTTCGCGCAGTGGTTCACCGACAGCTTCCTGCGCACCGACAGCACGGACAGCCGGCTGAACACGTCGAACCACGAGATCGACCTCTGCCAGATCTACGGCCTGGACGCCGAGACGGCGGCACTGCTGCGCACCGGCGCCGGCGGGCGCCTGCGCACCAGCGCGGACGGCCTGTACCCCGCGCATCTGTTCGACGTGCACGGCACGCTGAACCCACAATTCGCGACGATGCCCTACCTCGCGCAACGGATCGACGGAAAGACGCTGGAGGACGTCGTCCTCGGCTCGCTCGACGTGCCCGCCGGCGAGCTTCTGACACGCAAGCAGGGGCTGTACGCGACCGGGCTGGAGCGCGGCAACTCCACCATCCTCTACACCGCCATCAGCAGCATCTTCCTGCGCGAGCACAACCGGCTCTGCGGCGTGCTGGCGCAGGCCCATCCCGCGTGGGACGACGACCGCCTGTTCCAGACCGCGCGCAACATCAACATCGTGCTGCTGCTCAAGCTGACGATCAACGAATACATCAACCACCTGGCGGGCGCGCCGTTCAAGCTGTCGCTGCAGCGGAGTTTCGCCGAGAAGACACGCTGGTACAGGATCAACCGCATCGCCATCGAGTTCGACCTGCTGTACCGCTGGCACTCGCTGGTGCCCGACGCGATCGAGGTCGGCGGACAGGTGTACACGGCGGCGGAGTACCGTTTCAACAATGCGGTGCTGGAGCGGCACGGCGCAGAGACGCTGATCGCGGCCGCGTCGCGCCAGCCGGCCGGGCGTCTCGGCATGGGCAACTCGCCGGGGTTCCTGAGATACGCCGAGGCGAGCGCGCATGCCCTCTCGCGCGCCCACCGCCTGCAGCCCTTCACCGCCTACCAGGCCTGTTTCGGCGAGACGCCTGTCACGAGCTTCGCCGAGCTGACGGGGGACGAGACGCTGGCCGCCAGGCTGTCGGAGCTCTACGAAACGGTGGACGAGGTGGAGTTCGCCGTCGGCCTGTTCGCCCAGCATCACCATGACTCCAGCGTGCTGCCGGCGACGCTGAACACGATGGTCGCGGTCGACGCGTTCTCGCAGATCCTGACCAACCCGCTGCTGGCCTCCGGCGTCTACGGCCCGCAGGCTTTCGCGCAGCAGGGTCTGGACGTCATCGATGCCACGAGCTCGTTCCAGCAGCTCGTGCTGCGCAACTGCGCACCGGGCACCGAAGGGGCGGTCTTCGCCAGTTTCGACCTGAGTTCGGGGTAGCAGGTGCTGAGTATAAGGCTGCTTACGATGCCGGGTCAGCCCGCCGTACGGGCAGGCGCCGTCGAGACCGAGTCGAACCCGCGGTGCAGTGCCGCCGCATAGTTCCTGGCCCAGAGCTGCAGCCGCCGGCGTTCGGACGCAACGTTGATCGATGCGTCCGCGGTGAACAGCGTCACGCTCCACCAGCCATCCTGATCCGACCGCCTGTAGTTCAGCGCCGCCATGCGCTGCGGGATGGTCACGCCGGCATCGCTGAAACGGTCGAGTTCCGGAAGGTGCACGGTGCCCGGCCCGGCCTCCTTGGCCACGCTCAGGACCGCGCCCGCCACCACCCAGCACTCGTTGGCCAGCGGATTGCGCGGGTTTGGCGGGGCGATCTGCCCGGCGATCTGGTCCTCGGCCAGGCATGTCTGCATGAAGGTGGGTGGCGGCAGGCCGCCGCTGACCGCGTCCGGCGTAAGGGCGACCAGCACCCCGGTGATCGAATTGCCCTTAATCTGGGCGAACGTCTCCACCTGCACGTTGACGGCGCCCATCGCTCCGGCCGACCGGCCGACCTCGATCACCTGCCACTCGCCCGGCGGCAGCGGAAGCTGTCGGCCGTCGAACGGGATGGTTCCCGACCGGGGCAGCCCCGGCGCCGGGTGCGCCACGGCCGCGGCATCGTCGCCCGCTTGCCCCGACGGCGCCGGCGGCCGGAAGCTGGCCAGGGCGCCCGCATGCGCGTCCGGCGGCACGGCGTGAGGCGCGCGGATCAGACCGGCCGGAATCGAGGGCGGAAACATCGCGGCCAGCGCGGTGAACGCGGCGGCCGAGACCAGCAGCAGCCGCCACGCCGGCGCGCGGCGCCACAGCCGCCCGACCGGCCCCATCAAGGCGCGCGGTCGTCCGCCGCCCGCGCGGCGCGGGCCCAGCCCGGCCGCGGGGGGGCGGCCCGCCGCGCGGGC